>NZ_BAFM01000001.1 GCF_000334895.1 Halococcus agarilyticus | reverse complement strand
CGGTTCTGATCGGTCGCCGCGAGCGGGATCCGTGCGCGGGCCTGACACTGGTTGAGGGCGTTGTAGTACATGCGGAACGTCGGTCCGTTCTCGCCCTCGTGGAGGCGGAGCTCCCACCGCGTGACGGTGTCGTCGTCGAGCAGGAGGTCGAACGTGAGGTACTCCGCGTCCGCGAGCGACCCGGGCTCGATGTCGTAGACGATCTCGAAGTCGTTGGACGTCGCGGTGTACCACGTTCCGTCCTCCAGCGGCGTGTCCGCGTTCTCCTCCGAGAGATCACCGACCAGTCGGTCCGGTGTGTGTGACGAACCCATAGCCGTGTTTCCGACTGCGTCGTACATATATCTGCGGAATAGGGAACGAGCGGTGGGCAGTACTGATATAGTACGACACTCCGACTGTGATCGAGAGACTCAACCCCCCATCCGGAGCAGGTTCCCCCGATACCGTCGCTATTCCACAGCGGTGTCGAGCGCCGCGGCTTCCTCCCAGACCGGTTCGAGGGCCGCGCCGGTTATCCACTCGGCCGTTCGGTCGAGATCTGTCGAATACTCGGTGTACTCCAGGCAGGCGTGCATCCGGACGCCCAGCATGCGGTCGTGGCCAACAACTCGTCGGAGGTCCGCACGAACCTGGTCGGGGTCACGTTGGAAGAAGTCCATGAGACCGACCCCCACAGCCGTTCGGGGAACGTCTCGACGGCTCGCATCGTGTACTCGTTAGCGCGTACGCCGCGGCCGTACAGCGGCGTCGTGACGATGACGCCTTCGTCGACTCCTGCGGAATCCATGTCGGCAACGAGATCCTGAGCCGTGTAGGGGCCGCTCCACGTCGGCGGGAGTATCTCGCTTTGTCACGGAAGTTCGTCCGTGTCACCACCCCACGTGTAGGTGTGTGTATCGATAAACCGCACGAGTTCACTCGAGGTTTCCGCCGCCGCTCACCCGAAGAACAGCGCCGACGACGTACGACGCACCGTCGCTGGCAAGGTACATTACAGCGTTCGCCAGGTCCTCGGGCCGGCCAAGCCGACCGATCGGACGTGTCCTGCCCCATTCGTCGAGTACGTCCTCGGCTTTCCGGTCGGGGTCGTCCTCGGCCATCATTTCGGCCTCGTGTCGGAGTTGATAGGTCTCGGTCACGTCCGTCGAAACGGCGTTCATCCGGATACCGTGCTCCGCAAGCTCGTGTGCCATTCGCCACGTGAGGCCGTTGATCGATGTCTTCGAGACGCCGTAGAAGCCGCGATCTCCGGTCCGCCGGTCGCCGGTTTGACTCGTGTGATTGACGATCGATCCCTCGATCCCCTCCTCGATCATGTGTTCCGCGGCGAGCTTCGACGCGTAATACTGAGCGCGGACGTTCACGTCCATGGCGAACTCCCAGTCCTCGATCGAGGCTCCGACCAGGGATTCTTCTCGGGGCCAGACTGCTGCGTTGTTCACCAGCAAGTCGATCTCACCGAAGGTATCGATGGCTGTCTCGACGAGTTTTTCGATGTCCTCGGGCACCGCCATGTCGGCGGCGACGCCGATGACTTCGCCGTCGCTTCGTTCGTTCAGGTCCGCGGCAACGTCAGTCACGTCCCCTTCCGTCCGGGAGTTGACGAGGACGTTCGCGCCCGCTTCTGCGAGCGCTTCAGCGATACCACGACCGATCCCTTTCGTCGAACCAGTTACGATCGCTGATTCGCCACTGTAATCGAATTCGACGTAACCGACCATACGGCTCGTCTCGCGGTCCCGCAGTATGAAGCCACCGGTGGAGCCACCTGCTTCACACTCCACGTGAAGCCAAACAGCTGTCCAACCGATACCACAGGTGATAGCGTGCTAACCGATGCCGATGGTGTCCTTGCTCTCCACGAGAGCGCGACCGCGTGCGCCGGGGACAAGCGGTTTTGTGCGACAGTTCGATCACGGCACAGCACCGGATCGAGTCGTCGACGATGGCGACCGTCAGCGGCCTACGGAATTTCGACGTCTTCCATCCCTTCCCAGTACTTCCACGGGTTCGCGTACGCGTCACGCTTGATGTCGTCTGCGTCTCTCCGCTGGAACCGCTGGATCGCCGCGAGTCGAACGTTCGGACTCCGGTTGATCCCGCCACAGTGCAGCAGGTTCTGGTGCCAAAACACGGTGGTTCCGGCGTCACCGTATATCTCCAGTGGGTCCATCTGCTGGGCGAGATCGCCGCATCGGTCCCACTCCCCGTCCTCGTACGCAGGCAGTGAGGGGTCGTCGACGAGACTCTCGAGGTGGTGGTCGCTGTAGTACTCTCCCGCGTACCAGTGAGAGCCCGGCCAGACGGTGAACCCGCCACCACGGGGTTGCACTCCCTCGAGATACACGGACGTCATCACGGTGTGGTAGCCGACCTCGTGTGTCGCATCGAACTGTGGACCGTATCCGTCGATATGTCCGCTTTCACGGTGCAAGGACGGAAGATCGCCCGTCTCGCGCAGTTCTCCGTTCGGGAAGCGTGGCGTGACCTGAATGCTCTCGCCAGGGTCCAGGAGAGCTCCCTCTCCGGCGAGTTCCTCGGCGTACGGCAGCAACTGCTCGTTGAGCGAGACGAAGGGCTCTGGGTCCTGAATGTGCTCCCACGCGTTCTCGAACCGTTCGGGCGCGTCCACCAGTGCATCGTAGTCGTCGCGGTCGAAGGGAACCCCGCTCCAGAAGGCGTCCTGTGCCGCTGCTATCGTTTCTTCATCGATGACGTCGTGTTTGACTACGAAACCGTTTCGCTTCAACTCGCGTTTCTCCCGGCTACTGAACAGCGCCATACCCCGCGGTGGCATACCATACGTAAATAATCACGGGTACCCCGGGCTCGGAGCAGAACGCTCCGGCGGACGGGAGTGTTCACATGGACGGACCGACGCGAGTTATCGCGAACTCCGTGAGTCCGTGACGCTCCGCGCTCACGGGGCTTCCGTCGATCGCCGACCGGACCGCTCGGAACAGGTCCTCTCCCGTCGAACTGGTCGCGTCGAGGTCGATATCGTCCGGAAGCGCCGCGACGGTCTCGGTGTCGCCGCTGATCTTCAGGACTGGCACGATAGGGTGTCCGGCGGGGATGCCGTCACCGGTCACGTGGACGACGATTTGGGCACCTGACGCCGCCAGTGCGGTCGCGGCCTCCTCGAAGCGCGATGGCGCGTCGACCAGCACGACACCCGAATCGATCCCGGGGCTCCGTCCGTACGGCGCGACCGCCCGGATCCGTCGGTCGCCAACGACTCGCGTGCAGGCCTCGTACGATAGTTCGCGGGCGCGCGAGGCGGTACTGCTCGCCCGAGCGGGTTGGTTCCCGTGACGTTCGACGAGCGCCTCGATGTCGGCTCCCGCGGCTGGAACGGTGTCGGACGTGGTTTCTTCGGGATGTGCGACGAACCGTTCGGTGCCCGCGACGACGACGCGCCCTCCAGCGGAAACGACGCGGTTCACCAGCTGCGCCACGAGCGGGTCCGCATGCTCGATCGACGATTCGTTGAGATCGCCGACGACTCCGACCGTCAGTTCGGCTATCGTCCCGGGCTCCGACTTCGCCTCCTCCGCGTGGCGGCCGAGTTCCGCGACTGCCTCGACCCCACGTTCGATGCAGGCGTCGGTACCGCCGGCCTCCTGAATGACGACCTCCCGAACAGGCACGCCGCGGGAATCAAGCGCCGCGGCGACGTCGTTGCTCTGTACTTCCTCACAGCCGAGTCCAACGACGACCGCCCCTGCGATGTTGGGGTTGGCCGCGACGCCCTCCAGCACGGCCTCGGTCTGCTCGTTGTCCGCGCCGAGCTGTCCACAGCCGTGGTCGTGCGAAGCCGCCACGGCGTTCCCCGACCGATCTGCGATCTCCTCCGCGACCACGTGCGAGCAGATGACCGAGGGCAGCACCAGCACCTGGTTTCGGACCCCGATTCGGCCATCGTTGCGTCGGTACCCGGTGAACGGGACCTCGGAGCGCTCCGAGTCCTCGTCCGCCATCTCGTCGGTCGAGTCGGAGATGCGCGTGTTCATCGTTCCACCTCCGTTGCCGTCGACGTCCGTTCGTGAGTCCTCGAGAGGTCACCGCGACCGCGGGTACTCTCACAGTTGTGCGTGTGAACCCAGTCGCCGGTGTCGATGTCGTCGGTCGCCACTCCAATTTTCTCCCCGTATTTGAGAACCGGCTCGCCTTCTTTCACTGGTTCGGTCGCGAACTTGTGACCGAACGGGATACCCTCCGAGAGATCGATGGTATCCCCGACGGTCGCCGGACGAGGGTGGTCGTCGAGCGCGACAGTCCGCGCCTCGTCGAGATCGGATATCGCCGTCGCGACGTTGTCGTTCTCACTCAACAAGAGCCCGTCGTCGTCCAGTACGATCCCCTTCACGTTCGGACCTCCAGCTCTGCGATCTCGTTCGTCTGGATCTCGTTTATCGCGAACTCCTCCAGGCGGCGAACCTCGGCTTCCGTGTGGGTGCCGTCGGCGACTGCGAGGAGCTCGTCGAACACCCTCTCCCCTGCGGCCTCAATCGAGTCGCCCTCGAAGACGGTGCTGACGTCGACGTCCATGTTGTTCTCCATCCCTTCCCACGTCTTCGGGTTGCCGGTTACCTTGATGACCGGCGCGATCGGATTGCCAGTCGTGCTCCCTCGTCCGGTGGTGAACGCGATCACCTGTGCTCCACCTGCGACCATGCCGACGACGCTCTCGACATCGTATCCCGGCGTGTCCATCAGTACGAGGCCTTCACCCGCGGGGAGGGCCGAACCGTAGGGGACGATATCCTGGACCGGGCTCGTTCCCCCTTTGGCGATAGCGCCGAGACTCTTCTCCTCGATGGTCGTGAGCCCCCCCTCTTGATTCCCGGGTGTGGGCTGTGCACCCCGGAAATCCACACCCATCAGATCCGCCATCGCCTCGCGCTGGTCGACGTAGTCCAGGAGCCGGTCCGCGAGTTCGTCGCTGACACAGCGATCCGCGAGGATGTGCTCGGCGCCGATGAACTCGGGCGTCTCGCTGAAACACGCCGTGCCACCGTGTTCGACCAGCCGATCCGCCGCGTTGCCACAGGCCGGGTTCGAGGCGATCCCCGAGGTCGCGTCGCTGCCGCCACATTCGATCCCGAAGACGAGCTCCGACACGTCCGCCGCCTCCCGTCTCACGCTGCTGATCTCGTCGTTCAACTGCCGCGCGACAGCGATGCCCTCGTCGACCGCAGGGCGTGTTCCGCCGACATCGCGGATCGAGAGCGTTTCGACCGGTTTCCCCGTGGTCGCGATGTCGTCGGCCAGCGCCTCGGCCTCGATGTCCTCCGTCCCGAGTTCTACGACGAGTGCAGCACCGACGTTCGGGTTGCGACCGATGCCGGCAAGCGTCCGTGTCGTCTGTTCTCTCGTCACCGCCGGTTGGCTCGTCCCCATCTGGTGGGGTGTGGCTCGCGCCCACTCGCCTACCGATCCCGAGATCGCCCGGGCGACGCTCGACGATGCGACGGACGTTGGAATGATTGCTACGTGATTCCTCACGCCGATTTGCCCGTTCTCCCGCCGGAACCCTCTGAACGTCAGTCCCATTTCCGCACCCTTCTGCACAGAGGTATATGTGTCTTTTCCAGGCCACTGTCGTCCGGCAGCTACGACCGTCGTGATTGCAGCCGATACTCGATCGGTGGTACTTCGTCCCGTCCTACCTCTCGGAGCCGTTCCTGAGCGTCCAGATGCGTTCCATGAACGGGATCGGCTCTTCTCGATCGTCGACGTCTACGCCCTCGCGCTTGAACTGTGCGACGCGACGTTCCCACTCCTCGACGGTCTCGTCGTCGTCGATCTCGTCCAGATAGGCGTCGATATCGCGGGCCTCGAGGACGCAAACAGCGAGGTCGTCACGGACGTAGAGTTCGAACTCCGTGACACCGCCCCGCTCCATGGCCGCCGAAACCTCTTCGGGAACGTTCTCGTGGGCCCCGAGGTACTCGTCTCTGTGTTCGGGGTCGATCCGCTGGACGTACACTGCTCGCTCCGTGTCCATACGGACGGGAAGGGGCGGTCTGTTTTGAACACTACGACTACTGGTGGAGACAGGAGCTTCACGAACACGCACGACCGTGCGGCCTGACAAGGCCGCCGGATGAGTCACGGTGTTTCTGCGGACGTGTGCGACCTGCCCCGATCCGTGCTACAGTGCCGTCGGAGAGAACAACCAGAGGAGGCTTTCTCTGACGGCGCGTTCTTGTCGGTGATCGTGCTCCACGACTACGCTTACGTCACGTCGATCATCGAGGCGGGCGAAGCGATCAAAGCCGAGCCGAGTCCGGTCCGCGCGCTGGCGTGGTCGGGGCGTTCGGCATCGCTCGCCGAAACGCTTTAGTATGGATTGGACGAACGTGTTCTCATGAGTCTGGAGAACGACGCAAAGGACCGGTCCAGCGTCAACACGGTGTTTCGGAAAGCAGCCGGCGTTCTCATCGCGATACGGTCTTCGTTCCTGTTGTTCATCGGTTTCCTCGGCGGCCTGCTTCTCGTGCTGGGCGCAGTTGGGCCGTACATCCCGCTGGTCAATGTAGTGGTTCAGGGGGAGATTTCGGGCATGTTGGGTATCTGGGGTGCGACCGCGATACTGTACTGTATCGTCGGAATCCTGTTCCTCAACCTGATCGGCTATTCCTCGAACCTCCGTTGAACGGGAGGGTGACACCATACTGGGTGGACGTTCGAACAACCGTCTACGTCTCCGATCAATCCACGCGAGCGACGATCCCAATCTTCAGGGCCTCCCGATCAGGAACCGTCGTCCGAGGTCGTGACACCGCTTTTCGCGATGCGGAGGCGGTCCCCGGCATCGACTTCGACACTCTTTCGCGTTCCGTCCGGCCACGTGACTGTCAGCGTGGCCGACGTCGCCTGCCCGAGGCCGACGTGTTCGGTACGGCTCTCCTGTGAGAAGAAGTCGTTCTCGTCGGTCTGGTAGACGGTCGCCATCCGTTCCCCGTTCGCCTCCACGGTGACCGTCGCGCCGAGTGCCGTTGCGCCGGACTCGTCGACGACCTCGAACTGGATGGCGTGACCACCCTCAACCGTGTTCTCGTACACGACGGTCGGTCCGTCGTACGCTGCCATCACGAGGTCGACGTCGCCGTCGTGATCGTAGTCCAGCGTGGTCATCCCGCGGGAGTTGTGCTCGGCCATCCCGTGGACGCGCTTGTCGACGCGGGAGAACCCGGTCTCGTTTCGCTGCCAGACCATCGGGAGCGTCCACACGGGGTCGCTGCGGTTGATCCGCACGAGCGCCTGAGTCGCGTGGATCAGGTCGCGATCGCCGTCGCTGTCGAAGTCGGTCATCGACGCGGCCCAGCCCCACCCCCCGTGCTGGACGTTGTACTCCGGTGCCTTGCCGACGAACGTGCCGTTGCCCTGGTTGACCAGGAGGGTGTTCCCCTTCGTCCGGCCCGAGTGGACGACGTAGTTGAACAGGCGCTCGATCTGCTTGTAGCGGGCGCGGCCCATCTCCTCTCTGTTCTCTTCCAGCGGGAGATAGATGTTCGTCACGAAGATGTCGGGTCGGCCGTCCCCCGTGACGTCGGCCACCTCCGAGGACATCCCGTTTCGCGCCGTCGTTCCCCCCAGGAGGTTC
This sequence comes from Halococcus agarilyticus, assembly GCF_000334895.1. NCBI lineage: Archaea > Methanobacteriati > Methanobacteriota > Halobacteria > Halobacteriales > Halococcaceae > Halococcus > Halococcus agarilyticus. The sequence continues at coordinate 312,985 of NZ_BAFM01000001.1, read as the reverse complement.
TTCCTGAACGTGCCATCTCCCTGGTTGACGTACACCACGTCGGTGTTGTAGTCGTTCGCGACGTGGATGTCGGGCCGGCCGTCGCCCGTCAGATCGACGAAACTGGCGGCGAGGCTCCATCGATTCCCCGCCAGACCGGCGTCCGTGGCCCGCACGAACCGGTCGGAGCCGGATTTCCCCGTGTTCTCGTACAGGACGTTCGGGTTGCCGTTGTCCGCCTCGATCTGCTTGGTGGTGCTGCCGTGGCCCTCCGGCAGCCCGTTGGCCCAGTTGCCCGACTGGTAGACGAGCAGGTCTCGGTCCCCGTCACCGTCGTAGTCCGCCGTCGTCGCGCCGAGCGGGTACGTCAGGGTGCCGAGCCCGAGCGACGATTCGGCTCGCTCGAAATCGCCGCCGTCGTTGTGCAGGACGATCGGGCGGTCGCCGGGGACGAAGAGGAGGACGTCGTCCCACCCGTCGCCGTCGTAGTCGACGACGGACGCGCTCTTCGGCTGCGCGCTGACGTTCGGGAACCCGCTTCGTCGCTCGAAGCTGCCACCGTCGTTGAGAAACAGCGCGGGACGATCGCCGCCGACGGCGAGCAGGTCGGTCCAGCCGTCGTTGTTCACGTCGGTCGCGTGGATGCCGTTGTCGCCGGCACCGACCCCCTCCCCGGTACCCTGATAGGCAACGCCGGCTTCCGCCGTGGCGTTCTCGAAGGTCAACGGAGAGCCGGGATCGCTGTTCCCCCCGAAGTCGGCGAGCGCCGAACAGCCGGCGAGCACGACGAGCGTCGCCAGTATCAGCGCGACGAACTGTCGGCGTCGGTTCCACATCCGTCACTCACCCGCCACGGGTAGTGCCCTGTCGGCGTGCGTCGGGACGAGGTACGTCCCCCGATCGACCGTGTCGAGGTAGTCGACGATGCCGTGGTTCTCCCGCGGAACGTCGACGTCGTACTCGCCGACGTTCATCGCCTTCCGTGCGTCGACGAACGCCTCCAGTTCCCGCTGCACCGACGAGAAGTTGAACCCCACGTGCTGGTGGGCGTCCGTCGCGAACCCCTCGGAGCGGCGGAGCACTCGTGGCTCGAACTCCTCGTCACGGCTGGTCGCCACCTTCTGGGAGTGGCCGATCCGGTCGTGTTCCGCGGCGTGTTCGGGGATCTTCTCGACGTCGGATTCGGTGATGCCGCTGTCGTCGCCCAGGTTCCGGCCCACGGGTCCGACCTCCTCGGGATCGTGTGCGGGACAGAACATCTCCCCGACCCGTTCCTCGTGTGACTGTCCGTACCAGCGATCGAGTTCGATCCGCAGCCGTGACAGTGCCAGCGTCGTCCCGCCGGCGAAGGATCCCTCCGCGATCGTCACGCCGTCCTCGCTGGGAAGGCTGTCCTTGAACGCGGACTTGAACCCCATTGAGAGGGGGGCCTGTTCGGGGATCCGCTCCTCGTCGAGCTTGTCCGCGGGCAACCCGGCTCCGGCGAACCCGGTCCGTCGCTCGGACACCGAGAGAACGTCCTCGATGGAGCCCTCGACTGTGACTCCGTTGACCCGCTCTCGCTCGCCGAGGAGCGCCTGTTCGGCGGCGAGCACCGCCGACCCGATGTCGCTCGTCAGGATCACGACCGCATCGAACCCGTCGGTCTTCGACGGGTCCTCGCCGACCCGCTCCAGCATCGTCTCGGGGCGCATCAGTCGGTCGGGAACCCCTCCGACCTGCTCGAAGTAGCTGGGAGCGTAGCCGATCAGGGAGAGCAATCCCCGGTTGAACGTCGCAGTAGCGTCACCACCGGTTCCCCATTGAAAGGCTTCGGTGAGCGTGCGAAAGGCGGCGTCGACCTCCTCGCGCTCCCCCGCTGTCGGGGGGGAGGATCCGTCGTACGAAAGACCGAGGACGAGCTGGTGCTGTGGCGGGACCGTGTTTCCCGCGGCGTCCACCACGAGATACTGGTTCCACCGGTGTTGTGCGTCGGGAACGGCCGACGGATCGCCGCGGGGGAAAGACCGGGACGCTGCCGGGGAGCTGTTTCCGGTCTCGGGAGCCGATCCCGTCGGCTCGTCCGTCTCGTCGCCGGGCAACATCGACCTCTCGCGGTTCAGACACGCCGACAGGGCAGTCGCCCCCCCGATGGCCACTGCGGATCGCACGAACTGTCGCCGCGGAATTTCTCGCTCCCGATCCGGGTCCATGTGTGTCCTTTACAGTCATGCTATCAAAAGCGTTTTGTCCACCTCACGGTTCGAAGCCACCGGTCGACCCGTATCCGACGCCGCGATCACGATCGTTCGATGCCGGTTCGGGGGAGAATCACGCACGTGCTCGTCGGTGATCCGATCAGATCCGCCGCCGACACCGGAGGAGGACGAGACCGGAAAACAGGGACAGCGGGACCAGCCCGGCGAGGTTCAGAACTATGATGACGTTCGTCGCCCTGCTGAAATCACCCACGACGAACAGGACGAGAGTGAGGCCGATCCCGAACAGGGAGGCGACGAGAAGCACCCGCAGCTGGATCGTGAACTGACAGAGTTCGTCCAGAAACCCACTGATGACACCCATCGTCGGCTATTCGAACGCCGCCCCCGGCGCTGGGCGCACGGTTCGACGCTCGGTCGAGCGGCGAGATGGCGTCATTGCGACACCCTCAGTCGCCACTCCCCGCTTCACCGAGCTCGGGGCTGTCCCAGTACTCGTGGTCCTCGACCGTGCGGAAGCACGCTGCAGCATGGGGGTTGTCGCCGGATTCCAGTGCCGGATCCTGTTTCTTGCAGACCTCCCTCGCCTCCGGGCATCGGGTGTGGAAACTACACCCGTCCGGCTGGTCGGAGGGATCCGGGATGTCGAGACCGCGGACAGGGGGGGACTCCATCTCGGTTTCGAACAGATCGGGCGTGGCCCAGTGAAGCGCCTTGGTGTACGGGTGCTGTGGATCGTTGATGATCTGGTCGACGGGACCGATCTCGACGAGCTCTCCGAGGTACATGATACCGATGCGACCGTTCGCCTTCGTGGCGAGATACCGCGCGTTCGCCAGGTTGTGCGAGATAAACAGGTAGGACGTGTTGAAGTACTCCTGCAGATCGAGCATCAGGTTCATGGTCTCGACCCGCAGTGAGACGTCGAGCGCGCTCACGGCCTCGTCGGCGAGGATCATGTCCGGACTGACGAGCAGTGCACGGATGAGCGCCACCCGCTGTGCCTCGCCGCCGCTCAGTTGGAACGGGTACCGCGTGATGTAGTCCTCGGTCGGCGTGATTCCCACCCGCTCCAGCATCGCGTGGATCCGCGCACGACGGTCCTCGCGATCCAGATCGGGGTTCCATCGCTTCAGCGGTTCGGAGAGGATCCGATCGACCGTGTGGTTCGAGTTGAGCGCGGATCCGGGATCCTGATGAATGATCTGGAGCGCCCGACGGATGGTTTTGAACGGGATCGTCTCCTCTCGATCGCCGTTTCTCCCGAGCCGGTGCAGCAGGGGGAGGCTCTGTCCTTTCGTCTCCTGGATGTCCTGGCCGCGATACGAAACGGTTCCGGCCGTCGGTCGCTGCAGCCCGATGGCCGTCTTCCCGAGCGTCGTCTTTCCGCACCCGCTCTCGCCGACCAGCACCACGACGTCGTTCTCGTATATGTCGAGGGAGACACCGTCGACCGCCTTCACCGTGTTGGAGCGTGCCAGCCCGAACAGGCGACTGTTCTCGAAGTGCACCTCCACGTCGTCGAGCGACACCACGGGTTCATCGGATCGGGGTTCGGACGAGACGCTCGAACCCGCCGAACGGTCCTCGACGCCCGTCCCTTCGCGCTCGCTGACGAGCGGGATCTCCTCCCTGGCTTCGTCCCGGTAGAAGCACGCCGCGGCGTGGGTCTCGTCGACATCCAGCAGTCCGGGGTCCTCCGAGCGACAGCGATCGTCGGCCAGGGGGCAGCGTGGGTGGTACGAACACCCCTTCAGGGTCTCGACCGGGTCCGGACTGGACCCGGCGATCGGCTGCATCTCGTCGATGGAGGTGTCCAGGTTCGGTATCGCGTTCACGAGCGCACGCGTGTACGGATGTGACGGGTTCTGTAGGGTGTCTTCGGGCGTCCCGATTTCGATGAACTCGAAGGCGTACATCACGGCGATCCGATCGGAGATGTCGGAGACGAGGGAGATGTCGTGGGTGATGAACAGCATGGTGATGTCGTACTCCTCCCTGATCTCGTTGAGGAGGCTGACGATGGACCGCTGCATCAGGAGGTCCAACGCAGCCGTGGGCTCGTCCATCACCAGCACGCTCGGGTTGAGGACCAGACTCAGTGCGATGAGCGCGCGCTGTTTCATCCCCCCGCTGAGTTCGTGTGGATACGAATCGAGCACCTGATCCGCCTGCAAGTAGAGATCGGACAGCAGCTGTCTGGCCCTCGACAGCCCCTCCTCGACGTCCTCGTTGTGGGCGATCAGCGTCTCCTCGAAGTGCCCGCGGATGGTCATCGTGGGGTTGAACGCGCTCTGTGCGCCCTGGAGAACCATCGCCAGCTCCTCCCCCCGGTAGTTCGAGACCTCGTCCGTACTCAGGGTCGTCAGATCCACCGACGGGCCGTCTTTCGGGTGGTACATGATCTCTCCCCGGAGCTGACCGGGGTCGACGACGGCGTCCAGAAGCGCCGAGGCGAACATCGACTTCCCGCTGCCGCTCTCCCCGACGATCCCCATGGCCTCCCCGCGTTCGATGTCGATGCTGACGTTGTCCAACACCCGCGACTGGCCCCGATCCATGTCGAACATGACCTCCGCGTTCGACACCTCCAAGATGTAGTCGTCCGTCGACTCGCTCGGGTCCCCCGACTGAGCTACATTGGTTGCCATTGACGTACCGTAGCCGGCACCAGAGTTAAAGCCGTTACGGTATGTTATCAATTATACTGAACCGGGACGGCCCGGTAGAAGCGCTCCGGACGAACGAAGCTCGTCGAAAACCACCGGCAGGAAAGGCGACAGGCGCGTTCCGTTACTTGCTCTCGCCGACGATCTGACCGGTTGCCATGAGGTTGGTCCCCGGGTGGGTGTAGAGATCGTGGTTCTCGACGAGGTTGAAGTTTTTCGTATCCATCCAGACGCCACCCTTCTGGACGATCATATCGACCGTATGTACCTTGTAGTTGGACCAGTGTGCGAACTGGTTGATGGCGTTCTGTCGGCGCTCTTCGTCCTGCACGCTCTCGAGCACCGACGCGTACTCGTACGGCTTCAGCATCTGCCCGCTGCCGGAGATCTCCTTGGAACCGACTTCGTTCGGATAGGCGAACCACTGCTTCCCGGCCTCCGATCTCGGGTCGACGGGATGCTCGAAGTTCACCGAACGGTCGTCGGTGAACGTGAAGTCCTCGCCGGGTACCGGCGGGGTGTACTCGCACGTGTCGTCCTCTTCCTCTTCGGGATTGGTCTTCGTCGAACCCATGTAATCGCCGATCCCGCGGTGGTGCCAGAGGAAGTACGTCTGGGATGGACCCGGGAAGTTCCCCCAGCCCTTCGAGAGGATGGAGACGTCGAAGTCCCCGTTCCGAAGCGTGTTGAAGAAGCTTCCGGGGGTGACGAAGTCCGTCCCGATACCGAAGTCGTTGATCCAGCCCGCGACCGTCTCGGTGACCAGCGTCCACCACGTCCAGTTCGGCGTGATGACCTTGTAGCCGTCGAGTTTCTTCCCGTCGGGTGTCCGCCAGACGCCGTTCTTCTTCGTGTACCCTGCCTTCCGCATCTCCTCTGCGGCCTTCTCCGGCTGAGCTCGCTTGCCGTAGTCGATGAGCTTGTCCCGAAAGGACTGCGGCAGCTGCTCCTTCGCCGACTGCGGAGTGTGGAGGGTGTTGTGCCCGTTGCAGGTCTGCCGCTTCAGGTCGTACCCGTTCTGGACGATCCGCTGGAGTCCGGGCAGGTCCACCAGGTACGCGATGGCCCGACGGAGGGCGAGGGAGTTCTGCTCGCTCCCGATGTTGAACCCGAGACTGATCGGCTGTGGTTTCTGGAACTGTGCCACGGGCTTGAGGTAGTCCGGTCCCTTCGCGTACGGATCGGAGAGGACACCGAGATCGAGCCTGTCCCGCTGGACGAGCTGCCCGCGCTTCTGGCTGTCGGGCACGACCGGCTGACGGAACTTCTCGATGTTCGTTCGCTCCGCTGCCGGGTGTCCCTCGTGTTTCGTGTGGACGACCTCGGTCGTTTCGACCGTCTCGGGGTACCAGAGACCGTACCCCATGTCGTTCTCCTTGAGGAAGTCGAAGCTCCACTTCTGGTTGTTGAGCTCCGTCCGGACGTCCTCGATGGCCTGATCGCCGCTCGCGTCCCGGAACTTCTGGAGCCACGGCTCGGCGACCTCTTTTCGAGCGGTGATCGGTCCCGCAGTGTTGTCCAGAGCGACGTTCCGCGACTGGGGCCCATCCCGAAGGATCCTGTACGTCTTCTCGTCGACTTTCTCGTAGTCGACCGGGGCGGTCTCCGGGTTCCCCTGGTTGTACCAGTACCCCAGCTTCCAGCTCGCGATCGCGTCGTCCGCCCGGAGCGGGGTGTCGTCCCACCACGAGTAGTCGGAATCGAGCGAGATGACCGTCTCACAGTCGTTCACTTCCGGGACCTTTTCGGTCGCGATGGGCTTCCACTCGCGACTCCTGTAGTCGTACTTCTGCTTCTCGTTGAGGTACAGAACCCGTTCCGTCCAGGGGATGTTGCCGACCACGCTGAAGATGTTGAAGTTCGACTCCTGGGGCTGCCATCCCCAGTCGAGGGCGAGGTCGGCGACGGGTTCGACCGGTTCGCCGAGCTCTCCGGTCGTCGCCGCCGTTGCGTTGCTCGTACTGCTGTTCGTCTGTGCGCTTGCCTCGGACTGGGACGTGGCGCTGCCGGACGTACCATTGCTGGACGTGGCGTTGCCGGACGAAGGGTTACCCCCGCTACAGCCAGCCAACCCGGCGACCGACGCCGCCGACAATGCGAGCCACTTGCGACGGCTCAGCGCTCTCCCAGTCTGGTCTGAGGATGCGTCACTATTCCTCATGGTTTGCTACCTGCTTCCGGAGTCTGATAAGTCTTTTCAATCAGTCTCACCGGAGGACGAGTCTTGGTTTAGCGTTGCGCTATTGCTGATGATAAGTGGGGACGTCGTGACGGTTCGAGCGGCGCTGTTGCTCGGTGACGACACGAAGACGGATACCCTCGGTTCTGTGAGGGATACCCTGTCCGGATGTCGACGGCGTTCGTGGTGGCGAGCGTCCCCTCGTCCGCGAACCGGGTTCGGTCGTCAGCTGTTCGAGACGGCCGCACCCGCGTGGCTCGTTCGCAGGCGGACGTGGATCAGTTCGGAGAAGACGGAGCCGTCTCCCTCGATTGTTCGCCCACCGTGACAGCGGACACGTCGACGGAGTTCGGCTCGAAGCCGACGAGAGGCAGGTCGTTGTGGTGACCCTGTCCCTCGTCCCGTTGAGGTGTTCAAAAAAGTTCGTGCGGATTCTCGTCCCTTTCGGCCGTGGAGAGCCGTCCGACGAACCGGATCGGGCATCTCTCGGACCGCCGTTCGGGTCGCTTCCCGGAGCACCACGAACGAGTCACCTCGGGAAATCGCCGCCGATGAGGGGTTCTCCGCCGGTTGTTGGTTTCATCTCCGTCCGGTCAGTGTTGGGTCGAAGCCAAAGGTTTAACCCGACTGCCACACACCTCTCGTTCGAAATGGTGAATTACTATTTGCGCCGGGTCGGTCAGTTCCTGCTGGTGTGGTTTCTGGCGCTGACCATCTCGTTCGCAATGTATCGGCTGATGCCTGGTGGGCCGGTGGAGGCGGTCAAGGCGAACCTCCAAGAGCGGATCGCGACGTCGGGAGGAGGGATGTCCGCCTCGCAGGCACAACAGCTCAACAGGCTGGCGGAGTCGTACACGGGGATCAACCCCGATCAGCCGATATGGAGGGCGTACATCGAGTACATCGTCGGAATCGTCACCCAGGCCGACTTCGGGACGTCGATCTGGCACAACGAGCCGGTTTTCGACATGTTGCTGCCGGCCATCCCCTGGTCGATGTTCATCAGTATCTACGGCTTGGCCCTCGGAACGACGACCAGCCTCCTCCTCGGGGCGGCGATGGCGTACAAGGAGGGAAGCCGCATGGACACCGGGCTGACCATCTTCTCCATCGTCAATCGCTCGATTCCGTACTACGTCGTCGCCATCTTCGCGATCATCGTCTTCGCCGTCAACCTGGAGTGGTTCCCGACGGGTGGACGGATGAATCCGAACACGACACCCGGTTTCAACCTCCCGTTCATGTTCGGCGTTCTGCACCACGCCGCGCTACCGATACTCTCGTCGTTCGTCGCCGGGTTCGGCGGAGCGCTTGCCTACCGAGGCAACTGCGTTCGGGTGCTCGGCGAGGAGTACCTCCGGGCCGCCCGTCTCCGTGGGGTCGGCCAAGGACGACTGGCGATCCGTTACGTCGGGCGGAACGCCCTGTTGCCGATATACACCGGACTGCTGATGGGCGTCGCGGGGATCTTCGGGAGCGGCATCATCATCGAGACGATATTCACCTATCCAGCGGTCGGTTACATCACGTTCAACGCGCTCGAAAACAACGACTACCCGCTGCTGATGGCCTCGTTCCTCATTTTCACGACGATCACGCTGCTCGGACTCCTGATCGCCGACTTCACGTACGGAATGATCGACCCGCGGGTGGAGACCGGCGACAACCGCGAATCGTTCAACTGATCACCAGACAGTAACACAAAACAATGAGTTCAACCGACGAGACATCGACGCCCGGTGCCACGACCGACGTAGAGAACTCCATCTTCGAGACGACCGCGGAGGTCGAACGTTCGTTCCTGGACCAGGTTCGGCAAGGTATCGATCAGAACGTGGTCGCTCCGATGGCCATCATCTGGGGCGACATCCGCGGAAAGATCGGCTTGTCGATCGTCTTCATGTTCATCTTCATGGGGACGGTCGGACTCACCATCGTCCCGGAGCCGCAGTCGCTTCGGAACCCGATCTTTGCGACACCGTTCCACGACGGATGGCTCACCTTCGGCACGCTCAGTCTGCTCTCGTTCGACGTCCCGATCGTCCCCGAGTTCCACTACCCCCTCGGGACGGACATCCAGGGGCAGTCGATCCTGGCACAGCTCGTGCACGCTACGCCGGCAATGTTGGAACTCATCCTCGCCGGTGCGGTCCTGTCGACGTTCCTGGGGACCAGCATCGGCGGGCTCGCCGGGTATCTCGGCGGCAGGGTGGACAGAGCACTGATGACGGTGTCCGACACCGTGTTGGGCATCCCAGGGATCGCGCTGGTGATCGTGCTCGCGTCCGTGTTCCCCATTCGTGACCCCATGGTCGTCGGGCTGATTCTTGGGATCGACAACTGGCCCGGGCTGGCACGGACGATCCGCTCGCAGGTCCTCAGTCTCCGGGAGGAGTCGTACGTCGAGGCCGCTCGCGTCATCGGCGTCGGCCGGATCTCGATCGTGCGAAAACACATCCTGTCCCAGATGATGCCGTACATCAGCGTCAACTTCGCCGGCTCCGCGCGGGGGATCATCGCCGAATCCGTCGCCCTCTACTTCCTCGGCATCCTGCCGTTCTCGACGCTCAACTGGGGCGTCATGATGAACCTCGCGTACGAGCAGACCAGCCTCACCAACCTCGGACGACTCCACTGGCTGGTCCTGCCGATGATTCTCCTCATGCTGGTCTCGCTCGGACTGATCCTCCTCTCGCAGGCCATGGACCGCGTCTTCAACGTTCGCCTGCGAGCCAAGCACGCCAGCTCCGTCGGCGGGGACGAAGAGGTCAGCGTGAACGAGACGGCGTAGAGCGACGTCGGTCGAAACCGTACCCGTCATTTTCTCGTAACGTACGACGCAGAGAGCGTGTGCTCGGCGACGCGATCGTTGGGAGGGGTCCGCCGGTGTCGCCGTACCGAACCGTTTGACCGGCACGATTAAGTATCGTCTTCGAGACACCCGATCGTGACAGAGTACGATAGCTCGTGGGACTCGTTGAGGACCCATCCGATACCACGCTGGTTCGACGATGCGGCGCTCGGAGTGTACTTCCACTGGGGACCGTACGCGGTCCCAGCGTTCGAAGACGAGTGGTACTCCCGGAACATGTACATCGAGGGCTCCGACGCGTTCCGTCACCATCGCGAGGAGTGGGGACCACAGGAGGAGTTCGGGTACAAGGACTTCGTCCCCCTGTTCACCGGGGAGAGCTTCGACGCCGACGAGTGGGTGAAACGATGCAAGGAGGCGGGTGCGTCGTTCGTCGGCGTCACTGCCGTACACGCCGATGGCTTCCTCCTGTGGGACAGCGAGATCAGCGAGTGGAATGCGGCGAACGTGGGCCCCGAGCAGGACGTGTTGGGCCAGCTGTCGAGGGCGGCGCGGAAACACGGCCTGAAGTTCGTCCCGACGTTCCACCACGGATACCACTGGTGGTGGTATCGGCACGCTAACGGCTGGGATACGGCCGACCCGGAGTACGCCGGACTGTACGGGGAGCCACACGAACCGGGGACCGAGCCACCGGAGTCGTTCTTCCGGGACTGGCAGGCGAAGATCCGGGAGGTGATCGACGGCTACCGTCCCGACCTCCTCTGGTTCGACGCGGGGATCGGCAGTGACTGGTTCGTCCGAAACGACGAGTACCGGCGGGAAATCCTCGCGTACTACTACAACCGGGCCGAAGAGTGGGACAGGGAGGTCGAGGTCGTTCACAAGCGACAACTGCCACACGGAACCGGTATCGTCGACTACGAGCGGGCACGAAAGGAGGGAGTGGCGGAGCGGCCGTGGCTCACGGACACGTCGATCGACCGGGAATCGTGGTGTCACGTATCGAACCCGGACTACAAGTCGGTGTCCACGCTGATCACCGGCATCGTCGACCGTGCCAGCAAGAACGGCTGTACCTTCCTGAACGTCGGACCGAAGGCGGACGGGACCATCCCGGCGGGCGCGCAGGCTCGACTGGACGAGATCGGGGACTGGTTCGCCGTCAACGGTGCCGGAGTGGACGGAACCCAGCCGTGGTGGACGTTCGGGGAGGGCCCGACACAGGTGAAATCCGAGGAGCGCCAATTCGAGCAGGCGACACAGGTCGCTTTCACACCGGAGGACAAGCGGTTCACTCGAAAGGACGATACCCTCTACGTGTTCGTCCTGGGGTGGCCGGAGGACGGCGTCACCGTCGAGACCGCCGTCGGCCAGCGGAGCAGTCAGTGGGCGGGGAGGTGGGGTGCTGCCCTCGACGTGGACCCGCTTCCGTGGCCCGACGACGAGTACACGGTCGAACTCCTCGGGTCCGACGATCCCGTCGAGTGGAGCGTAGCGGACGCCCGTCTCCACGTGGAACTCCCGGCAACGAAGCCCTGCGACCACGCGTACGGGGTGAGGATCGAAGTCGGCTGATCGACCCCTACGTCTCGGTCGGGACGACGGAGGAGCCGAGACCTCCCGTTACTCGCCGACGACCGGGTTCGTCAGAGTGCCGATCCCCTCGATCTCCGCTGCCGTCGTCTGCCCGGGTTCGAGGACGTCGACCGGGTCACGGAAGATGCCGACACCGCCGGGCGTTCCCGTCGAGACGACGTCGCCCGCGCGAAGCGTCATCGACTGGCTGATGTAGGAGACGAGCTCCCCGACGTCGAAGATGAACTGATCGGTGTTCGAAGCCTGCTTGACCTCGCCGTCGACGCGCAGCTCGACGTCGACGCCGTTCGGATCGAAGTCGGTACCGGCGACGAGTGTGGGCCCCATCGGCGCGAACGTGTCGTAGCTCTTCCCGCGGTAGAACTGCCCGTCGGCGTTCTGGGCCGTCCGGCCGCTGACGTCGTTGAGCACCGTGTAGCCCGCAACGTGCTCGTAGGCTTCCGATTCGGAGAGGTCCTTTCCCCGTTCGCCGATCACGACCCCGAGTTCGACCTCGTAGTCGACCTCCTCCTCACCGTCGGGCTCCGGGTGGACGATCGGATCGCCGGGGTTCGTGACCGCCGTCGGTGCCTTGCCGAACAACATCGGCTGGTCGGGGATCGCCTCGTCCTGTTCCTCGGCGTGGTCCCGGTAGTTGAGCCCGCAGCAAACGATCTTCCCCGGGCGAGGAACCGGCGCGAGCAGCGACACCTCGTCGGCATCGACCCGTGTCAGCGTCTCGTTCTCGACGAGCGTGGCTACTCTCGAACGGTAGGACCGGTTCGAGACGTCTCCGAGGGTCGGCTCCCCCTCCGGAACGCCGGAGAGCGCGTGAATCGTCGACTCGGTCTTCACTCCCCACGTTGGAGCAGCACCATCCGTGTAGCGGACGAATTGCATCGGGTGTGTCGAGAGCCACTACGGGCTTAAATCTTGATGTTGGCGTCGTCGAGCAGCGGTGTCGACGCCGAACGACAACACGCTTATGACGGAACGCGCGAGTGACTGCAGTATGAAACGCGAAAACGATACCGCGGTGGTCGATCGTCTCTCGGTACCGGAAGGCACGATCGTCGAGGCGTGTGGTGAGACGCCTCTCCCGGAACTCGGCGTCGTCGAGCAGGTCTGGGACACCGATCCGATCCCCCCGGCACGGGCCGCTACGATGGCAGCACGGGCCGTCGAGGATCTCCCGCTGACGGACGTTCCCGACGGGGGCGAGGTCGCACTCGGCGTCGGCAGTCGCGGCATCGCGAACATCGACGAGATCGTCGCCGGCGTCGTGAGCGCGCTCGTCGACGCCGGGTACGAGCCGTTCGTCTTCCCGGCGATGGGGAGTCACGGTGGTGCCACGGGGACGGGTCAGCGCGAGATGCTGAACGAACTCGGGGTCACGGAGTCGGCCGTCGGCTGCGAGATCCGATCCAGCATGGACGTCGTCGAAGTGGGCCGGACACCCGACCGCGACGTTCCCGTGGTCGCCGACGCCAACGCCGCCGCAGCCGACGCCATCGTACCGATAAACCGCGTCAAGCCACACACGGACTTCGACGGCTCCGTCGAGAGCGGCCTCTCGAAGATGCTCGTCATCGGGATGGGGAAACAGCGCGGGGCGCAGATCGCTCACAAGTGGGCCGTCGACTGGTCGTTTCGACGGATGATACCCGAGATCACCGATCGGTTGCTCGACTCGCTACCCATCGTCGGCGGTGTCGCCATCGTCGAGGACCAGCACGACGACACGACGCTCGTCGAGGGAGTTCCGCCGAGCGGGTTCCTCGATCGAGAACAGGAGCTGCTGGAACTGGCGTACGACTGTATGCCCACACTCCCGTTCGAGGAGCTCGACGTGGTGGTTCTCGACCGACAGGGCAAGGAGATCAGCGGACAGGGGATGGACACGAACGTCATCGGCCGACGGCCCTTCTCGATCAACGAACCAGCGCCAGACGAGCCGGAGATCAAGCGCATATTCACCCGGAACCTGACGGAGACGACCCACGGCAACGCGATGGGGGTCGGTTCGGCCGACGTGATCCACGAGAACATCGTCGCGGAGATAGACGCATCGACGACGCTGATCAACGCACTCACCGCGAGCACGATTCGGGGGGTCAAACTCCCGCCGGTCGTCGAGACCGACCGTGCAGGCCTCGTTGCGGCACTCTCGACCATCGGCGTCGTCGACCCCGACACCGTTCGCGTTCTCCGGGCGGCCGACACCATGCACCTCCACCGCCTCTACGCGTCGACGGCGCTGGTCGAGGAAGCGCGCGACCGAGACGATCTGCGCGTGGTGGCGGAGCCGACGCCGATCGCGTTCGACGACGGCCAGTTCGCGGCACCATCGCTGCACCAGTGACGGACAACACGTAACAGATCGGCGATGTGTTGGGCGACGAGTATCGACAGGACCATCACTCGGTTCAAGATTTATTAGGGTGGGGCTGGTTAGGCCGGTATCGAAGTCCGGTAACAGCGTATCCCGCCATCGGTGTACCCGGTGCCACGCGATACGAGGCTGCCGGGCACCACAAGCAGGTGAACGTACCTATGACACACAAAGCAGGCGTCGTCGGAACGGGCGGTATCGCAGGGATGGGTATTCTCGGTATGCACGACGAGGAAGTCATCGGCAAGGAGAAGATCGACGCGAGCCACGCGGGCGGGTACGCCAGTACGGACGGGATAGACCTCGTTGCTGTCGCCGACATCGACGAACAGAACCTCGAGACGTTCGGTCAGGCGTGGGATATCCCCCAGGAGCGCCAGTACGTCGGGCACGACGCCATGCTCGCCGCCGAAGACCTCGACGTCATCTCGGTCTGCACGCCGTCGTATCTCCACCACGAGCACGTACTTGACGCCGCACAGTCTGCGGCCGATCCCGACGTGATCTGGTGTGAGAAGCCGATCGCTTCCCGGGTGAGCGCTGCCGAGAAGATGGTCGAGGTCTGCGACGAGACCGGGACCGAGCTGGTCGTCAACCACTCCTTCAGGTTCACCGATAAGCTTCAGCGACTTCACGACCTCATCCACAAGCAGGATTTGCTAGGCGAGGTCAAGTCCGTAAGTACACAGTACCGGATGGAGCTGATGCGCAACTCCACACACGTTCTGGACACGTTGGTGTATCTGCTCGACGCTCGTGCAGAGCAGGTCAGTGGGTACATCAACGGCGAGAACGAGGCCGTCGATTCGCTCGACGCGGCAACCGAAGTCACGGATTCGGGTGGCGGTGGACATCTCGTCATGGACGAGGGCACCTTCATCACCGTCGACTGTACGATCCCGCGTGACATCTCGTCGATGATGCTGAACTTCATCGGTACCGAAGGCAAACTCTATCTGAACAACGACGACGGTGAGTGGCGGTACTGGGCGTTCGAGGACGGCGAGCACGTGGAGCGACCGCTTCCGGGTATCGACGGCGCGTGGACGTGGGAGGACGACTACAAGCGATCGTTCGCCAACGCCGCCCATCACGTTCAAGACCTGCTGAACGGCGAAACCGAGAACTACTCGCCGGGCGCCGAGGCCGCCAGGTCCCTCGAGATCATCGTTGCCTTCTATCTCTCGGACTACACCGGGTCGACGATCGAGGTACCCCTGGAACCCCCTCTCTGCGAGATCCCGATCACGTCGTGGTGACACGACCGCTCTGACACCCGACTTCGACGAACCGCTCCAGTTGGCATCACTCACTCCTTGCCGATCTTGACTGCACTCCCGTTCAGCAAGTCTGGAACAGATTTATTATGGTTGCGGGACTGTGTGTCGTATGGCCAAGCACCAGACCCAGCCCACGGTGAAAACGGCTCAGACGACGCTCGAAATACTCGAAGCGCTCAAGCAGCGGAACGGGGCCACGGTGACCGAGCTGACCGACGCGTTCGACCTATCGAACAGCAGCATTCACAACTACCTCACCACGCTCGAACGGGACGGGTACGTCGTCAAAAAGGACGATACGTATCACGTCGGATTGCGCCTTCTCAGTCTGGGCGGCGCCGCACGCCACGGGGAACAGATATACGACATCGCAAAGGACGAAGTGAGAGAGATCGCAGACGAGACGGGAGAGCTGGCGAACCTTCTGGTCGAGGAGCACGGGAAGGGGATATACGTCTACCGCGCGCATGGGGAGAACGCCGTCATGACCGACTCGTACATCGGTCAGCGCGTCTACTTGCACAACACCGCACTGGGGAACGCCATCCTCGCGTACTTGCCGGAGGACCGAGTGAACGAAATACTCGATCAGCACGGGATGCCAGCGACGACGGAACACACCATCACCGACAGGGACGATCTCTTCGCCGAACTCGAGCGCATCCGCGAGGAGGGCGTCGCGTTCGACGAGGAAGCACGCGTCAAAGGACTCCGATGTGTCGCCGTCCCTATCGTGAGCAACAACAACACCGTGGAGGGAGCCATCAGCGTCTCGGGCCCTGCGAGTCGGTTCGAGGGGGAGTGGTTCCGCGAAGAGCTCCCCGAGAAGCTCAAACGTGTCGCCAACGTTGTCGAACTGAACACCACCTATACCTGATCACCGAAGTGCCATCTTGACACCAATATAGTCAAATAAAAGTGGGCTCCAGTAATGATGACTTGAGAAGTGTGATTACTGGACATCCCTCGTGTAGTGTATCGACTGTTACCAATATCCGACTCATACTGCGCAATGCTGTAGGGTTTTGCTTATTACTGCTGATAGCGCCATCATTGCTCGAACGTGGGCGAGCTATAACACAGCAATTTTCATCGGTTGACTCTGTGAATTACCGTCTCGGGAGACAACAGTCAGGGATCGCTCCTGGGGACCCCTCAACAGCAGAGAGTGGGCCTCTCGCCAGCAGGGATTCCGCCGTTCAGTACTTCTGTCGGAATCTGGAGTCCGGTTCACGTTCCCGGCTGGGATCGACCGCTGTTGACGTTCCTGTAGCCGCGATACCGGACCACCACTGCCGATGCTTATCCGGCGGGTGCTTCAGTCGGAGTGTCTCGATCGGGACTGCTTTTCAGTACTCGATGGTTCCGATAGTGGTAGCGAGAGATGTAGGCAATCGACCGGCGTTCCGCACTGCACTGACTGCTGTTCTACGTTTCGTGAGCGCTCCTGCGCCAGTGACACGACTTCGAGACGACCGATCCGTCGTTTCGATACACTCTGTAACAGGAATATCAGTGTTATTCGAGGAGCCCGCCGATTCGGAGTCGACGATTCTACAGACTCGGCAACGAACCCCGCCGGTGCTGCGGGCCGATCGGAGTCGTGAACCGAGTCGGCCAGTCCGTCGTCGAGTCGTTGTTTTCCGGCCTCGACTGCCGAGTTTCGGCGTCGATCGAGATGGTGTCGACGATTGCACGATGGTCTCGTCGAAGGAGCGAGTGGTGGGGGGCGAGTGAGTCGTCGGTGATTTCTCTCCGGCGAATTATCCGAGTATTTTTGCACTATCGTGCGTAGATCAGGAGCAGTGGTTCCGCCGTCCATCGAAAACGTGCCTGCGGTGCTTCGGGAGGCGGTAAGAAGTCCACCCTCGCATTACTCGTCGGTGGAAGTTTGACTGAGTACGGAGCAATGGGATTTCGGCCACAGTAGTTCAACTAAAACTATAGACTCAATTTGCATCGGGTTGTCGTCGGCTTCGAACACGCTGCGGCGTCCAGTTCAGACGCTACCGGATATCGTCGACAAATGGTCCAGCACCACGACTCGTGGTCGGACACAGCCATAAACTGGCCTCACACGGATGGACACCGCCGAACGGTACCACGTTCGCAAAGCCGTCCGTAGGTGGCTCAGTAGGTTCGAAGACCGCTGTCAGAGAAATTATCCTCGTCGTTGATCGGCCTGAACTGCCTCCAAAGCAGTCTATCGAGAGCTATCGACTGCTCGGAGCGTCGCTCCATCGTCCACCGACAGCGTTCGGCTACGATCTGCCGGCCCGGATACTGCCACTGTTCGACAGGGAGTCGACAACGTATTCGACCTCGAGTGTTCGGCTTCATCCCCCAGACGTCCGTTGCGTGGCGTTGGAGGAGTTCTATCCGGATCTGGGTAGCGGCGCGGCGGTCGGAGCTCTCGATCGGACACGAGTCCTCTGCGGATCGAGAAAGAATCGATCAACTAGAGCAGCGTAGTGGGAAACTAGTTTTAACTGTCATTGAGGCCAAATGAGTTTCACCACCATCTGTAAGTGTCGGTCGCGCGTAATCGATTTTCGTTCGTCGATAGAAGTTAATGGAATGCCAGAAACGGTTGTGATTCGATGTTCGGAGGTGTGAATCGTCCCCGTCCGAGCACCGCCGAATCGAGTTCTCCAGTCGTTCGACGGGCAGTCGGTTGTCCGACGTCCGATTGCCGCGTAGATCGTCGTGGTAGGGAGGTGGTCAGCCAGCGCTCCGTATCATGCTGACCGTCGTTCCACGTGTCCCGGAAGCGACCGTTCCGCGTCAAATAGTCTGGGACGAGCCTCTCGGCGGTGTCACGGTCGGAGCAATCGAGATGGCCCGCGAGAACGGTCCCGATCAGCGCCATCGGTCCCCGTCGACGAACGCCGACTTGGGTGAGACGCTCGGCGTCGTGCACCGGAAAGGTGTCAACGTTCGTCAAGGACCTTCAAGTGCGGCCCGAGCGAGTCTTCGTTCACGCATCGAGCCATGACTGCCCAGAACGGCGACGTGAACGCGGATCTCGACGTGAGTGAGAGCGAGGACGGACTCGTGATTCGGGCCCATATCGACCGGCCCGAGGAGCGAAACGCGCTGAACGAAGCCGTGATCGACGGGCTGTCGGACGTGCTCGCGGCCGCCGACGACGGTCCGGCGCGGGTGGTGGTCATCCGTGGAGCGGGCGGAACGTTCTGCTCGGGCGGCGATCTCGAAAGCATGGCTGCCTCGATCGGACAGGGCGCACAGGCCTACCGTGAGGGGTTTTCCGGCCTCTCGGAGCTGATGGAACGGATGGTCGAGACGAGCGCGCTGCTCGTCGCTGCGGTCGAGGGGTACTGTCTCGCCGGCGGGATGGGGCTCGCGGCGGCGTGTGACGTGATCGTCGCCACCGAGGACGCGACCTTCGGCACGCCAGAGGTCGACGTCGGACTCTTTCCCGCCCAGGCGCTCGTCCCGATCATGCGGACCGTCACGGAGAAGCGAGGGCTGAAGTACCTCTTCACCGGCGAGCACTTCGGCGCGACGGAGGCCCACGAGATCGGTTTCACGAGCGACGTCGTCGCCCCGGACTCGTTCGAGAGCGAACTCGACGACCTCGTCGCGGACCTCGCCTCGTCGTCGCCGGTGATGATCGCGATGGGCAAACAAGCGTACTACACCCAGCGCGACATGGGCTTCGGCGAGGCGCTCTCGTACATGCGCGAGATGATCGCCCTGATCGCGATGAGCGAGGACACCGAGGAGGGGATCAACGCCTTTCTCATGGACGAACAGCCCGAATGGGGCGGACGGTAGCCCACAGGAGGACGTGATGATTAGAGAACAAGAATCGCTAAAGGGGAACGACTTCGAGAAGGCGATCGTGTCGGTGGCGCTCACGGGCGCGCTCACCACCCGCGATCAGTGTCCGGGGATTCCGTACACGCCCGAAGAGATCGCCGAAGACGCAGCGAAAGCCCGGGACAGCGGTGCGGCGATCGCTCACATCCACGCCCGCACCGAAAACGGCAGCCCCACCTACGCGACCGAGGTCTACCAGGAGATTCACGACGAGGTCCGCGACCGTACGGACGTCCTGCTCAACTTCTCGACCGGGGCGATCGACGTGCCCGCCGAAGAGCGCATCGAGTACGTCGAGACAGTCGAACCCGACATCGCGGCGCTCAACATGGGGTCGATGAACTACGCGAAGTACTCCGAGAGCAGCGAGGAGTTCGTCTTCGACATGGTGTTCGAGAACTCCTTCGACGAGATTCGGGAGTTCGTGACCGCGATGGAGGCGGCGGGCGTGCGGCCCGAGCTGGAGTGTTTCGACACCGGTCACGTCGGAAACACTCGGCCTCTACTGGAGAAGGGGGAGCTCAGCCATCCGCTCCAGTTCAGCCTCATCGTGGGTGTCCTGGGTGGGATCCCGGCCACCATCGAGAACCTCGCCCACCAGGTGCGCCAGCTCCCCGACGACGCCACCTGGCAGGTCGTCGGCATCGGCCGGGACCAGTGGCCGCTCGTGGCGGGCGCGCTCTCGATGGGCGGCAACGTCCGCGTGGGCTTAGAGGACAACTTCTACCTCCCGAACGGCGAGATGGCCACCAACCCAGAACTCGTCGAAAGGGCCGTCGACCTCGCCCGGAGCGTGGGTCGCGAGCCGGCGACGCCCGACGAGGCGCGCGAGATCATGGGGTTGGACTGAATGGGTTCGAAGGAGACACCGGCGGCGACGGCGGTGTTCGCCGAGGACCTCTTCGAGGAGGAGGTCGCGCTCGTGACCGGGGGCGGCACGGGGATCGGGCGGGCGGTCGCGCTCGGGTTCGCCGAGTGCGGTGCGGACGTCGCCATCGCGAGCCGCGACATGGACCACCTCGAACCGGTCGTCGAGGAGATCGAAGAGAAGGGCGTGCAGGCGTGTGCGACCACGGTCGACGTTCGGGAGTACGACGCCGTCGAGGCGATGACCGAAACGGTGATCGCGGAGCTCGGCGGCATCGACGTCCTGGTGAACAACGCAGGCGCGAACTTCCTGACACCGACTGCATCGCTCACGCCGAACGGGTGGCGCTCGGTGGTCGGCACGATCCTCGACGGCACGGCCTACTGCACCTTCGCCGTGGGCGAGCACATGATCGCGACCGACGGCGGCGCGATCGTGACGATGGGGGCGACCAACGCCGTCAGGGGCGCGCCGTATCACGCCCACTCCGGCGCGGGGAAGGCGGGCGCACACAACCTGACCCAGACCGTGGCGAGCGAGTGGGCCACCCACGGGATCCGGGCGAACACGGTCGCACCGGGGATCGTCGAAACCCCGGGCGTGATCGAGGCGGCCGGCGGCGAGCTTCCCGAAGAGTTCCTCGACGACATCCCGGCTGGGCGCTTCGGAACGCCCACGGACTGCGTTCCCATCGTGCTCTTTCTGTGTAGCCAGGCAGCCGCCTACGTCACCGGCGGCTACTTCACCGTCGACGGCGGCCAGTTGCTCGCGCCGACGCCGTTCGACTGATCGGGATCGCCGTGACCGTTTGCCGAGCCGATGAGGCGTGGGAAGCGTTAGGGCGCTGTGGTTCCAAGGGAACCTGCACCATGACCCAGATCGAGGACGCGAGCCGCGACCACCGCGTCGATCCGGACTCCTTCGCCGGCGGCTACTTCAGGAACGCCGTCTATCGCCACTGGGACCCCTACGAGGACGTTCCGGGGGAGCTCCTCGAAGCGGACCGCCGGAAGCTGGTCGAGAGCGACATGGACGAGGCGGCGTTCGACAGTCTCAGGGGCACCCTCGCGCTGTTCGGCGCGGGCGAGGAAGCAGTAACGGAAGACCTCGCGCCGCTCGCGATCGTTCTGGAGGACGTCAACGACCAGCTGTTCATCAGCTCCCAGCTCTACGAGGAGGCCAAACACACCCAGTTCTTCGATCGCTACTGGCGGGAGGTCATCGACCCAGTTGCGGAAGAGCGCGGCTTCGAGGTGACGCGACCCACCGACCAGCGGTACTTCAACGACGACTACGTCGCGCTGTTCGAGAAGAACGAGGCCGCGATGGAGCGCCTCCTCACCGACGATACACCCGAAACGCGCGCGCAGGCCTACTGTCACTACCACCTCACCGTCGAGAGCGTGCTCGCACAGACCGGGTACTACGGGCTACAGGCCTCCTACAGCCCGACGGGGCCCGAGATGCTCGGCGACGCCGAGTTCGTCCATCTCGAAGGATTGATCGAGGGCATCACCTACATCCGCAGCGACGAGGGCCGCCACGTCGGCTTCGGGATGCAGAAGGTTCGGGACCTCATTCAGGACGGGGACGTCGACCCCGATGTCGTCCAGACGACCCTTCAGGAACTGATGGGCCACGTCGCGGGCGCGGTCCAGTCGGATGAGATGACGGTCGAGGCCGCGCCGCTCGTCGAGTACGCACAGGAGAAGATCGCCCGGCGCATCGAGATCCTCACCGAGGCCGAGGCCGAACTGCCCCCTGTGGAGGAGCTCGTGAAGATCGAGGGGGCCGACGACGCGACTGCCGACTGAGCGCGACGGGAGTTTTTATCGGGGTTAGCAATCAAACCCATACATTGGTTTGTACACTCTCCGACGGCTGTCAAAACTGCCGTGCAAGATAGAGAGTGTGTATCTTGCACCTGATCTCTGTCGCTATCTCTTGCTCTCTTATCGGCCCTCGTGATTCTTATCCTGCCCGCGCTGAGGCAGTTATCTACGGTGTCTGTGCTCGAAGATAGATAGCGATTCGACCCGGGATAGTGACTACTGAGGCAACGATCCCAGTAAGAAGAGTCCACGTCGGCACAAGACGCAGCACTACCTGAATCAGCATTGCGAGGACGAAAATACTTGCAAACCGATAGCGATCTCTCTTCCAGAATTGCCGAGCACGGTCGTTCACAGTAGAAATAACAAGTGTGATTCCAAGTATTATACCCAAGATCACCGAGCCAACGACAGGAGCTGGTGTGATTTCGATCTCTATAAACAAGGGCTGAAAGATCAGAAAGCTACCGAATAAGACAATCACCAAAAGGAGCCAACCGAGTTCGTAGAACAGACCGGCGGTCGAATCTAACTCGCCCCATTCCTCTGGAATGACCGACATCGTACTTCAGAAAAGACGTGTCACCTAATAGGTGCAACGGTCAGCTCAACCGTAAATGTAGAACTTCGTCTCACCCTGTCAGCAATCAAGTGCCTACTGACAGGCTGGGTCTTAAGCTGGATGTTCCTGTCTACGGCTATTTAATCGGCTTAGAATCCGGAGAATAGTCGCTACGATAATTGTACCCATGCTTCCTATAATAAAGCTGAACGTGGGGACTGCTGGTGGTTTGAGTAACCAGAGGCCTCCCATGATGATCGGCACAACTGTAATAATAACAATAGTACGGCCACCAACCTCAATTTGACGGAACCATTTCTCCAATCGGTTTCCGAGCGAGGTGCGTGAAAATGCATAGATCAGAACTATAGCGAGTACACCAAATCCAATTCCGATCCGCGAGATAGCCTGCTTTTCGGCGAGTTGAATGATAGGTGAGATCATTACGAGAAGTCCGATTGCAATCTCGTACAGGAGGCGCTTGTTGCTCGCCTCAGAAGCGGGCACGCTCCAGTCAACCATGGCTTGCTCATGGTGCTCTATTCACATATAACAGGGGGCCAAACTCCTACCGCGTGACTGCGTGCTCTTTTATGGCCTCTACGGGGGCTGGAGGGTTGGCGGGATAAGCATGAACTGGAGCCTGCAAGATACGCGCCTTGTACCTCGTGCGTCGATTTCAACAAGTCGACAGCCTGTGATGTGGGGAGCGCTGAAAACCAGTACAATCCCTATCAGAACAGCACCGTGCCGTGGTGTCGGGGCCGCTCCGTCCGGCGTTTCGTGGCGAACGTGGCGAGACGGGCTTCGAGCTGATCGCGCAGGTCGCCGGCGGGGAGCAGCTCGTCGACCTCCATGTTCGCGGCCTGGGCCTCGATGTCGACGTACTGCTCGAACTCCTCGATCGCGCTCTCGACGAACTGCTCGCGAGCCTCGCCCTCCATCCCCGCGAGCTGATCGCCGAAGAGAGCGTGGACGGCGGCGTCGGGTCCCATCACGGAGATCTCGGCGCTCGGAAGTGCGAGCGTCGCGTCCGCTCCGAAGGCGGGGCCACACATCGCGTAGATCCCGGCACCGTAGGCCTTTCGCGTGATGACACAGAACTTCGGGACCTGGGCGTTCGCGGTCGCGTAGATGAACTTCCGGCCCTTCCGGAGGACGCCATCGCGCTCGACCTGCGAACCGATCATGAACCCCGGCGTGTCACACAGGTAGACGAGCGGGACGTTGTAGGCGTCGCACGTCCAGACGAAGCCCGCGCCCTTGTCGGCCGAGTCGGGGAAGATCGCCCCGCTGACGTGGTTCGGCTGGTTGGCGACCACGCCGACGGGCCGGCCGTCGATGCGGGCGAACCCCGTGACGAGTTCGGGCGCGAATCGGGGTTTGAGTTCGAGAAAGGAGTCACGATCCACGAGCCGGTCGATCGTCTCGTGGACGTCGTAGGCCTCGTTCGGCGCTTCGGGGAGCACCGCATCGAGACTCCTCGGGTTCTTCTTCGGTGGTGCGGGGTCACGCGTCGGCGGCTTCTCGGCGTAGTTCTGCGGGAGAGAGGAGAGCAGGGCGCGGGCCGTCTCGGCGGCGGTCTCCTCGTCGGGCACCACGAGGTCGGCGCTCCCGCTCCGTGTCGCGTGGACGTCGGGCCCGCCGAGGTCCTGCATGTCGACTGACTCGCCGGTCATCGCCTCCACGATGCGTGGCGAGGCGATCGCCATCCCCGAGATCCCCTCGACCATGACGAGGAAATCACAGAACACGGGCGTGTACGCCGAGCCGGCGATGTCAGGTCCATAAAGAACGCCGATCTGGGGGACCTGGCCCGACAGCCGACACTGGTTGTAGAACATCTTCCCGCCGTGGTAGCGACCCATGTGGGTGTCGCCCGGCTCGCGTTCGGCGGCGTCGAGGCGGGCTCCCGTCGAGTCGATGAGCCGGACCATTGGAATCTCCAGGTCCATCGCGCGCTCCTCGATGCGGACGACCTTCTCGACGCCCTCGGTGCCGAGCGAGCCGGCCTTCACGGTGTAATCGTTCGCGGTGAACGCCACCCGCCGGCCGTCGATGGTGCCGACGCCCGTGAGCAGACCGTCGGCGGCGAGCACGTCGTCGTCGGTGTGGCGCGCGAACGTGCCGTCCTCGTACTCGATGGTGTCGAAGACCATGTCGAGGCGATCGCGGACGAAGAGCTTGCCGAGCGCCGCGATCTTCTCGTGGCCGCGCTCCGGCCCTCCGGCGAGGATCGTCTCGATCCCCCCGCGGAGCGCTTCCTCGCGATCGGTCACCACCGCACCGACCCCGTCCCAGTCGCCCCCATCAGCGTCCGCGACCCGCTCGCCGCTCGCATCGACGAGTTCGACCGATCGACCGAGATGTTCGGAGACGGCGGTGGCGATCGCCCGCGCGGTCTCGTCGTCGGTCTCGTCGCCGATGTCGATCTCCATGCCCGTGGTTCGCAGTCGCACGATTTCAACCTACTGCCACCCGAGCGACGGCGAGATACCCCTAGTCTCCCGCAGCCGTCGATGCCGACCGACAGCGTATTCACCCCGGACGGCTCCCGATACACCGATGGCTCAGTGCGAGCGGGTGACACCCGTCCACCGGATCGAGTTCGACGTCGACTGGCCACCCGGCCACGTGGCGAGCTTCCTGGTGGAGTGCGACGAACCGACGCTCGTCGACGCCGGAATGGCAGGCGCTGGCGGCGAAACCCGACTCCGGGAGACCCTCGCCGACGCCGGCCACGATCTCGCCGACGTCGAACATCTCGTCCTCACGCACCCACACGTCGACCACATCGGGTACGTGAACACGGTGATCGAGGCGGCCGACCCGACGCTCCACGTGCCCGCCGGCGTGAGAGACCGCTTCGCGCGCGATCCCGACGATCTCGGGAGCGCGGTGCGTCGAACCGCGAGAGCCGCGGGTCTCACGGGCGAGGATCTCGATGGTGCAGTCGACGTGGCCGTCGAATCGCTGGAGCGCAATCGCACGCTGCTTCCCGTCGAAGCGGTCGACGTCTGGATCGAGGGCGGGGCGACGTACGACGTCGGCGGCACGACGGTCGAGGCGGTTCACACGCCGGGCCACCAGGCCGATCACTGCTGTTTCGCGGTCGAACTCGGCGACGAGCGTGCGCTTCTCGCGGGCGACATGGCCATCGAGCCGTTCCGCCCCGTGGTGCTCCACTCGGGTCTCGACCGCGGCGTCGAAAACGCCATCGACGCCTTTCACGACGCGCTCGATCGCCTCGCCGACCTCGATCCCGACCGCGTCTATCCCGGTCACGGTCCCGTCCACACCGAGTTCGATCGGGTTATCGAGCGCGATCGCCGGAGTCTGGACCGGCTGCTCGACCGCACGGAGGCGCGACTCGACGACGACCACCGGACGGCCGCCGCGATCGCCGACGCACGGGCCGGCGGCGACAGCACGTACGTTCTCCCCGAGGTGGTCGCCGCGCTCCGCCATCTGGACGCACACGGCCGCGTCGAAGCGGACCGCGTCGACGGCGTCGCGCACTATCACGCCCGGTAATCCGGGTCCGTGTAGTGAGATAACGGCCGTGTGGTGCGACAACACACCAAGAGTTAATACTGTTGGAAGGAATGTGTGAGTTCGTATCATGGAGTACCACGACGGCGAACCGCTGGCGCACATGGGCGACCTCCCGGCGATGGCCGCCCACCGCTACGGCGACAAGACCGCGTTCGTCGCCTTCGGCCAGGAGCAGTCGTTCGCGGCGCTCGATGCCGAGGCGAACCGGGTAGCGAACGTGCTCGTCGACCACGGCGTCGAGCCGGGCGAGCGCGTCGGGCTGTTCGTGCCGAACACGCTCCAGTTCCCGAGCGCGTACTTCGGAGCCATCCGTGCGGGGGCGGTCCCGCTCCCACTCAACCTCCGCATGGACCCCGAGACGCTCGTGTTCGTCCTCGACGACGGCGACGCCGACTGCATGATCGCCTCGCCGCTGCTCGCCGACGAGGCCCGGAACCTCGCCGCCGCCGCGGACGTCGGAACCACGTTCCTGCCGGGCGTCAGCGACGACGGGATCGTGAACTACTCGCACGCCACCGACGAGGCGAGCGCGGCGTTCGATCCCCCGGAACGTGCGATCGACGATGCGGCCTGCCAGCCCTACACCTCCGGTACCACCGGGCGGCCGAAGGGTGTGTTGCTCACCCACGAGAACCTGCTCTCGACGATCGAGTCCTACGACACGGGTGGCCTCAACATCGACGCCGAGGACTCGATCCTGCTCGTGCTGCCGCTCTTCCATATCTACGCGCTGAACGCGATCATGGGAACGTTCCTCTACGCGGGCGCGAAGATGGTACTCCAGCCCCAGCCCGAGGCCGAACCGATGCTCGACGCCATCGCCGAGCACTCGCTCACACAGTTCGCTGGCGTCCCGGCGATGTACACCACGATGTTCCGCGAGTACCGCGAGCACCCCGACCAGTACGACCTCTCCTCGCTGGAGAACGTCACGTGTGCGGCCGCGCCGCTCGCGGATTCGACCCGCCGAGCCATCGAGGAGGCGTGGAACGTCCCGCTGACCGAGGGCTGGGGGATGACCGAGACCGCCCCCGCCGGCACCACCGAGCCGTCGCGGGGCGTGCGCAAGGAGGCGGGCTGCATCGGCCCACCCGTCCCGAACATCGAACTCAAGCTCGCCGACCCCGCGACCCGCGAGACCCTCGTCGCACCGGAAGACCTCACACCGTTCGTCGATCCCGGGATCGACTTCGCGGACGAGGAGCGCGTCACCGGCGAGATCGCGGTTCGCGGGCCACAGGTGTTCGCGGGGTATCACGAGCGCCCTGAGGCGACCGCCGCGGCGTTCGACGACGAGGGCTGGTTCTACACCGAGGACATCGCGCGCGTCGACAGTGACGGCTACTTCTGGATCGTCGACCGCGCCGACGACATGCTGCTCGTCGGTGGCGAGAACGTCTATCCCGCCGAAGTCGAGGACGCGCTGTACGCCCACCCCGACGTCGCGGAGGCGGCGGTGGTCGCCGCCGATCACGACGTGAAGGGCGAGGCCCCGGTCGCGTTCGTTGTCAGGGAGGCGGACGCCGACCCCACGGCCGAGGAGCTCCGGCGGTTCGCGCTCGATCGCGTCGCCACCTACGCCCACCCGCGCCGCGTGTTCTTCGTGGACGAACTCCCCCGGAGCGCGACGCAGAAGGTCCAGCGGTACAAGCTCGAAGAGGACGCTGCGAGCCGACTCGACGAACCCCTGGAGTCGACCGGCGAAGAGCTCTGAGGGGGTCACGGACCTCGAAGCGTGGCGTGTCGGCCGATCGCTTCGAACGAAGCGGCGGAAACGACCATCGGCACAACCGCTATGCGTGTTCGTGACTCACACGGGGCATGGGAGCCGACGAAACGGAGCTGCACGGGATGATCCGGGAGGGGACGCGGGAGATCGCCGACGAGTACGACAGCGAGTACTGGCGCACCCACGTCGACGAGAAGGCGTTCCCCGAGGCGTACTGGCAGGACCTCGCGGACAACGGCTGGCTCGGCGTCGCCATCCCCGAGGAGTACGGCGGCGAGGGGATGGGGATGTTGGAGATGGCGATCGTCATCGAGGAGCTCTCGCGCGGCGGCGGACAGGGCGGGATCATCTTCGTGCTCACCCCCGTGTTCGGCGGCATCGGCATCAGCCGTCACGGCACCGAAGAGCAGAAATCACAGTACCTCCCGAAGATCGCGAACGGCGAGATGCGCTTCTGTATGGGGCTGACGGAGGCCAACGCCGGGACGAACACGCTCAACATCGAGACCCGCGCCGAGCGCACGCGGGACGGCGAGGAGTTCGTCCTCTCGGGACAGAAGATGTGGATCTCCGGCGTCGAGAACGCCGACGCGATGCTGCTGGTCGCCCGCACGTCCGCATTCGATCGCTCGAACCCCACTCATGGGGTATCGATGTTTCTGGTTCCCGAGCCCGCCGAGCAGGACGCGATCGACCTGACGCCGATCGACGTCGCCCTGCCGTGGTTCGAGACCCAGTACCAGGTCGACATCGACGGGCTCCGGGTCCACGAGGACCGGATCCTCGGCCAGGAGGACGGCGGGCTCTACATGCTCTGGGACACGCTCAACACCGAGCGCATCGGCGGCGCGGCGAGTTCGCTCGGCGGCGGACTCCGGGCCGTCGACCTCGCCGTTGAGTATGCGAACGACCGGGAGGTGTTCGGCCAGCCGATCGGCGCGCATCAGGCGATCCAGCACCCCCTCGCCGACTCGTACGCCAAGCTCATGGCCGCCCGTGAGATCATGTACAAGGCCGCGAGGAAGTGGGATGCGGGCGAGGACTGCGGTGCGGAGGCGAACATCGCCAAGCTCCTGACGAGCGAGGCGGGCACCGAGGCGGCCGACCGCGCGATCCAGACCCACGGCGGCAACGGGTTCACCCGCGAGTACGAGGTGTACGACATCTGGCAGAACATGCGCCTGACACAGACCGCGCCGGTCACGAACGAGATGGCGAAGAACTTCCTCGCCGAACACCACCTCGGACTCCCCCGCTCGTACTGAGTCAGGCACCGACGCCCGCTGTCCGGTGTGCACGCCGCTCCCGGTCGCGAGGGGAACAGGATGACCGAACCCGTCGCTCCCGAACACGAGTGTCGTTCACACGAAACGGTAAGCGCGTCGAGCGCGATGTGGTACCATGCAGGACGCGTACATCGTCGACGCCGTTCGGACGCCGTTCGGGAAGCAGGGAGGGTCGTTCCGGGACACCCATCCACAGGACCTCGCGGCGATGCCGCTGACGGCCCTCGAAGAGCGCAACGGCTTTTCCGGGGCCGACGACATCGAGGACGTGATCTACGGCTGTGTGGACCCGGTGGACGAGCAGGCGAACAACATCGCGCGGCTCGCGCCGATGATCGCCGGGTGGGGCGAGAGCGTGCCAGGCGTCCAGCTCGACCGGATGTGCGGGTCGGGTCAGCAGGCGATCGACTTCGCGGCGGGCCAGATCCGCGCGGGGTTTCACGACGTCCTCGTCGCGGGCGGCACCGAGCATATGACGCGAGTGCCGATGGGCTCCGCCGGCAGCAGCATCACCGACAGCTACTTCGAGGAGTTCGACGAGCTCACGACCCAGGGCGAAGGGGCCGAGCGGATCGCCGAGGAGTGGAGGTTCTCCCGGCGCGAGCTCGACGAGATCGCCGTCGATTCTCAACAGCGATGGGCCGACGCCGCGGCGGCCGGTCGCCACGACGACCAGGTGATCCCCGTCGAGGTGGAGCTGGACGGCGAGACGACGCGGGTCGAAGAGGACGAACACCCCCGCCCGGAGACGGACGCGGAGACGCTCGGGGGGCTTCCGTTGGCGTTCCGCGAGGCAGGAGAGGGCGTGATCCACGCCGGCAACTCCTCGGGGATCGTGGACGGGGCGGCCGCGACGCTGATCGCCAGCGGCGAGGCGTGTGCGGCACACGGCTGGGAGCCGATGGCCCGGATCGTGGACACGCACGTCGTCGGCGTCGATCCGGTGACGATGCTCACGGGGCCGATCCCGGCCACGAACGAGCTCCTCGCGGACAACGACGTGACGATCGGCGACATCGACCGGTTTGAGGTCAACGAGGCGTTCGCGTCGGTCGTCGCGGCGTGGCTCGACGAGACCGACGCCGCGTGGGAGCGGACGAACGTGTGGGGCGGCGCGATCGCCCACGGCCATCCGCTCGGCGCGACCGGGGCGGCGCTGCTTGGCAAACTCCCGTATCAGCTCGACGCGTGCGGTGGGAGATACGGACTCTGTGCGATGTGTATCGGCTTCGGACAGGGGATCGCCACGCTCGTCGAGCGCGTGTGAGCGGCCGGATCGGCGCGTAGCGTTAAATGGCGGCGGTCCGTGAACCGGATCGACGATGCAACTCGACGGAATCCGCGTCCTCGACTTCACGCGACTGCTCCCCGGCCCGTACGCGACACAGCTGCTCGCCGACAACGGTGCCGACGTCGTCAAGATCGAGGACACGGACGTCGGCGATTACGGTCGGGCGTTGCCACCACACACCGAACGTGGCGTCAGCGCGCTGTTCGACACGGTCAACCGGGGCAAGCGAAGCGTCGCGCTCGACCTCAAGACCTCGGCGGGTCGGGACGTGATCCACGAACTCGTCCGTGAGGCCGACGTTCTCGTCGAGGGGTTCCGGCCCGGCGTCACGGAACGCCTCGGGATCGACGACGACACAGTACGAGAGCACAACGACGACATCGTGTACTGTTCGCTCACCGGGTACGGTCAGACCGGCCCGGACGCCGACCGCGCCGGTCACGACCTGAACTACGTCGGGGCCGCGGGGCTGCTCGACATGACCCGACGGAGTCGGGACGAAGCACCGCGGATCCCCGGCTATCCGATCGGCGACATGGCCGGCGGGACGTTCGCCGCGCTCGGAATTCTAGGAGCGCTCTGCTCGCGCGAACTCGGCAACACCGCGGGCGAGCACCTCGACGTCTCCATGACGGACGCCGTGCTCTCGTTCTCACAGTCGATCGCCCACGGCGCGCTGACCGGCGAATCGCCACGACCGGGCGAGACCCCGCTCACCGGTGGGCTGCCGTGGTACGACGTGTACGAGACCGCCGACGGCCGGTACGTCACGCTCGCGGCGCTGGAGCCGAAGTTCTGGGCCGCCTTCTGCACGGCCGTGGATCGCGACGAACTGATCGACGAGCACGGCACCGACGACCCCGCCACGCGCGAGGCGCTCCGCGAGACTCTCGAAGAGGTCTTTGCGGCCAGAACGCAGGCGGAGTGGGAGGCCGAGCTCGGAGCCATTGACGCGACGGTCGGCCCGGTGAACACGCCCGCCGAAGCGGTCGATTCGCCACAGATCGACGCACGTGGCCTGATCGAAACCCCCGCGGATGCGGCCCCGCGAATCGGGTTTCCCGTCCGGAGCTCCGCACCGAACGACGACGTTCCCGCATCGGTTCCCGCACACGGCGAGCACACGGAAGCGGTGCTCCGCGAACACGGGTTCGGGGCCGCCATCGAGCGACTCCGGGACGACGGCGTGATCGTCTGAGGCTCGGGGCGGACGACGCTCTCGACGAGCAGTCCATGCCGAGAGCGCGGAGCCGTAGACGACTCAGAGCCCGTACTGGCTCGCGATGGTGTTGAGCTGGATTTCGTCGGTTCCCTCGACGATCCGGAAGATGCGCGCCTGGTGCAGCCGGTCCATGAACGGGTTGTCCTCCGCGAGCCCGCCGCTGCCGTGGACCTGTACCACGTCGTCGGCGACATCCCAGAACGCCGTCGTCGCGACCCACTTCAGGATCGACGAGTCGGCGATCGCGGCGTCACCCTGGTCGAGCGTCCACGCACACCGCAGGCCCGCGGCGTCGGCGGCGTGGACGGTTGCCCGTCCGCGGGCGATCTTGTGCGAGATCGACTGGAAGTCACCGATCGATCGGCCGAACGCCTCGCGCCCGTTCGCGAACTCGGTGGCCCGATCGAGCAGCCACTCGGCGCTGCCGACCGCCTGGGCCCCGATTTCGAGCCGGCCGAGCGCGAGGAAACCCATCGCGTCGTAAAACGCCGTATCGACGTCGCCGAGAACTCGGTCGTCGGGAATCCGCACGTCGTCGAGGTGAATCTCGGCCTGGCGGCCCACAGCACCGACGGCGTTGTCGAGCGACCCGATCTCGAACTCGTCGTCCTCGACGATGAAGCAGGTGATCCCGCCGTGGCGTCCGGCCTCCTCCTGGGAGGTCGTCCGCGCGAACACCTGGACGAAGTCGGCGTAGGGCGCGTTCGTGATCCACTGTTTCGTGCCGTCGAGCACCCACTCGTCGCCGTCCTTCTCGGCGCGCGTACTCATGTTCGGCGAATCGGAGCCCGCGCCCGGTTCGGTCTGGGCGAACGCGGTGGTCTTCTCGGCGCGCATCGCCGGTTCGAGATACCGCTCGATCTGTTCGCCCTCGGCCCCCGTGAGCAACGGTTTCGGCCCCGCCGGCCCGGCGAGCACCTCGTTCGAGAGCGGGACGTCGGAGTTCGCGAGGTGTCTGTTCGCGCGATACCACGTCACCGCCGAGACGTCCTCGCCGCCGACGTCGGTCGGCATGTTCATCGCGTAGTAGCCCGCCTCGGCGCTCTTCCGACGAACGCGACCGATCGCGTCGAGCACCTCGTCGGTCAGGCGGCCGTTCGGCTCGTGGCCGAGCCGCGGGTTCGTGAGCGTCTCACCCAGTTCTTCGGCGATCGGCGCGACCTCTCGCTCCACGAACGTATCGAGGTTCCGGAGGACGAGACGGGTCTCCTCGGTGGTGTCGAACGAGACTCCAGAACCCTTCCCTGATTGCGCCATGGTCGTCTTCCACGTTACACAACGACACACATAATACCCGCTCCATCGGCGAACTCGACCCCAGGCGAGCCGACCAGCCCGACCCCGACACCGAGCCGGCGACACGGACCCATCCCACACGAACCATTAAGATCGTCTCCGCTGTATCGACGGCCGGTATGGATCTCGGACTGGGGGATCGGACAGTACTGATCACCGGCGGTGCCGGACGGATCGGGAGCGAGGACTGTCGGGTGTTCGCGGCGGAGGGCGCGGAGGTCGTGGTGCTCGACGTCGATAGGGAGGCTGCCGGGACCGTCGCCACGGAGACCGACACCGAGAGCGGGTCGGCGCGGGCGGTCGGCTGTGATCTCACCGACCGCGAGGCGGTCGCCTCGACGGTCGAGACGCTGCGCGAGGAGACCGGCGGGATCGACGTGCTGGTGAACAACGCCGCGATGGTGGACGCCCGGTCGCGGGTCGGAGAGTACGACGACGAGATCTGGGATCGCGACGTCGCCATCAACCTCACCGGGACGTACAACATCACCCGCGAGGTGTTCCCCGCGATGTGCGAACGGGGCTGGGGACGGGTCGTCAGCATGTCGTCGATGGCGGGCTGGCAGGGCGGGTTCGGCCAGCTTTCCTACGCCGCGACGAAGGCGGCCATCATCGGCTTCGGCAAGACGCTCGCGCTCGAAGGCGCACAGCAGGGCGTCACGAGCAACGTCGTCGCCCCGAGCATCGTCGTCGAGGCGCTCGCCGACATGCCGCTCGAAGAGCTCGAAGACGTCGACTCGTACTTCGCGCGGATCGCGAAGGCGACGCCGATGCGTCGGCTGGGTCGCGAGGCCGACGTGGCGAACACGGTCGCGTTCCTCGCCAGCGAGCAAGCGAGCTACATCACCGGCCAGGTGGTCGGCGTCACCGGCGGCATCGACCTGTTCTCGTTTTGATCGGAGAGGCCGTCACTCCACACGCGGCCGCCCCCGAGTCACTCGTCGATCTCGATCCGCTCGCCGTCGACGTACACCTCGATCGCGTCCTCGTCGGCGGCCTCGAACTCGGTGATCTCGCCGGTGATCCGGTAGGCGTCGCCGCCGCCGCCGAGGCGTCCCTCGACGCTCGATCCGTCCGCCGCGATGACGTCGATGTCGGGGTCACGCGTCACGCTCCCGTCCTCGATCGGCGCACCGTAGCTCTGGCCGCGACGCTCGATCGTCCCCGTGACCGAGAACTCGTAGGTGACCTTGTCGTCGGGGCTGCCGCCGATGATGACGACGAACCGTGATTCGAGCGCGGGCGTCGGCGTGGCGGTCGGGGAGGGCGTCGCGGTCGCCGTCGGCGTTGTGGTCGGTGTCGCCGTTCGCGTCGCGGTCGATGTCGCCGTTCGCGTCGCGGTCGAGGCGGGTGTGTCGCTGGCGCTCGTCCTCAGAGGACCTCCCGCGGTCGTCGCCGTGGCAGTCGTCGTTGCGGTCTCGCTCGTGGTCGTCGTTGTGGTCTCGGTCGTGGTCGCCGTCCCGGTCGGTGTGGGGGTCGTCGTCGGACTGCTCGTGGTCGTTTCGACGGTCGTCGTCTCGGTCAGTTCGTTCGGTGCCGATGCGAGCTGGGAACACCCCGAGAGCACGAGCAGGGCCGCGAGGAGAACGGGCGCGAATCGTCCGGTCATACCCCATCGGGTCGCGTCCGGAGTATAACTCCCTCGGTCGGTTTTCCGTTCGAGCACCGTTTCGGCACCGTTTCATACCGAAACGGCGACGAAACGGGCTCTCGACGGTCGATCGTGGGCGGATGAGTGAACGTGAACACAGGTGGAATGAATCGATCCCGACGTCAGGCGGGCGTCGCCGGCACTCGCCGTCAGTCGCCGGCGAGCTCTTCGCGAACGAGACCCGCCGCGTTCTCGATCGCGCCGACCGAGGAGAGGTAGCCCGCGCCGACGCTCGTCTTGAGCGCCTTCGCCGCCGTCCCCCGGAACACGGTGGGGCCGACCTGGGCCACCGCACCGTCGCCGACGCTGACCAACCATCCCGGAGCGTCGAATCTGAATCGCTCTGGCCGTGGCTCGAACAGCGCCTCGTTTCCGCCGCCGCCGTCCTGTCGGTGAGAGACGATCCCGGCGATGGAGTCGGCGACGCTGCGTGCCTCGCGGACGGCGGCCGCGGCGCTCGCCGGCACCGCTTCGCCGTCGGCGTCGGTCACCCGCGCGGCGTCCCCGACGACGAACGTGTCCCCGCCGAGCCGGAGGGTGTCGGGCACGGTCGGGCGCTCGCCGGCGAGCGCGTCCGGTCCCCGGATGCCGCCGGTCCAGACGAACTGCCCATACGGGAGGTCCTCGCCGTCGAGTTCCACGGTGTCGTCGGTCGCTCGCTCGACCGCTGTGCCCGTTCTGACGGCGACGTCGCGGGCTTCGAGCTCCTCGCGCACCGCTTCCTGGAAGTTCGCGGGGAAGTTCGGCGCGACGTCGTCACGCTGTTCGAGCAGCACGATCTCGCGGTCGAGCGCCTCTTCGAGCGCGAGCGCGGCCAGTTCGCCCGCGATCTGGACGCCCGAGAGCCCCGCCCCGCCGACCACGCTTCGCTCGCCCGCGTCGAGTCCGAGGTACTCCTCGCGGGTCCGGGCGGCGTCGGGCAGGCGCTTCAGCGGCGTGGCGTGCTCCTCGACGCCCGGCAGGTCGTAAAACGCGGTTTCGGCCCCGAGACACACCGCGCCGACGTCGTAGGACAGTTCCTCCTCCTCGTCGAGCGTGGCGACGTTCGCCCCGTGATCGACGTCCGTGACCCGCGCGACGCGGAGGCTCGCCCGGTCGAGCGCGTCCGCGAGATCGACCGTGATCCCGTCGGCGAGCGACGGCCGGCGGACGACGCGGTGGAGTTCGTGCTGGACGAGGTGGTCCGGGCGGTCGTTGACGACGACGATTGCGACCGACTCGGGGAGGCGCTTTTCGAGCTGCCTGGCGAGCGTGAGACCGGCGTAACCGGCTCCGAGGACGACGATTCGCATCGATGCTCCGTAGGGGTTCGTCGGTTAAATGCGTTGAGAACGTCGACGCTATGTGGGATCGGACGTGATGTATCCAGTTCGTCTCGACTCGGTGAGCATCGACGAAACAGCAACACTACTCACACGAGGCGAATGAGAACCGCAAGCCACACACCTCCCCAGCCGACTCCTTCGCCTCACTCCGTTCGGCTCAGTCATCCCTCGCGCGGTGTTGCGCGCCGATAAACGGCGCGCAGCACGCGCCATCCGCACAGCACAGCACCGGCAGCCGGTTCGTCACTCGATTCGGTGGGGAGTCCGAGTCTCAGAACAGCGCTTCGGACTCGTCGAGCACCCGTGCGGGGCCGCCGACCTCCCAGACGCGGGTATCGACGCCGCAGTCGGCGACGCGCTCCTCGACGCGCTCGACGTACTCGGCCGTGGTGTTGACGTAGACGCTCGCGCCCGTGTCGGTCGAGAAATACACTGGGATGCCCGATTCCCGGAGGTCGCGGACCGTGGCGAAGATTTCGAGGGTTTCGGGCCGCCAGTAAACCCAGCCCGCGGGCCCGGTCATCGTGGTCGCGGCGAGCGAGAGCGAGTCGTGCTCGGCGAGTTCGAAGGTTCGGTCGAAATCGCCCTCGCGGAGTGCGTCGCGCATTGCGGCGAGCTGGCCGTGGACGTGCGCGAGTCGTGCCTCGAACATGTGGCTGTCTTCGGCCTCGCGGTGGGCTTCCTCGGTTTCCTTGTACGCGGGCACGAGCGCCGCCACGATCCGGAGGTCGTCTTCGAGGTCGCTCTCGATCCGCTCCGAGCGGCAGTCGTGGTCGTTGCGCCCCGCGTGGAGGTCCGAAAACCCGCCCGTGACCGCTCGCGCCGCCGACGCCGACCCGCGCCGCGCGACCGTCGAGATCTCGGGCAGCGAGAGGTCGAGATCTGCCGCCGCGGTCAGGGCCGTCGCCGCCGCCGCGAACCCCGACGACGACGAGCCGAAGCCCACGTTCGTCGGGAAGTCGTTCGCACTCTCGAAGCGAACCGGACTGTCGACGCCGGAAAGCGATCGGACGTGCGAGACGACGCTTTCGATGCGCTCGCGGCCCCGTCCCTCCACCCTCTCGCCATCGACGACGTACCGATCCTCGTCGAGCGTGTCGTTGAACGCCACGGTGGTGGTGGTGTTGCTCGGCGCGGTGCAGACGCTGATCGAGTCGTGGTACGGCAGCCGGAGCTCCTGGTCGACCATGCCGTGGTACTTGACGAGCCCCTGGATCGGGTGGGCGCGCGCGGTGGCTTTCATACCTGCGAGGCGGCCGACACGCGAATAAACGTCCCGGAACCGCGCTCCACGCGGACGGGTGCTGTCGGTGGGAACTCCGTCCATCCTTGACGGCGGTGGCGCGCGGGAGTGCGCCGAAGGCGCACGACTCGTGCGAGGGATGACTGAGCGAGGACGAAGCCCGAGCGAAGGAATCGGTTGGGGAGGCGTGTGGCACGGTGCGGTTTGCGGAGCGGTAGCGGTCTCTCATACGCATTCGGCATTCGCGGTCCGTATCCCGTTTCGACTCCCTCGTTTCGGCTTCGTTTCACCATGTTCTCACGCTGGCGTGAGCGATCGGCGGAACACCGGGCTGCTCAACGCTTTTCACTCGGGCCGACGAGCCGATAGCATGACCGAAACACGCCCGATCGAATCCGTGGCGATCGCGCTCTACGAGGGGTTCGACGAACTCGACGCCATCGGTCCCTACGAGGTGCTCGAAAACGCCGCCGAAGCCGGGGCCGATCTCGATGTCGCGCTCGCCACGCTCGAACCCGCCGACCGGGTGACGGCGAGCCACGGGCTCGTCGTCGAACCCGATGGTTCGCTCGACGACCTCGCTGGCGACCCCGACCTCGTCGTGGTGCCTGGCGGCGGCTGGACGGATGGGGCCGAGCACGGCGCGCGGGCCGAGGTCGAGCGCGGCGCGCTCCCCGATGCGGTCGCGGAGCGATACCGCGACGGCACGGCCGTCGCGTCGGTCTGTACCGGCGGAATGATCCTCGCCGCGGCCGGCGTCCTCGACGGCCGCCCGGCGACCACCCACCACGGAGCGATCGACGACCTCCGCGAGACGGCAGCGAACGTGGTCGACGCCAGAGTAGTCGACGACGGCGACGTGCTCACCGCCGGCGGCGTCACCTCGGGGCTCGATCTCGCACTCTGGCTCGTCGAGCGGGAGCTGGGTGCCGATGTCGTCGAGACGGTCGCCCGCGAGATGGAGTACGAGCGGCGTGGTGAGGTGTACCGAAGCGACTGAAGGGGGTTCGACCGGCGAGCGCGCCAGGCGCGTGCCACCGGAACCGAACGGCTCAAACCGGGCTCGGTCGAGCGGTTCGTATGGGAACGTCGCTCGATTCGCGCGCGGACCAGGCCGCGGAAGTCGTCGACCGCCTCGCGGTCGAGTACCCCGACACGACCATCTCGCTCGATTTCTCGACGCGGTTCGAACTCCTCGTCGCGGTGATCCTCTCGGCGCAGTGTACCGACGAGCGGGTGAACGAAACGACCGCTGAACTGTTCGAAACGTACCCATCGCCGGAAGCGTTCGCGAACGCACCCCAGGAGGAACTCGCCGAGGCGCTGAACTCGATCACCTACTACAACAACAAGGCGAGCTACATCCGCGAGTCGGCCCAGCTGGTGGTGGACGAACACGATGGCGCGGTGCCGGACACGATGGGCGACCTCACCGAGCTCCCAGGGGTTGGTCGCAAGACCGCGAACGTCGTCCTCCAGCACGGCCACGACGTCGTCGAAGGGATCGTCGTCGATACGCACGTCCAGCGGATCACGCGGCGAGTCGACCTCACCGACGAGGAACGTCCCGCGAAGATCGAGGAAGACCTGATGGAGCTCGTACCGGAGAGCGAGTGGCAGGCGCTCACTCATCTTTTCATCAGCCACGGCCGGGCGACCTGCACCGCGCGGAACCCCGACTGTGCCGACTGCGTGCTGGAGGACGTCTGTCCGTCCTCGAAACTCGACAGCGAGGTGGATCGCGCGAGCGGCCAGGCGTGGTGAGCGACGAGCGAGGATCGTTCGTTTCGAACGGTTCCGTGCCGTTTCGACGTGAAACGGATGAACGGCCGGTGGGGACTTTTGTGATGCTCGCCGAAGGCTCGCGTGCAGTCACCCCCGGGCTGCACTGCTGTGCGTGGCATCAGCCGGCCGGTCCTGGACCGGGACCGGCGGTTTTCGCTGACACGTCGGCTCAAAACAGATAGCGGAGCGCGTACCGGGCGATCCCCACGACGTACGCCAGCAGCCAGAAGATCACGTAGCCGAACACGCCGATGCGGAGCCGGCTCCGCCAGTGATCCATCCGATCGGAGCCGATCTCGTTGAGGAGCACGTCCTCGTCGTAGTCGTGATACAGGTCGTGCTGGCGCTTCGCGCGGAAGATCCTGACGATCCCCGTGAAGGCGAAGGCGAGCATCGCGTAGGCCTGAAGCCCCAAGAACGCGTGGAGCGCCGACGCACCGCCGAGCTGCTGGAACAGGCGGGGGAGCATCCACACGAGAAGAGGAATCGTGGTGAGCGCGAGCCCGGTGACGATGAACTTGAGGTGGTAGGTGAGGACGCTCCAGGTTACGGCCTCGGTGTCGATCATGATCCACGCACCGTAGAGAAAACAGGGGAAACTGACCGTGACCAGCGCCGCGACGATCGTCGCCACCGTCGCGTCGTCCAGCCCGAACATGACCGAACTGGTCGTCGTGGGCGCTAAAGACTGCCGAAACCCGTCCGTGGGCGGTCGGAAAGCCTAACCCGGCCCGTGGCGTAAGCGAGGTGATGGCCGATCCCCGATCCTCGTCGCCGAACGACGACGGGACCGCGGATGCGGACGACCGTCCGGCGGACCGAGCGGACGCTACCGACGACGAGACCGCCGACCTCCGCAGACAAGTCGAGGAGACCTACGACTTCGAGGCGTTCGGCCCGCAGGACATGGCCGACATGAGCCCCGAGGAGTGGGACGCCGCCTTCGACGAGGAGGCGTGGATCACGGGCACGGAACTCCTCGATCGCGTCGAGGCCGACCTCCTGAGTCGGGTTGCCAACCGAGAGGTGTTCGCGAGGATCGAACGCGTCGACGACGGCCTGCTCGCGTACTCCGACGAGGGGTACGCCCACGTCGCTCCTGATGGGAGCGTCGAGGGGCGAGGGACCGTGCTGCGCGACGTGAAACCCACGGTCGCGCTCTGCTCGATGGACGACTACGACGTGCCGGAACCACCGGACGGAGAGCCGCTCCCCGATCCCGCAGCGGTGCCCGAAGGTGGCGGCGAGCTCGGCAACTGGATGCTGCAGGCCGTCGCCGCCGCCCAGCTCCTCGCCGGTCTCGGGCTGATCGCGGCGTATGTCGGACTCGCGGGCGTGACCACGATCGCCGTTCCCGTGCTCGGACTGTTGTTCGTCCTGTTCTCGTTGCTGCTGTTCCTCCAGGTGGCGAACGCACGGCTCTCGGATACGTTCCGGGCAGCGGAGTACCGCGACCGGCTGCGTGCGGTCGGCGTCGGCTCGGACGAGCGCCCCGAAATCCTCCCCGAGAAGTACCGCGACACCGGGGGCGAACAGCCGGCCGGTGAGATCGCGGGTTCGGATCGGGAAACGCAGGAGTCGGGGCGATCCGAGCGGGAGTCCGAAACGCGCGAAACCGAGGACTCTCGGCCGTCGGCGTAGCGGCCGCGGACCCCGCATCCGGTGGACTTATGCGGAGCCGGTCCCGAACGCAAACACACATGAACAGGCGGGATTTTCTGCTGGCAGCAAGTGCCGCGGCCGGCGGCACAGCCGCCAGCGGGGCGGCCGCCGCACAGGAGGGCAACGCCTCCGGCGGCAACCAGTCCGGGGGTGGAAACGCGACCGGCAGCGGAAACATGACCGGTGGCAACGAATCTAGTGGCAACCAGACGGGCGGCGGTAGCGGAGGGAGCACCGAGGAGGTAACGGTCGGACCGAGCGGGAGTTTGGTGTTCGAGCCGGCCGAACTCTCCATCTCGCCGGGGACGGCGGTGAAGTTCGTCTGGGATTCGGGCGGCCACAACGTCAACCCCGACGACGGCGACTGGGGCCACCAGCCGATCGAGGACGCGGGCTTCAGCTTCACGACGCCGCCGTTCACCGAGACCGGCTCGTTCGGCTACGTCTGTGATCCCCACGAGCCTGCCGGCATGGTCGGAACCATCACCGTCGGCGAGAGCAGCGGTGGGGGCGGCGAGGAGGAGGTCG
The DNA here is from genome assembly GCF_000334895.1 of Halococcus agarilyticus. NCBI lineage: Archaea > Methanobacteriati > Methanobacteriota > Halobacteria > Halobacteriales > Halococcaceae > Halococcus > Halococcus agarilyticus. Next base: position 272,220 of record NZ_BAFM01000001.1, on the reverse strand, counting down.
ACCCCGAGGAGATGGGCGTCCCCTTCCAGGCCCACTTCGTCGGGATCGCCACCATCCTGATGATGGTGGTCTCGCTGATCTACACGTTCTTCACCGTGAAGTACGGTGAATCGCCGAACGCGAAGGGAGGCAACAACTGATGAGCTCTTCGGGAAGCACCTACGGCGACATCCACCGGTACGAGCCGGCCAGAGAGAGCACCGCGGCCGCGATCGCGATCGTCCTCCTCACGGTCGTGGAGGTGGTGTTCGTCGGGCTGTTCGCCTTCGGCCTCGTCAGCGGCTGGGGCGGCGACGAACTCGGCAACATGTATCTCGGCGCGGCGCTCGCGGTCGTGTTCGTCGATCTCGCCTTCATCCTGATGCTCTACCGCAAGGAGTTCCTCCCCGACGTGATGATCGTGAAGAAGCGCCGCCGCAAGTGGGAGGACCTCTACATCCGCGAGGAACAGCAGACGGGGACGAGCGCCACCGACGGCGCGTGGGACTCCGTGAAACGAGCCGTGTATCCGTACTACAAACGATAACCATGCCGGAAAACGAAGACAGGTATCCAGCCGAATCGGGCCGCCGACGGTTCGTCAAGGGTGTCGTCGGTGCCTCCGCGCTCGGCGCGACGGGCATCACGACCGCAGTCGGGGCCAACCTCACCACCACCTCCGCCGGCCAGGGTGGCGGGGCGATCCAGTACTACGGCATCGAGAACACCGACGGGCCAGCCCCGCGGGCGATGCCCCAGATCCCCATCGAGATCACCGACAGTGGGGAGATCAAGGGCGTCTGGCCCGAAGTCGAGACGCGGACGGTCGACAACGAGGAGGTCCAGGTCGCCGAGATGCAGCTCGGAGGCACCACCTACTCCAGCGAGTGGTTCCAGTACTGCGGCGTCCAGACGTACCCCGGCATCCGGCCCGACGCCGACCAGAGCAACACGTTCAAGTCGGCCCCCCAGCCGGGCTACGAGTGGCAGAGCGACCTCAGTCCCGGCGATGTGCTCACCGTCGACATGTTCGACGACTGGGAGACGTGGGGCAACGAGATCGGGACGGCCGGGATCGGCAAGCCCGCGTCGGCGACGTGGCGCTCACAGGACCTCTCACCTCAGGAGACGGTCCCAGTACAAGTAATGCGGAGCACGCGGATCGAGGACCTCGCTCAGAACGCGGACGATCCAGCGGTGCGGGAGTGGCTGCAGGCGAGCACGTCGCAGGGATTCATCGCGTGGCTGAACAAGTGCACCCACTTCTGCTGTGTGCCTGGCTTCAAGGCGACGGCGGACTTCGGCGCGGCGAACTCGGTGTACTGTCCATGCCACCAGTCGGTGTACAGCCCGTTCAGCATCGTTCGCCGGCAGTTCACGTCGCTGCCCCGTCCGGAGGACACCGGCGGGGGCGGTGGCTCCAGCGAGGGTGGTGAGTAGCTCATGAGTCTCGAACGGAGCGACGATCACGATCACGAGAGCTGGATGGAGCGAAAGGACCTGACCCCGATCGAGGGGGCGTACCTCACCGTCCTGCTCTGGCTCGACAAGCGGCTGCGGATCGTCGATTACCTCGAAGTGCTGGAGAACCTCTACTACAAGGTCAACCTCCAGATGCCGAAGAGCCACACCGAGCAGTACAACCTCGACAACAAGTTCTGGTACTGGTACCCCCTCTACGCGCTCGGGAGCTTCTCGACGATCGCGTACGTCGTCGCCGCGATCTCGGGCGCGCTGCTCGGCTTTTACTACTCGCCGGCGGCGGCCGCGGGGACCTGTTCGATCGAGAGCGCGTCGGTGGCGTACTGTTCGCTCACCGCGATCATGACCGACATCAACTTCGGGTTCATGCTCCGCTCGATCCACCGGTGGTCGGCCCAGGTGATGACCGCTGCCGTGTTCCTCCACATGCTCCGGGTGTACTTCACCGGGTCGTACAAGGAGCCCCGGGAGCTCAACTGGATCCTCGGCATCGTGCTCATCTCGCTCACGATGGTCTTTGGCTACACCGGCTACCTGCTGACGTGGGACCAGCTCGCCTACTGGGCCGGCCAGATCGGCGTCGAGATGAGCCTCTCGATCCCGCTCATCGGCGAGTGGGTCGCCCAGCTCATCTTCGGCGGGTTCTCGCTCGGCCAGGCCACCCTGATGCGGATGTACATCCTCCACGTGTTCTTCCTCCCGTTCGTGGTGACGTCGCTCATCGCCGTCCACATCGGCATCGTCTGGATGCAGGGCATCGCGGAACCCCACTAGATCAATGACCCGAGACAACTCCACCGACACGGACGAACCGACTGAAACCATGACCGACGGCGGTGAGGACAAAGAAGTCGCCGCCGACGGCACCGGCATCGTCGCGCCCGACGACGAGACCCCGACGTGGCGCGAACGGAAGGAACGAAAGCAGGGGCTCTCGCGGCTGACCTACGAGTACTTCGAGCGCTCGCGCCGCGAGGACCAAGACCTCCGGAACGATTCGAGCTACGTCGAACGCGACGTGCTCGCCTTTCCGACGTGGCCCCACGAGATGGTCCGCAATCTCGCGCTGACGAGCTTCTTCGTCGGGCTGATCCTCTTCCTCTCGGCGACGCTGCCGCCACACCTCGGCGCGCCGGCGAACCCGAGCCAGACGCCCGCGATCATCCTGCCGGACTGGTATCTCTACTGGTCGTTTGGACTGTTGAAACTCGGGCCGCTGAACCCCGAGCTCGCCGTTCTGGGTGGCAAGAAGCTGCTCCAGGACTCCACGTACGGCGTGCTCGCGAACCTCGTCGTGGTCGGGTTCATCGCGATCGTGCCGTTCCTCAACAAGGGGAGCGCGCGACGGCCGGTCGAGCAGCCGTTCTGGGCGGCCGTGGGCGTGTTCGGCGTGGTGTTCGCCGCGATGATCAGCGCGCTCTCGATCAAGAACCTCACGCCGACGTGGATCGACCCGCATCTCCTCTTCGATCTCACGTTCCTGCTGCCGCTCGTCGCCGGGTTCATCACCTACGGCGTGCTGCGCGCGATGCGCGAGGGGTACATGTTCGACCTGAACCGGCGGTACTACCGACTCCGGCCGCCGCGCTAACCCGTGGGGTCCGACGCGGGGTCCGGAACCGAGGCTGACGGCGACGACGACGGCCGTCGCGGCGGTCGCGAGGTGGTCGTTCCGCTGCGGACCTACAAGGCGGTCACGGTGTTCTCGACGCTGATCGCGATCGTCAGCGTGCTGCTCGGCTTCGCCTTTCTCGACGCCGCCACCGCCGAGGCCGGGCCGCTACCGGTGTTGTTCGACCTTCTCGACGTTCCGCTCCCGTTCGGTCCCGACGCCGCCGGCCTCGTTCTCGTGCTGCTCGGTCTCGCGCTCATCGGGCTCGGAGCGGCCGTGTACGTGCTCGGCACCCGCTTTCGCACCACGGGGATGCGGAACGCTCAAGACGACAGCGACGAACCCTCGGGCAATGAGTGACGAATTCGCCAAGGGCCTGGCGATGCTCACCGGCGGGCTGCTCGGATGGATGGTGCTCTCGGGGTGGTACACCACCGAGAGCTTCGAGTCGCCCATCCAGCTCATCGCCGAAGCGCCCGAGGGCCTCGAACTGTTCGGGACGCTCGCGCTCACCCTCCGGGAGGCGCTGTTCTGGTTCGCCATCGTCGGTGCGCTCGTCTTCTGGGTGTTCATCCCGGCGGGCCGCCAGGCGCGCATCGCGTGGAACGAACGCCAGTCGAACTGACGCCCCTTTTCGACGAACGCTCGTCGTCTCGGAACCCCGATCGATGGACGGATGGTCACACAGCGGTGGCGATGCAGCGGCGGTGCGGGACTGGGCGGCCTGCGTTCGTGGTTCGGAAACCTTCGGTTTTCGTCATCGTCGAGCTTCGCTCACGGAGACAGGTTTTTGGAGAGGGTTCGAAGGAGCGAGCAACGCGAGCGACTGAGGGCCCTCTGTAAAAAAGTGGGTTTCAGAAGCCCTTCCCGAGGAGTTCGCGCGCGATCACGTTTTTCTGGATCTCGCTCGTGCCCTCGTAGATCTGGGTGATCTTGGCGTCGCGGTAGAACCGCTCGACGTCGAAGTCGTCGACGTAACCCGACCCGCCGTGAATTTGTACTGCTTCGTCCGCGACCTCGACCGCGATCCTCGAGGTGTACTCCTTCGCCATCGAGGCGAGCGTGGTGAGCTGTTCGTCGGTGTTCTCGACGCTCCACGCCGACTTGTAGGTGAGCTGGCGGGCGGCCTCGGTCGTGGTGTGCATGTCGGCGAGCTTGTGCTGGATCGCCTGGAAGTCGCCGATCGGCCGGCCGAACTGCTCGCGCTCCTGGGCGTACTCAAGCGCGCGCTCCAGTGCGCCCTTGGCGATGCCGACGCCCTGGGCGGCGACACCAGTACGGGTCTCGTCGAAGAACTGCATCTGCTGGAGGAAGCCCGCGCCGCGGGTGCCGAGGAGGTTCTCTTCGGGAACGCGAACCCCATCGAGGAGGAGTTCGGCGGTATCGGAGGCCCGAATCCCGAGCTTGCCGGTGATCTTCTCGGCGGTGAATCCCTCTCTGTCGGCTTCGACGATGATCTGGCTGAACCCGTTGTACCGGCCCTCGGCGTCGGGGTCGGTCTTGCAGAGCACGACGAAGAAATCGCCGACGGAGCCGTTGGTGATCCACATCTTGTTGCCGTCGATCACCCACTCGTCGCCCTCCTTCTCGGCACGGGTCGAGACCGAGGAGACGTCGGAGCCGGTGTCGGGCTCGGAGATCGCCGCGCCCATGATCGCCTCGCCGTTCGCGAGCGGCCGCAGATACTCCGCTTTCTGCTCGTCGGTGCCGAACTCCCGGATCGCCTCGCTGCCGAACCCGGTGCTCGACACGCAGAGGCCGATCCCCGGATCGACGGCGAACAGCTCCTCGATGACGAGGGCGGTTTCGAGGGTGGAGTAGCCAGCGCCGCCGTACTCCACCGGGATACTCGCACCGAGCATCCCCATCTCGGCGGCGGTGTCGATCAGGTCGTGAGGGTACTTCTCCTCGCGATCGTACTCGCTCGCGATCGGCGCGATCTCGTTCTCTGCGAACCGCCGGACCTCGTCGCGGATCTGTCGTTGCTCGTCCGAGAGGCCGTAGTCCATGATCGGCCATTACAGACTCCGACGACAAGTAGCTTCGCACCCGGAAATAAACTCACGAATAGTTTTCGAGATCGGCGCTCGTCACCTCGATAGACGGCGTCGTTCCACGACGAAGCGACGGGAGGGAAACGTTGAAACCACGCGGGCGAGACCGACTAGTGAGTCATGAACGCCGAGGACATCGAAACCATCGCGGTGCTGGGGGCAGGGAACATGGGGCACGGCATCGCCGAGGTCGCGGCGCTCGCGGGGTACGAAGTCAGGCTGCGTGACATCAACGAGGAGCTGGTTGAAAGCGGCTACGACGACATCGAGTGGAGCCTCGGCAAGCTCGAAGAGCGAGATCAACTGAGCGAAGAGGAGGCCGACGCCGCGCTCGACCGCGTGACGCCGGTGGTCGAACTCGAGGACGCGGTTTCCGAGGTGGACTTCGTGATCGAGGTCGTGCCCGAGAAGATGGACATCAAGCAGGACGTCTACCGGGAGGTCGAAGAGTACGCCCCCGATGAGGCGCTGTTCGTCACGAACACCTCCTCGCTTTCCATTACCGACCTCGCGGAGGTCACCGACCGGCCCGAGCGGTTCTGCGGGATGCACTTCTTCAATCCTCCCGTGCGAATGCAGCTCGTCGAGGTGATTGCTGGAGCCGAAACCGCCGACGAGACCCTCGACACCGTCGAGGCGCTCGCCGAGGGGTTCGGCAAGACGCCCGTGCGCGTCCGGAAGGACAGTCCGGGCTTCATCGTCAACCGAGTCCTCGTGCCGCTGATGAACGAGGCCGCGTGGCTGGTCGAGGACGATGTGGCGACGATCGCCGAAGTCGACAGCGCGACCAAGTTCGACATGGGCCTCCCGATGGGGAGCTTCGAACTCGCGGACCAGGTCGGGATCGACGTGGGCTATCACGTCCTCGAATACATGCACGAGACCCTCGGTGAGGCCTACGAGCCGAGTCCGCTGCTCGCCGAGAAGGTCGAGGCGGAGGAACTCGGGAAGAAGACAGGGAAGGGATTCTACGACTACGATGACGGCGAGGGTGCCGATATTCCGACGGATGCCGGCACCGAGGAGATCGAGTCCCGACTGCTTGCGGTGATGGCGAACGAGGTCGCGAAGCTCATCGGCGGCGACGTCGCGCCGGCGAGCGACATCGACGAAGCGGTGATGCTCGGCGCGGGCTTCCCGAACGGGCCGGCGAAGCTCGCGGACGAACGCGGACTCGACGATCTCCACGCCACGCTCGACGAGCTCCACGACGAGACCGGTGCGGCGCGGTACGAACCCGCCGACTACCTCGGCGAGGCAGCCGAATCGGGCGGGTTCTACGACCGCAACGGCGACACCGACGACGTCGCCTTCGAGAACATCGAGGTCAGCTACCCCGGTGAGCAGGTGGGGAGGATCGCGCTCGATCGGACCCACCGGATGAACACCATCGATCTCGATCTGCTCGACGAGCTCGGGACTGCGGTCGATCAGTTAGAAGCCGACGACGACGTGCGCGCGATCTTGCTCGTCGGCGCTGGCGACCAGGCGTTCTCGGCGGGCGCGGACGTCCAGTCGATGGCCGCGAGCGCCGCCCCGCTCGACGCGATCGAACTCTCACGAAAGGGCCAGCAGACGTTCGGCAAGCTCCAAGAGTGCGATATGCCGGTCGTGGCGGGCATCGACGGCTACTGTCTCGGCGGGGGGATGGAGCTGGCGACGTGTGCGGACCTCCGGATCGCCACCGAGCGCGCGGAGTTCGGCCAGCCCGAACTCGACCTCGGGCTCCTGCCGGGCTGGGGCGGTACGCAGCGCCTCCAGCAGATCGTGGGGATGGGGCGGGCGAAGGAGATCATTCTGACCGCCGAGCGCTACGAGGCGAGCGAGATGGCGGAGTTCGGGTTCGTGAACGAGGTGGTCGAGGGGGACCTCGAATCCACGGCGTTCGATCAGGCGGCCGCCCTCGCCGCCGGCCCGCCGATCGCCCAGAAGTTCACGAAACGCGCCATGCTCCGGGGCTGGGAGGACACCGATGCGGGGCTCGAAATCGAATCCCAGGCGTTCGGCCACCTCGTCAACACCGACGACCTGATGGAGGGCGTCACGGCCTTTATGGGCGACTCCGAGCCCGAGTTCGAGGGGAAGTAAGCGAACTCGACGGCCGATTTCGACGATTGCGCGACGACTGCGATCGGTAGCGTGTGAAGCGGCCCGACCCGAGGCTTTAGGTAGTAAACCGAGGCGAATAGACGATAGCCGATGGCACGACGGTACCGAAACGGCTGGTGGCTCGAAATCAAGTACTGGGACGAAGGGCTGACACAGCGGGAGATCGGCGAGGAGTGCGGCGTCTCCGCCAGCACGGTCCGCAAGCAAATGAAGCGGCTCGGGGTTCCGACCCGTGACATGGCCGGCGAGGATCATCCCCTGTACGGCCGGGAGCGTACCGAGGAGGTGAAAGCGAAAATCTCCAGCACGATGGAGGGACGATCGTTTTCCGACGAAACACGTGAACGGATCGCCGAAGCGCAGCGGGGTAGCGAACTACCGACCGACGTCCGGCAGAAAATCTCGCGTTCGTTGCAGGGAATCTCTCGATCGAGGGAGACACGTCGGAAGATGAGTCGTTCCACGGCCGGAGAACGGAACCCGAACTGGAGTGGCGGATACAGCAGACGGTACGGGGTCGGATGGGCGGAGGCACGTGAACGAGTATGGCGACGTGACAGCGTGTGCCAGCACTGTGGTCACGAGGGTGCGAAGCGAACGCTCGATGTTCACCACATCGTTCCCGTCCGACTGTTCCGAGAGACGGAGGGAGTCGCGCTCGAAGCCGCTCACGACGATCGAAACCTCGTTCTCCTCTGCAAGCGATGTCACAGTAGGGCCGAACACGGTCAGATCGACGTTCAACCGAGCGGCGGCTTCTCTCTGGAGGAGTGTCTGGCGAATCCATCCGACTCGAACGATACCGACTGAGTGCAAGCGCAAACGACAGCGCTTATTAGGTGCCGACACCGAGATTCAGCCACGCTCGGTTGGTGTAGTCCGGCCAATCATTTCGGCCTTTCGACAAGATAGGGTCCGTCCCGTTTTGGAAGAGAGCCGATGACCGGGGTTCAAATCCCCGACCGAGCATTTTCGACCGAATCAGTCCGAAGAGCGATCTACATTTCTTCGAGAGATCCACCGACGGAGTCCGCTGATGGAGGAGCGACGGCACCCTACTGGAACGATGAACCCACTCGAAGATCCGTGATACCGCCCCTCGCGGAACCCTTATCCCCGCAGGGGGGTTGTGTTTACTCGCAATGGCAACAGGTACGGTCGACTTCTTCAACGACACTGGCGGCTACGGTTTCATCGACTCTGAGGACTCCGAGGAGGACGTGTTCTTCCACATGGAAGACGTTGGCGGCCCGGATCTCGAAGAGGACACCGAAGTCGAATTCGACATCGAACAGGCAGACAAGGGACCCCGAGCGACCAACCTCACCCGACAGTAAGTCGCTCGCGGTCATCGGAACAGCAAACAACTCACAGCCGATTTTTCTTTCACTCGTCCGGTAGTCACGACGATCCCGAACTCGTCGGCCCAGGAAAAATACACGAAAGCGTAGCGGGTCGACTGAAACGTTTTCTTCCGGGCGAGAGACGACCCTATATGCCCAGCAGTCGCCGCTTCGCCGTAACTACCGTCGTGCTCGGCCTCGGTGCGCTCGTTCACGCGCTCCTCACGTGGCCACTGGGCGCGACGGTCGCCCTCTTCGCCGGGGGTGCGCTCGTGGCGTTCGTCGCCGAGGCGGTCGTCGTCGACCTCGGCTGGCTCGAACACCACCTCGATCCGGAGGTTCTCGGCGTCCCGCTCTACGTTCTCTTCGGGTGGATGGCCGCGGTCTACGTCGCGTTCCGGCTCGCGCTGCTCGTGGCCGACGGCTGGACGGCGGTCGTGGCTGCCGCCGTGCTCGCCACGACGTACGACCTGTTCACCGACCACCGGGGCGTCGCCGAGGGTTACTGGACGTACACCGGCGGCCTGCCCGGCCCGCACTATCGCGGCGTGCCGTGGTGGAACTTCGCCGGCTGGTTCGCGATCAGTGCCATCACAGCGACGCTCGCCCTTCCGTTTCTCTGAGGGAAAATCAGACTGTGGACGTCCTCTTCCGGATCGGGGATCGAACCGGAACCTGATACCGAGCGTTCGATCGTGTGGAACGACACGTTCCGAAACCCTTTACCTGACTGACCAGCCAGTTAGGGCAACGAGCGATGACCGACGACACCACCGACGAACTCATCAACGCGACCTACGCCGCGCTCTGCAGACACGGTTACGCGGATCTCACGATGCAGGACATCGCGGACGAGTCGACCAAGAGCAAGGCCGCGCTTCACTACCACTACGACACCAAACAGGACCTCCTGCTGGCGTTTCTCGCGGCCCTCTACGAGGACTTCACCGCACGACTTCGAGAACCCGAGGGCGACGACCCCGCCGAGCGGCTCGTGGCGTTCGTCGACCGGGCGCTCACCCCGCCGGCGCGCGACGACCAGCGCGCGTTCCAGACCGCGATCCTCGCGATCAAGGCGCAGGTGCCCTACGACGACGCGTTCGGCGAGCGGATCGGGGAGTTCGACGCGTTCGTCCACGACCAGTGCCGATCGATCGTCGCCGAGGGGATCGAGCAAGGTGTCTTCCACGACGTCGATCCCGACAGGGTCGCGACCTTCCTCGTGACGCTGTTCAACGGCGCACACGTCCGCTGGGTGACCGAGGGCCAGTCGGCCGAGGTCACGCGGGAGCTGTTCGTCGAGTACGTGCGGAGCCAGCTACTCGCCGACGACGGCTCGGAGGTCGCCGCAGAATGAGTGTTCTCGATCGGCTGTCGGGACTGTTCAAGTCCCAGGAGGAGTTCGATCTCACCTCGGGCGGGATCGCGAAACCCCTCTTCTACCTCTCGCTGCCGCTCGTGATCACGAACCTGCTCCAGACTGCCTACAACCTCGCGGACACGTTCTGGCTCGGCCAGTACAGCACGGACGCGCTCGCCGCGATCAGCTTCGCGTTCCCGATGGTCTTTTTCCTCATCTCGCTCGCGCTCGGGCTGTCGGTCGCCGGTAGCGTCCTCGTTGCCCAGCACACCGGCGCTGGCAACGAGGAGCGCGCGGCCTACGCCGCCTCCCAGACGGTTTCGATCGCGATCATCGGCTCGATCGTGCTGGGCGTGCTCAGCTACCCGTTCGTCGACGAGTTCGTTCGGCTGCTCGGCGCGTCGCCCGCCGTCGCGGTGCTCGTGACCGAGTACATGCGGGTCTACGCTCTCGGGCTCGTGTTCGTGTTCGGCTTCTTCATGTTCGTCTCGCTGATGAGGGGCTACGGCGACACGATCACGCCGATGCTCGTGATGGCCGGGACGGTCGTCCTCAACGTCGCGATCGATCCGGTCTTGATCCTCGGCTGGGGACCGGTCCCCGAACTCGGCGTCGAGGGCGCGGCGATCGCGACGGTGTTCTCGCGCGCGATCGCGTTCGTCGTCGGGCTCGCGATCATGGTCCGTGGCTCGCGCGGCGTGACGATCAACCTCCGCGACATGGTTCCCGACCCGGAGTTCGCCAGGACGCTGTTCCGGATCGGTATCCCGGCGTCGATCGAGGGCACCGGCCGGGCGATCTCGATCAACCTGATGCTGGTGATCATCGCGACGTTCTCGACCTCGGTGGTCGCCGCCTACGGCATCGGGACGCGGGTGTTCTCGGTGGTGTTCCTGCCCGCGATCGCGCTCTCGCAGGGCGTCGAGACGATGACGGGACAGAACGTGGGCGCTGGTAAGCCGGACCGCGCTGCACAGACCAATCGCCTCGCAGCGAGGGCGATGTTCGTTGCGCTCACCGTCCTCGGGATCGTCTCGTGGATCGCGGCCGACCCGATCGTGGCGGTGTTCACGTCCGACCCAGCGGTGATCGACATCGGCGCACGGTTCCTCCGGTACGTCGCACCGACGTTCGGGTTCATCGGGATCATGTACGCCTACACCGGGGGCTTTCGCGGCACCGGCCAGACCACCGTCGCCGCCGCGATCTCCATCCTGATGCTCGGGCTGATCCGGGTTCCGTTCGCGTGGCTCGTCGCGGAGCCGCTCGGCCCGCCTGGCGTCTGGCTCTCCTTCGGGATCTCGAACGTCGCCGGCGCGACGATCGCGTACCTGTGGTTCCGCCGCGGCGGGTGGCGTTCGGCCGACCTCACCCGAAGCCATGGTCGCGCGGACGCAGCCACGAGTGCGGCGGACGACTAGGGCTATCACTGGTCCGACTGTTGTCAACTACTGGCGTCGCGAATCCGATCGCGTGATTCCGGGAGTTGGCCCGCTCACGCCAGCCACTCGTCGGGTTTCGTGTCGTAGTCGACGTCCGTCGCGGCGATCTCCTCGACTGCCTCCCACGGCAGGTCCTCCGTGGTGAAGCTCTCGCCGTCGTAGCGGATCAGCTTCCCACGCTCCTCGGGGTCTGGTTCGCGCTCGCGGCGCTTCGCGACCTCGAGATCGTGCTCGTCGATCTCCTTCACGACGGTCTTGAGGTTCACGGGCCGACCCCAGAGGTCGTACACCCGTTCCAAGGTCTGTTTCGCCTGCTCGACGTCGAGCATCACGCCGTTGTAGTGATGGGCGAGCAGGAGTTCGTTGCGGTTGTTGTAGTTGCCGTCGTGAACGGTGATCGTGGGCTTGCCGAAGTTGGTGAACTGGAGCAGGAGTTTCTTCTTGACGTCCTCGTAGTCGGTCGAGGTCGCGCGGAAATCCCGCGTCGCCTGGGTGTACTCGTAAGTGAAGTAGTCGTTGTCGTCGACGAACTCCTGGGTCAGGAACTCGTCGATGAAGGTGACGTCGTTGTGGCTCTCGCGGATCTCGAACATCCGGTCCCAGCCCGCCGAGCGGTCGACCTCGGCGAGCGCATCCTCGACGCTCGCGTAGCGCTCCCCGTCGAAGAGGTACCGCGAGACCCGTTCGAGTTCCTCGCGACTCGTCCGCCTGACGAATCCGCGATTCTGGGGTTTGGCGAGCGAGTAGTGCCGCTCGGCCATCCCCGCCTCGGCCAACACCTTCCAGGGATAGCGTTCGACATCGATCTCGCCTTCACGTGCGCGTTCGAGCGCCGCGGCGTCGATCCGAGGATCGTCGGGATCGAGCGAAGCGAGTCGCTCCGACGAAATCACGTCGACCATCGGATCGGGTGCGAGACGCTCCTGAACCGAATCGAAATCGATCACGTCGTGGAAGTTCCGCCACGTGATCCCCTCGACGCGGAGCAGGCGCTCGATCACCTCGCGGCGATTGACGGAGTTCTCGATGTACTCCCAGAGCTCCTTGCCGAGCTTGTAGGGGTTGAGTCCGGGGGAGCCGAGCACGCGCGCCTGGTGGTCGGCGTAGTTCAGGAACTCGTCGGCCCCTGCGAAGGTCTCCTCGCCCATCATCATCGACTCCCAGTACGCCGCCCAGCCCTCGTTCATCACCTTGGTCATCCGCTGGGCCGCGAAATAGTACGCCTCCCGTCGGAGGATTTCGAGCACGTCGCGCTGCCACTCGGTCATCTCGACGGCCTTGCCGGCCTCGTCGTCGTACGCCATCCCGTGTCGCCAGAAAAAGGCGAGGAGGTCCTGTTCGGGCTCAGCCGGGATCGTCGCCGACTCCTCGTCGTCGCGCTGTGATTCGAGCCACTCCTCGTCGAACACCTCGTCGACGACCTCTCCTTCGAGATCGAGCTCGTCGAGCTGGTCGGCGATATCGTCGAGCTCGGCGGTTTCGGCTTCCTCCTCGGTCGCGCTCGAAAACGCCTCGTGGCGATCGATGTTCGTGTCGAGACACTGGATCGTGTCGATCCACTTCTCGACGTCCTCGCGGTCGATCTCGGGATCGGACATGTACTCGTCGATGGTGTCGGCGTGGCGTGCGAGCATCGCCGCGGCGTTCGGGGTTTCGCCCCCCGTAAACAGGCCGAACCACTGGTTGTGTGCGAAGAAGTCGGCGTGGGCCTCGACGTGGGTGATGACCGCCTTCTGGTCGGCCAGCGCGTTCGACTCCTGGAGGAAGGCGTGGGCGGGATCGTCGTTGTTGACGATCTCGAAGGCCTTCCCGCCGAGGAACTGGGTCTGTTTCTGCTGGCGGTCGTACTTCATCCCCCATCGCCAGTGGGGGTACCGGGTCTGGAACCCGTCGTAGGCGATCAACTCGTTCATCTCGTCGTGATCGACGATCCAGTAGTTCACCGGGTAGGGATCGAGCCCGAGCTTCTTCGCGAGGTTCGCGGCCTCCTCGACCGGTGCTTCGAGTTCGCGCGCGATGCGCTGGGCGGTGATGCGGTCACTCATGATCGTCCTCCTCCTGTCGTCCTCATTCGTCGTCGTCCTCCGTGCTGAGAACGCGGTAGATCGCGTCCACCACGTCGTCGGGCGAGGAGACGTACGCCACCACGACGTCTCCCGCATCCGCAAAGCTCCGCTCGATCTCCTCGGCGTGAGTCGCGTTGATCGCGTTGCCCGAGGGCTGTGTCTCGACGTACGCGTGGAGGTTCGCCGGAATCTCCTCCATCAGCGGAACGACCCGCTCCTCGGTGTCGTTGCTCGAATTTTCGGAGTCGCCCGCCGCGAACACGTACCGATTCCAGTCGCTCCACGGGTACTCCTCCTCCAGAACCTCCTTCGCGAGTTCGTACGCCGAGGAGATCTTGGTTCCGCCACCCGATCGAATGCCGAAGAAGTCGTCGCGATCGACCCGCCACGCGTCGGCGTCGTGGGCGATGTAGACGAACTCCGCGTGGTCGTACTTCCCGGTGAGATACCAGTCGAGCGGTGTGAAGGTTCGCTCGACCAGCTCGCGTTTGCCCTCGCGCATCGAGCCCGAGACGTCCCGGATGTTGACGACGACGACGTTCTTCTCGTACTCCTCGATTATCTCGGGGTAGCGGTAGCGCTCGTCCTCCCGGCGGAACGGGACGTGATCGATCCCCTCTCGGCGAATCCGGGTCGCGGTGTCGGTCTGTTCGACGTTGGCCTCCATCTCCTCGATGCTCGTCCATCTCGTGCGCTCGGCCGCCGGCAGGCTCGCGTAGGCGTCGTCGATCCACGCCCGCGAGACCGGGAGGTGCTTCGCGCGCGCCCACTCGAAGACCGCCTGTGGCCCCATCCCGTCGACCCGGAGCGCCTCGCGGACGTACTCCTCGTCGAAGTCCATCGCGAGCTTCCGCTTCAATCCCGTTTTGAACAGTCGCTCGAAGTCGAGCGTGGAGTCCGGGCCGGTGTTCGTGATGTCGGTGTAATCGCCCTCGACCTCCTCCGCGACCTGCTTGCCCTTGGGTTCGAGGTCGAGGCCGAGGCGCTCGTCGAGTTCTTGAGCGAACTCCTCGGGGTCCATCTCGTAGTACTCGTGCTCGCCACCCTCCTCGCCGGGATCGCCGTCCTCGTCGCCTGGCTGGGGCTGTGGCTCGCCGACCGGCTGGCCCGGCTCGGGCGTGTCGCCGTCGCCCTGGCCCACGCCGCCCTGGTCGCGCTGGTCGTACTCGAAGCCCGGCAGGTCGACGATCTTGATCGGGATCCGGACCGAGTCGGGGCGGCTTCCGCCGAGGTCCCCGTATTGGATGAACTCCGCTAAGTCCTCGCGGCGCTCCTCGCCGACTTCACGATACCGTTCGAGGTCGTCCTGAAGTCCCATCTCAGCCCCTCCGTGACCACTGATAGCTCACCTGGCTCATGACGTGGCGGCTCGTCAGCTCCGCCGAGGCCTCGGTGTAGCCGAACAGGTCGATCATGTTGTCGATCGTCTCCTCCTTGCAGCGCGCGGTCTCGGTGCCGCTCGGCGGGTCGTCCCACTGACGGGGGTCGAAGTCCTCGAAGGTGCGACGGACGTCGTCCCAGTCGTAGCTCCCGAGCACCGAATCGATCACGGGGATCTCGGTGAGCGCGACATCGCTCGCCCGGAACTCCTCGTCGCGACTGTGCCACGCGTGGCGATTCAGCGCGGTGATGATGTTCTCCGTGCGGAACTCCCGGACGGCCGGCGAAGGCTCGTTGCCGTCGTAACTCTCGGGATCGAACCGCCCCAGATGCTCGGTCTCGAATATCTTCATCTTCAGCGGATCGGGATCGACGCGCTCGCCACGGTCGTTTGCGACTTGCTCGTCGGTCGCCCACGCGTAGACGTGCTCGACGTACTCCGCGACGGTGTCCTCGTCGACGCGCTTGTCTCGCATCATCGCGTCGAGCACGTCCTCCTCCTGGCGGTCGAACACTTCGTTTTTCACTGTCACGACCCGGCTCTCGAACTCGCCGCGCTCGTCCGCCGAGAACACCGGTGCGTCCGCGAGCCCTTCGGCCATCGCGTCGAGCACGTCCTGAGGTAGGACGACGTCCTCCACGGCGAGATCGGGATGGTGACGGTCGCGGTCGGCGTAGAACAGGTCCGCGAGCACGTCCCGGGTGTACGTGACCGGAATACCGGCCTCGCCATCCGCCCCGTCGTCGAAGTCGAACTCGTCGCCCTCGACGCGCTCGTCGCCGCGCTGGAGGTAGCCCTGATCGAACAGGAGCGCCTTGTCGACGAGATCCAATCCCGCGGGAAGATCGTCGTCGAGCCGCGTCACGACGCTGTACAGCGCCGCCGCCGACACGGTGTGCGGCGCGAGCTCCACCGTCTTGACCCGGTGTTCGTCGCGTACGTCGACGGTGAGCGGCTCGCGGATCTTCGTTTCGAGTTCGGCGGCCGACTCGGCTCGCCAGATCGCGGTCTCGTTCGTGAGCTCGCGCCGGATCAGCTCGGCTTCGAGCGAGAGGTTCGTCAGGTAGCGAAACTCCCGCCGGTCGAGCCGGCGCTTGAGCGCCTTCAGCGGGTCCTCGCCGTTGCGTTCGGCGTGCTGGTTCAGCTGGGCTTCGAGGTCGGGGTTCGAGATGATCATCAGCTGGGTGTCGACGTCCATCCCGATCCCCTTGTCGAGCTTCACGCTCCCCTCGTCGGGCACGTTCAGCAGTTTTCGGAGGAGATCGGCGTGCTGGGCCGCATCCTCCACGATCGTGAGGAGGCCGTTGCCCTGGCTGAGCACGCCGTCGTAGCTGAACGCCTGGGGGTTTTTCCGCCCGCGCGATTCGAGCTCGCGGAGCATTCCCGCCATCCACGACCCCACGAGGCGTTCCTTCGGGCTGCCCGAGTCCTCCGAGTGGAGCACGCCGATCCCGCGGCCGACGTCCACGACGTAGTTCTTCACCCGGAGGTGGCGCGGGTCCGTGACCGCCGAGAACCGATCGTCGACGCCCTCGCGGCGATACCGGTCCTCCAAGAACTCGTAGGCCTCCCGGCAGAACGGATCGAGCCGTCCCTCGGCCACGACCGGGATGTGGTCGTCACGGCGGTCGTTGATCGCGGCGACGATCTCCGCGCGGATCTCGGGCGGGAACACCGAGAGTGGATGGGACTGGACCGGACTCTGATACCAGTCGTCCTCGTCGTCCTGGTACTCGTCGCCGTAGGTCAGGCCTGGCCCGTCGCCGGCCCCCGCGACGTTCCACTCGACGGTGTAGCGCCGGCCCGAATCGGTCTTCGAGTATTCGCGCAGGCCGTTGATGAGACACCGCTTGAGTTCGGACTTCCCGGTCGCGGTCGGCCCCGCGAACCAGATGATCTTCTCCTCCTTCCCGCGTCTGGCCGCGATCGATCGGAGGTCGTCGACGAACGCGTTCAGGAGCTCGGTGTTCCCGAGGATCGCGTGCTCGCCGTCGTTGTGCGGGTCGTCGAAGAAGCGATAGCGCTCCTTCTCCTCGCCCTCCTCGATCACGGTCCGCGTTCCGCCCGATTCGATCGCGCTCACGAGGTACTTCGCGGCGTGGGCGGCGATCGCGGGCTCTTCGAGCGCTCTGTCCACGTACTCCGCGAGGCTCATCGGCTCCTCGTAGGTCGCCCGGAGCGTGCGGTCGGCAGCCGTAACGTAGTCCTCGCCCGCCGCTCCGTCCGTCGTGATTGGCTCCTCACTGGACGGGTCGTGGTCGGTCATCACTCCTCCATCTCGGCTTTGGCGACCTCCGCGCCGGCGAACTCGAGCACCTCCTTCGCTCCCCCGCGGGAGTAGCCCTGCTCGCGCAGCGCGTCGATCCACGCGCTCCGCTCGTCGTCGTCCATCTCGCCCGAGGAGACCAGCGCCGAGAAGTTGATGTTGTGTTTCTTGTCCTCCCAGAGCTTCCGTTCGAGGGCGCGCCGGAGTCGGTCGTTGTCCTGGGGACTGAACGTGTCACCCTCGCGCGCTCTCCTGGAGACCCAGTTCGAGACCTCCTGACGGAAGTCGTCCTTCCGGTCCTCCGGCACGTCGAGTTTCTCCTCCACCGATCGGAGGAACGTCTCGTCGGGGCCCTGCTCGCGCCCGGTCAACTCGTCCTCCACGGTGTCGTCGTCGATGTACGCCATCACGTGGTCCATGTACTTCTCGCCCTGGCGCTGGATCTCGTCGAGATCGTACGCCAGTGCGTGCCGGACGTCCTCGATCGCACGCTCCCTGTACTCCTCGCGCACGAGTTCGAGGTAGCGGTAGTACGTGTCGAAGAGGTCGGCCGCGATCGAGCCGTGGTTTTCGAGGTTCGCTTCGAGGTGGTTGAACGTGGTGAGCGGCGAGAGGAAGTTTCGCTCCCGGTGCATCGAGTCCATGATCGCCTCCGCGATCTCGTCGCCGATGAATCGGGGACTCACTCCTTCCATCCCCTCACCGATCTCGGCGGTCTCGGTCGCCTCCTCCCGCAGTTTCTTCACGTCGACGTCCTCGGCCTCGTCGATCTCGCCGTTGTACGCCTTCGCCTTCTGAAGGAGGTCCACTGTCCCGGAGTCGGGCTCCTCGATCCTGGTGAGCACGCCGAAGAGACCCGCCATCTCCAGGGTGTGTGGCTCGACGTTGACGTCGGGCACGTCGGCGTTCTGGAGCATCTTCCGGTAGATGTTGGCCTCCTCGCCGTACTGGAGGACGTAGGGGAAGTCGATCCGTTTCGTTCTATCGTTGAACGCCTCCATCTTCTCGTCGCCCTTCTTCTCCTTGTACTCGGGCATGTTCGTCCGGCCGACGATCACCTGGTCGATGTCCATCCGGGGGTTGTTCTTCGGCTTGATCGTCATCTCCTGGGTCGCGTGGAGGAAGTCGTAGAGGAACTCCCGCTGGAGTTTGAGGAGTTCCTCGCCCGAGAAGATTCCCCGGTTGGCGTTACAGAACGCCCCCGAATAGTCGAACGCACGGGGATCGCTTTCCCCGTAGACCGCGATCTTCGAGTAGTTGACGTCCCCGGTGAGTTCGGTCTCGTCCTGGTTTTTCTTGTCTTTGGGCTCGAACGTCTCGATCCCGCGGCGCTTGTTCTCGTCGATCACCAGGCGGACGACCTCAACGTGGTTCTCCAGCACCTGCTGGAGGTCGTCGTCGTAGTATTCGAGAAGGCGATCCATGTAGAACTCCGAGGCGGGATCGAGTGCCTGCTCGTTCCGGATGGAGTAGGGGGCGTCGAGGTGGTCGTTCAGCGTTTCGACGACCTGGGTGCGCTGATCGAGCGGCAGGAGCACCAGCGGGTCCTGGTTCATCGGCGAGCGAACGACGTCGTCGGCGGGGTCCTGATCCGGAATGACATCACACAGGTTGGTCCACCGGAAGGTGTACAGCCGTCCCTCCTCGCGTGCGGTGTAGTCCTCGAAGTACCGCCGCACTTGCCTGTCGAAGTCGGATTTGCCCGAGCCGACAGGGCCGAGGAGGAGCTTGATCCGGCGCTCGGGACCGAGCCCGCGCGCGCCGGATTTGACCTTGTTGACGAACTCGTGGATCGCCTCGTGGATCTCCCGGCCGTAGAAGGTGTTCTCGCCGTCCGAGAGCGGGTCCTCGCTCGCGAGGTGATACTCCACGACGCCGTCGTCCTCGTCGTATTCGGTTCCGTAGAAGTCGAACATGTCCGCGACGCGCTGGTGGGCGTTGCGCGCGACGCGTGGCTCGTCGTGGACTTCGTCGAGATACCACTGGAACGGCCGGGTCGTGCGGAGGTCCGTCGGAATCGATGCCCGGTACTCCTCGCTGAGGCTTTCGAGTGTTTCGGTGTCGCCTGACATTGTGTCACCTCGTCGCCCCGCTCGCGCGGGGGGCTGCTGGCTGCGCATGCACACCGGTGGGGACCGGCGCGCGCCGTTGTCGTGTCATGTGTTCACGCGTGACGCTCTCGTCGGGGAACGACGCGGTCGACGGTCGGTGTCGGGACAGCCGGTCCGCGGAGCGGTTCGGGGCGGCGTAGCATGGTAGGACGTCCCACCGATACTACCATATAGGAGGGGTTGGATGCGTAAAACCGTTGTCCCTACTCTCGCCAGAAACTCCGTTCCGGTGGACTGTCGGCCGACCGCGAGGGCTATGGGAACCGGGCCCCGACGGCCACGCGTGACCGACTTCGATTCGCTCCCCGCCGGATGGACCGTCTGGAACGAGTCCGAAGAGCGGTGCGTGCTGGTCTACCGGCCGGACGTGTTCGACACACATGACTATCCGGCCCCGTGTCTGCCGACGATCTACCTCACCCACGGCCGGCGGTCGCGCCGTCCCGGAACTGAGCGCTCCACCACTGGTGACTCGTGGTACGTCACGCTGTACCTCGAACCCGACGTCGACCGCGACGCCGACCGGTTCGAGGCGCGCGAGGCGGCCGTCACGGGCGCGATCGATCTCGCGGAACGGTTCGCCGCTGGTGCGATCGACTATCGGGGGCTGTACCAGGTCCCACGCGAGGAGTACTTCGCGAAACTCGACGAGCTGACCGGACGAGAGTAGTGATCGCAGCGCTGGTATCGGGTTCCAGCCGGTATCGATCGTGGACCCGCTCGAACGGATGGACGGACGAAGGCGATCGACTGCGACCGCAATGGTGGCCTACTCCGGCGTCGCCTGACGCGGAAGCACCTGGCCCCAGACGTGTTTGTCGAGGAGGCGGACCGTCAGCGGCTCCTCGACTTCGATACAGCACGAGAGCCGCGGGTACCCGAACCGAACGGCCGCGGCGTCGTGCCAGTGAGTCGGCTCCGGTGCGGGGTCGACCTCGACAGTGCAGGTCGCACACAGCCCGCGGCCGCCGCAGTTGGCGTACTGCGAGACCGTGCCGTACACCGAGAACCCGTGGTCGAGCAGCGCGTCCCGGAGCACGACACCGCGCTCGACCTCGATCGTGATTTCCTCGCACTCCGTGACGACCCTCACCGGGATCCGCTCGTTCATGTGGGCCGTACGGTCTCGGCATCCCTGATTCCACCGGCGGATCGGTGTGTCACGACTCGTCCGTGGGACTCACCGGCGACCACCGTCGAAGCCGTGTTTTTATTCGGACTCGCGGCGTGGTGTCTGGTATGTCACAGATCACGCTCGTCGGCACGCGGCTCGCGGAGGTCGGCACCGAGTTCGTCTATCGGGGTGAGGCGAGCGCCTGCGAGGGCTGTCCCTACCGCGATCAGTGTCTCAACCTGCGCGAGGGGGTGAAGTACCGCATCACCGGCGTCCGGGAGAACACCCAGACGCTCGAATGTGGCGTCCACGACACCGGCGTCCGGGCGGTCGACGTCGAGCCCGCACCCGTGATGGCGAACGTCTCCCCCAAGAGCGCGTACGCCGGCAGCAAGGCCCGTCTGGAGGGTCCCTGTCCACACACCGAGTGCCCGAGCCACGAGTACTGCGAGCCCGCCGGGGCCGACTTCGACGCCGAGTACCGGATCCAGGAGGTGATCGGCGACCCGCCACACGACTACTGCCATCTCGACCGCGAGCTGACGCTCGTCGAGTTCGCACCGCCGGACGGATGACCCGCGACGACGTGGTCACGACGCCGGTCAGCGGCAAGCGCGTCCGGTTCGTGGACCGGCCGGACGACCCCGCGACCGACCCGCTGCGGTTCGTGATGACGCTCGCACCCGACGGTCACGGGCCGATGCTCCACGTCCATCCCGAACAGGACGAGCGCCTCGCCGTCGCGGCGGGTCGACTCGGGGTGTTCGCGAACGAGGCACGGTTCGCGTCGGCCGACGGATCGGGCGAGCGCTGCAGCGACGAAGAGCGCGTGCTCGGGCCCGGCGAGGCCGTCACCATCCCCGCCGACACGCCCCACCGGTTCTGGAACGCGGGCGAGGACGAACTCCGTCTCGACGGGAGCGTCACGCCAGGCCTGCGGACCGAGGCGTTCATGCGGATCACCTACGGGATCGCCCGCGACGGCGCACCCACGACTCCCTCGGGGATGCCGCTCAACGCCCTCCGACTCGCGGTGCTCTTGGACGAGTACGACGATATGCTCTATCTCGCCCGGGTTCCCACCGAGTTGCAGCGGCTCGGCATCCGAGCGCTCGAACCGCTGGGACGACGCGTCGGCTACGACGACCGCTACCCGGAGTATCTCGACTGACCGCGACGCTCCTCGCCAGCGTCCTTCACCGGGTCACCACCGAGCTTGCCAGCGAGTTCGGCGGCGTAGCCGAACTCGTCCTCGTAGCCGTACGGCGACATCAGGACGGGGTAGAACGGTTTCTCGGCGACGAGTCGCTCGTCGCCCGCGGCGGCGTAGGTCTCCCCCGCCGCGACGCGCTCGAAGTTGGTGACGAACACCTCGTAGCCCGACGCCTGGCCCTTCGGGATGAGGTGCTGGAGGCGGTAGAGCGGAACGCCGTCGGCGCGTGTCTCGCCGCCAGGCAGCGCGCCGACCGCGGCGAGGAACGCCTCGGTGAGCGCGATCGCGTTCGTCGCGGCGTCCTCGGTGCCCTGATAGCCACACTCGACCTCGATCACGTCGGCGTACCCCACGAGCCGCCCCTCGGTGAACGCGCCCGCGTCGATCACCGCGTCGAGCGTGAGATACGGGCAGACCGACTGGGTGAGCGCGAGTTCGTCGTCGGCGACGACCGCGAACGGCCCCGGATACGACTGGGTCGAGTGCATCGAGAGGGTCGTACAGCCCCGGAGCTCCTGAAGGAGCCGGCTGGCGAGCCGTCGTTCGTGCGAGTCGCTGTCGGGGTCGCCGGGGAACACCCGGTTCAGGTCGTCGTCGACGTATCTGGTTTCGCGAGCCAGCGCTTCCTCGTTCGCCACGATACACTTCACCGGCCGGTCGACGTCCGGCCTGGCGTCGAGGAGGTGCTCGACCGCGCGCACGCCGCACGGCTCGTCGCCGTGAATCCCGCCGACGACGGCGATTTCGGGCTCACCGTCGCCCAACTGCTCGATTCGCATCTACCCTCCCTAACGTGCCCGCCTTTTTGAGTGGTCCGGTACTGGGCCGGAACGCACCGTGAGCACGATCCGCTCCCCTCGATCGACGGCTGTCGAATGACCGGAACCGACGACCGCTACGCCGTGAACGTCGAGGCCGCGATCCACCGCGACGGCGAGTACCTCTTTATCGAACGTGCGACGACCGAGGACCACGCCGCCGGGGCGCTCGCGCTCGTCGGCGGGACGGTCGAGGCGATCGACACTGGTGACGTCCTCGAAAGCGCGCTCCGGCGCGAGGTTCGCGAGGAGGTCGACATCGGAATCACGGATCCACGGTACGTCCAGAGCAACGCGTTCACGACCGACGACGGGACGCCCTGCGTGAACGTCGTGTTTCTCTGTCGGCACGACGAGGGCGAGGCGCGGATCGCCGCCCCCGAGGAGGTCGCCGCCGTGGAGTGGCTGTCGGTCGGGGCAGCGCTCGATCGACCGGCGCTGTCGCCGTGGACCGCGGAGTTCCTGACGATGGCCGACGAGCGCCGCGCGGCACTCGATTGGTGAACTCAGTCGAGCGCTGCCGCGTACGCGACGTCCTCCGGGCGCGCTTCTGGCGATTCCCCGTCGAGTCGGATCGCCCAGCCGTGGAGCGCCGTCGGGTCGTCGAGCGCGTTGGTCAGGGTGGTCCGCACGTCGAGCAGATCGACGCCGTAGAAGTCCCGAGGGACGCCTCGGAAGTAATCGAGTGCGGTGCGAAAGAGCGAGCGCATCCCTGCATCGTCGTGGAAGTCGAAGTGCTTGTACGCGCCGGCCGCGACCTGGACCATCCCGTGGCAGAACTTCGATTCGGTGTTCCCTCGCCCGTAGTTGTACCACTCGTCCTCGAAACAGTCGTGTGAGGCGTGATATTTCCCGGTGTTGTAGAGCCTGACGCCGTGGACGACCGCCCGCCGGCAGGTGGCATGCTCCCACTGGCCACTCGCGGGCCCTTCGGCCCGCTCGTCGTCGGCAGTAGCCGCCCTGTCAGCCCGCCAGCCCTCCGGATCGCCTTTTGGCGGTCCCACGGTCGGGTCGCGGGTGTGCTCGTCCATACTCGATCGACGAACGCCGCCCGTTTGAAGCCAGCGCCGGGTGTGGGCTCGACGTTTTCGACCGACTGCGATCGGCCGACATCCGGCGGTTATATGACGACGACCCGAGACCCCGGCGTATGTCACTCACCGCGGCCGCCCTCACCGGCGGCGCGCTCGGGGTGTATCACGCGCTCGAAGCCGATCACCTCGCCGCCGTCGCGACGCTCGTCGAGGACGACGGGCGAGACCGTCATTCCGGCGTCGTCGGCGTCTCGTGGGGTGTCGGTCACACGATCCCCGTCGTCGCGCTCGGCGTCGGCTTCCTGCTGCTCGGCGTCACGTTTCCCGAGCAGGTGACGAAGCTGTTCGAGATCGTCGTCGGGGTGGTTCTCGTCGGTCTCGGAGTTCGGATGCTCGTCGGGGTGTTCGGGACGGAAACGCACGAGCACGACGAGCAGGTCCACTCACATTTCAGGGTCGGTCCCGTTCGACTCGGCGCTCACCACCACCTCGACGGGGACTCGTTGCTCGTCGGCGTCGTTCACGGGTTCGCGGGGAGCGGCGCGCTGGTCGTCGCGATGGTCTCGACGGCTCCCGCGACCGACACCGGACTCGCCTTTCTGGGTGCGTTCAGTCTCCTCTCGATCCTGACGATGGGCGGTGTCTCGATGCTCTGGAATCACGCGCTCGCGCGAGGGTTCCGGCGGTATCTCGAAACCGGAGCCGCCGTTCTCGGCATCGGTGTCGGTCTCCTCTTGCTCGCCGAGCAGTTCACCGGGCTCGCTGTTCTCTGAGCCGGCGTGATCGGTCCGCAACGCTTTAGCGCGCGGCCGGGCGAGAAACGAGCGCGTGCGAGGGTAGCCAAGTCTGGAAACGGCGGCGGATTCAAGCTCCGCTCCTGTAGAGGTCCACGGGTTCAAATCCTGTCCCTCGCACTCCGTGCCGCCTCGCGCGGCACGAAAGTGCGGGCAAGAACGGAGTCTTGCCCTCGCAACATTGCTGTCGAAGATATCTCGATAAGCTGTGCGTCCGCCACGCGCGCAACCGGAACCGTGAAACCGCCGGCGGGGTCCCTCTCGGGTATGGCAGCGATAGCGGACCGGGTCGACCCCGTTCGGGGATGGCTCGCGGCAGCGATCGCGGCGGTGATCGTCGTCGCGGGAAGCGCGGTCGCGTTCCCACAGCGGGTGTACTCGGGCTTTCTCTGGCGGTACTTCTGGGGACCGATCGACGCAGACGCGCACAACGCGGCGTGTGCGGTCCGGACGGACGGCGTCGTGCGGCGATTCGCCGAGGAGAGTGCGTGCCAGGCCGCCGCGGCGCAGGGGGCGGTCGTCGCGAGGCCCGGCTACACGATCGTCTCCGAGGTCGGCTACGCGCTCACCCTGCTGTTCATGCTGATCGGCGTCCTCCTGTTGATCGAACGTCTCGGCGTCGGGACCGATCGGCGACTCCTGTACGCACTGCTCCCGTTCGCGCTGTTCGGCGGCGCGCTCCGGGTGGTCGAGGACGCGAACGACGCCGTTCCCGACTCCGCGACCGCCGCGATCTCCTACCCCGCGAACGCGCTCATCATCAGCCCCGTCATCTACCTGACCGTGTTCGTGGTCACGCTCGTCGCGCTACTCGTGGCGCTCCGGCTCGCCCGCCGCGGGATGGTCGCGGAGTACTACGGAGCGCTCGCGGCCTTCGGCACGCTCGCGCTTGTGGCCACGCTCGGCTATCTCACCTTCCTCTCGATCTCGACCGAGGCGCTGGGCTTTTACCCACAGATGCTCGTGCTCACGCTCGGGATCGCCTCGGCCATCGCCGGCGGGGTCTATCTCGCGATCGAGCGGATCGAGCCCGCGATCAACGCCGGCACCGGGTTCGTCGGCCTCGCGGTGATCTGGGCCCAGGCGATCGACGGCGTGGCGAACGTCCTCGCCTCCGACTGGTGGGACGCCATCGGCCTCCCCTTCCAGTACACCGCGAAACACCCGGCCAACGCGATCATCGTCGGTTTCACCGAGACGGTCTTCCCGCCGTCGTTCGTCGCGGCGGTCGGCGACTCGTGGCCATTCCTCGTGGTGAAGGTCGCGCTCGCGGTCGGCATCCTCTGGCTGTTCGACGACCGGATCATCGAGGAGAGCCCGCGCTACTCGCTGCTCCTCCTGCTCGCGGTCATCGTCGTCGGCCTCGGGCCCGGGACCCGGGACATGCTCCGGGCGACGTTCGGGATCTAACGAACCCCACTTTTTTACTGCGGGGGGTCGCGCTCGCTGCGCTCGCGCTGCGGGTACCCCTCCCCGCAAAAACCTGGACTAAAAACACCCGCTCACTCATGGTTCGAAAGACGCTTCGCGTCTCTCGTCATCACGAGAGAGCGTAGCTCTCTCGAACGACTTCGTTCGCTCGCGGTATCGTCGCTGGCGCTTTCCCGCAACCACACCGCGACCGCACAGCACCGCCGAAGCCCTCGGGCGCTCCCTCCGGTCGCGCCCTCGCCCTTCATCCACCAGGCCCGCACCGCCACCGCCGCCCCGCAGCCGCCGCTCGACTCAGGGATAGGGATGGAACTCGCGGTCGAGTCGCGGCTCGAAGCCCGACTCGCGCGGCACCCGCTCCGCACGCTCGCCGAAGTACGGCTCGTCGGTAAAGAGGGGCTGGGCCGCGGGAACGAGCACGCGAACCGCCTCGAAGCCGAGTTCTTCGACGTCGCGCGGGGTGAGTCGCGCGGCGTAGGCGTCGAGCCCCGCGTCGGTCACGCGCCCCGCGAGCGAGTCGAGTTCGTCGGCTCCGGTGGGGGTCGGATCGGGACCGACGCTCGCGGCCGGAACGCCGGCGTCGCTCCCGAAGAAGGTCGCCGCATCGCCCGGCGTTTCGGCGTACTCCCCGATCGCACCCTCGGCGGCCGCTGCGGCCTCGGGCCCCATCGCGCGCAGCTCCATCCAGTTCTGGAGCGCCTCGGCGAGCGCCGACCGTGCGGCCGCGGTGGGGTCGAGGTCCGCGGCGGAACCGACCGCGAAGCGCGGCCACTCGTCGCGCTCGACAGCGACCGCCACCACCGGGATGTCGACGTCCTGGGTCAACAAGACAGGGTGCACGCGCAGCCCCTCCGAGCGCGCCCGTGCGGCGAGCGTCGAAAAGCCCTCGTCGTCGACCACGAGGCCGAGCGGGTCGAACGTCGAGTACCACGACACCATCGCGGCGTCGCGCTCGATGGCCTCGTACAGCCCCGAGCACAGCGCTTCGGCTCCCGAACTCCCCAGCCCCAATCCCGTGGTGATCGGTGGTCCGTGACGGCGTTCGGGCGGCGGGAACTGGACGAGCTCCGCCGGCAGGTGGACCGACGCGCCACTTACTATCTCCTCGCCCGGCACCCACGGGATCGTCGGCCTCTCGCTTTCATCGGTGGCCGGTTCGGCGCTTCCGGGCAGGACGAACGCACCCGGTGGAATCGCGCCGTCGAGATCGCTCGCCGTCGCGTGCGTGAACCTCGCGTCGCGGTAGATGCCGGCGCTGTAGCGTTCGAGCGCCTCGCCGAGCGCCTTCATGAACGCGGCGTTCCAGTCGCCAGCGACGCCCGCCGCCTCGCCCGCGGCGCTCGCGTCGCTGAACTCCGCCGTGTCGCCGGTGCGTGCGAGGTAGTACGGCGCGGGATAGGAGGCGGCCTCACCGACCTCGCGGACGATCCCCACTCGATCGTCGAGCGCGCGCTCGGCACGCGCCAGCGCGTCGTCGAGGTCGCGTTCCTCGAAGTCACGCGCGAGCGACCGGTCCTGCTCTTCGTCGCTCGCGCACTCGCAGTTCGGCACCGGAAGCACGCGGCGCTCGGCGTGGGGCAGTTCGATCACGCCGCCGAGCACCCGCGAGGGCTCGCCCGCGCACAGCCGGCGTGCCTCCGTGCCCGCGAGCGCGCCCGCGAGCCACGCCGCCGTGGCATCGATGCCGGACTCGTCCGCCTCGCCCCCATCAGGATCGTCTTCGGGGGAGTCGCCGTCGCTGTCGGCGTTCGCCGCGACACGCAGAGACAGACACTCGTAACACGCCGTCTCTGGGCCAAACCCCGTGATGGACGCCTCGCAGACGGCCCGGCCACCGACACCGCCGCGCTCGATCGCCAGCCACGGTGTCGCGCTCTCGCGGGCGTGATCGTTCGCGCGCTCGAAGCACTCGGCTCCCGAATCGTCGACCACGATCCCGAGATCGACCGTGTCGATCGCCACGGGATCGATCGATTCCACAGTCGCATCCGCCTCGGCGAGCGCCGCGCGAACCGCGTCCGCGGCGGGTCCACTCCCGACGATACCGACGTTCATGCGCGGTCCAGCGGCCCCCGGCGCAAAAGATTCCCTATTCGGCGGGGCGGACGCGGGCATCGGGATGCTGGTCGGCATCCTCGGCGAGATCGCCGGCCTCCCGCGCCTTCTCGACCTCGGCCTTCGCGGTCTCGCGGTCGGTCCGACCGACCACGCTCACGACGTCGAGCAGTTCGTCCTCGGGCACGCCCCGGCCCGCCGCGCCCGAATCGAGATCGTCGAGGTAGCCCTCGGTCTCGTTCAGCAGGAAGTCGACGTACTCTCGGGCGTCCGTCGAGCCGCCGAGCGCGTCGTGCCATCGCGCGGGGTACCGGCTCACCCGGTCGTCCCCGAGCGCGTAGAGCGCGTCGGTCCCCTGCCACGTCTCGGTGTCGACGAGGCGGGCGTCGACCTCCTCCACGAACGCGTCGCGGTCGAAATCGTACGACGTCTCGTCACGGAGGCCGTCGGCGTACCGCGTCACGACCTCGCGCGCGACGCCTGGCCGGTCGTGCGGATGGTGGCGTTCGATCAGCGCGACGAGCTCCTCGGTCAGCAGGGTGCGCCCTCGCTGTCGGGCCGCCGCGAAGACGTCCTCGTTCAGTTCGGCCATCGTGCGACGTACGATCGCGGCCCGAATAAGCGACGTGATAGCGGCGACGTCACGGGGCTCGTCCGTCTCGGCGTAACCGCGAATTCGCCGGCAGAAATCGCGGAGAGTGTCGAATCCTCATCGACTGTGGGACCGTCGGAAGAGGCTGAATCTTGTCCCCTTCGACAGTATATTGACCCTGGGGGTGAGAGTGCGGTCATGGACTACGACCGTGTTCGGGAGGTCGATCCGTCGGTCGCCGACGCGCTCGACGGCGAACTCGATCGCCAGCGCGAGACGCTGATGATGATCGCGAGCGAGAACCACGTCAGCGAGGCGGTGATGGAGGCCCAGAGTAGCGAACTCACCAACAAGTACGCCGAGGGGTATCCCGGCGAGCGGTATTACGGTGGCTGTGAGTACGCCGACGACGTCGAGGGGCTCGCCATCGACCGGGCGAAGGAGCTCTGGGGGGCCGAGTACGTCAACGTCCAGCCCCACAGCGGCTCCCAGGCCAACATGGGGGTGTACCTCGCCACCCTCGATCCCGGCGACAAAATTCTCTCGCTCGATCTGACTCACGGCGGCCATCTCTCCCACGGCCACCCGAAGAACTTCGCTGGCCAGGTCTACGAGGTCGAGAACTACGAGGCCGACCCCGAAACCGGGTACATCGACTACGAGGCGCTCGCCGACCACGCCGAGGAGTTCGAGCCCGACATGATCGTCTCGGGCTACTCGGCGTACCCCCGTGAGGTGGAGTGGCAGCGCATCCAGGACACCGCCGAATCGGTCGGCGCGTACCACCTCGCGGACATCGCCCACATCACGGGCCTCGTCGCGGCTGGCGTCCACCCCTCTCCCGTGGGGATCACCGACTTCGTCACCGGCTCGACGCACAAGACCATTCGAGCAGGTCGGGGCGGGATCATCATGTCGAGCGACGAGCACGCCTCGGCGATCGACGCCGCGATCATCCCGGGGATGCAGGGCGGCCCGCTGATGCACAATATCGCCGGGAAGGCGGTCGGGTTCGAGGAAGCACTCCAGCCCGCGTTCGAGGAGTACGCCGAGCAGGTCGTCGACAACGCCGCGGCGCTCGGCGACCGCCTCCAGGAGCACGGTCTTTCGCTGGTGTCGGGCGGCACCGACACCCATCTCGTGCTCTGTGATCTCCGCGACTCCCATCCCGACACCACGGGTAAGGAAGTCGAGGAGGCCCTGGAGGAGGCCGGCATCGTGCTGAACGCGAACACCGTGCCGGGCGAGACGCGCTCGCCGTTCGTCGCGAGCGGCATCCGCGCCGGGACGCCCGGCCTCACGACCCGCGGGTTCGACGAGGACGCGTGCCGGGAGGTCGCCGACTGCATCGCGCGCGTCGTTGACGCCCCGGACGACGAGAGCGTGCGCGAGGAGGTCGCGGCCGATGTCGACGCGCTCACCGACCGCCACCCGCTGTACGAGTGATCCAGAATCCGGCGGGCGACCGAATCCGGACCGTTGATTAGCGCGCCCCATCCCGCTCCTGCATGACGAACGTGATCGACGGCGACGCGGTCGCACAGTCCCTCCGTGACGATCTGCGGGACGCCATCGAGACGCTCGCGGACGCCGACGCTCGGCCCGGTCTCGCGACCGTGCTGATGAGTGACGACGCGGCGAGCGAGACGTACGTCACACGGAAGCACGAGGACTGTCGCGAGGTCGGCATCGAGGATTTCCACGAGGACGTCGACGCCAACGCCCCGACCGAGGAGCTCGTGAGCGTCGTCGAGGATCTGAACGAGCGCCCGGAAGTCCACGGCGTGCTGGTGCAGACGCCGCTGCCCGAACACGTCGAGGCCGAACGCGCACTCCAGGCGGTCGCTCCCGAAAAGGACGTCGACGGGTTTCACTTCGCAAACGTCGGCCGGTTCGTCCGGGGCACGCCGCGCTTTCGCCCGTGTACGCCACACGGCGTGCAGAAACTCCTCGAACACGCTGGCGTCGAGATCGAGGGAGCCGACGCCGTGATCGTCGGCCGCTCGAACCTCGTCGGCAAGCCGCTGGCGAACCTCTTCCTCCGGCGGGCCGACGACGGGAACGCCACCGTCACCGTCTGTCACTCCCGCACCGAGGACCTCGCGGCGAAAACCCACGGTGCGGACATCGTCGTCACCGCCTGCGGCGTCCCCGAGCTCGTCACCGGCGACATGCTTTCGGACGGTGTCGCCGTCATCGACGTCGGCTACAACCGCGTCGAAGTCTCCGAACGACGTTCGGAGGACAGCCGGACGGAGTCCGGCCAGTCGGACAACGAACGGGGCTACGAGATCGTCGGCGACGTCGACTTCGAGAGCGCGACGGAGAAGGCGAGCGCCATCACTCCTGTTCCGGGCGGCGTCGGCCCGATGACTCGCGCAATGCTCCTCTACAACGCGGTGCGCGCAGCGAGCGAACAGGAAGGCGTCACGGTCGACCTCCCCTGATGACCGACCCCGATCCCGTTCCCGAGGCGCTGGCCGCCGACCACGACGACGTGCTCCGGAGCGAGAACACCTTCGAGATCGATACGGAAAGTCTGGAATCGGCACGCGATCGTGCCGAGCGGGGCTGGGGCGTCGGCGCGCTCGCGGTCCACGACGGCCGGGTGCTGCTCGTTCGTCACGACGATCAGTGGCTTCTCCCGGGTGGGATGCTCGAATCGGGCGAGACGCCGGGGGAAGGGGCGGCCCGCGAAACGCACGAGGAAACCGGGATCGACGTGCGGATCGACGGGCTCGCGGCGATCGCCGAGCAGACGTTCACCGACGGTGACGACGCGTTCGTCTTTCACTTCGCGGTGTTCGAGGCGACGCCCGAGAGTACGGTTCTGACCGACGATCCCGGACTCACCGACGAGGCGATCGCCGAGGCCGCGTGGCACGGCTCGCTCCCGGCGGACACGTTCGAGCCGGACCTCTACGCCAGGCTGCTCGACGGCAGACTTGACTGAGAGTCAGCGCCGGGACCGCTGCGTAGCGCGACTCAGTCGAAGCTGGGGAGGATCTCGTTCTCGTAGAGGGCGAGCGCGGCCTCCTGGTCGGCACCGATCTGGTGGATGTAGACGTGATCGTAGCCCGTGTCGATGGCCTCCTGAATGCTCTCGATGTGGGCGTCCGCGCTCTGCTCGGTGATGATCGACCCCTCGCGGATGTCCTCCTCGCTCACCATCCGCGTGGCCTGCTCGAAGTGCGCCGTCGTCGGGAGTTCGGCGGCGAGTTCTCCAGGGAGCCCGGAGTTCGCCCACTGCTCGTGGGCGGTCGCGACCGCCGCGTCCTCGCTGTCGGCGACGCAGGCGTGGAGCTGCGTGAGCCGGGGCCCCTCGCCGCCCGCGTCCTCCCAGTCCTCAACGACGTCCTGGGGCCCGACCGACCAGAACCCGTCGCCGAACTCGGCGGCCCCCTGTGCGGCACGTTCGCCGAACGCCGAGACGCAGACTGGGGGGATCTCGTCGGGGAGGGTGAAGAGGCGAGCGTTCTGGACGTCGTAGTGCTCGCCGTGGTGGCTCACCTGCTCGCCGGTCCAGAGCTCTCTCATTACCTCGACGGCCTCTTCGAGCATCTCCAGTCTGACGCGGTGTTCGGGCCAGTGATCGCCGAGCACGTGCTCGTTCAGGAGCTCGCCGGTGCCGACGCCGAAGTAAAACTTTTCGGGAACCATCGCCGCCGTCGTGGCGACCGCCTGAGCGATGATCGCCGGGTGGGTCTTGATCGTCGGACAGGTCACACCCACTGCGACGTCGATCTCCTCGACCGACGCCGCGATCCCGCCGAGCGAGCTCCAGACGAACGGCGACTCGCCCTGGGCTTCGAGCCACGGATGGTAGTGATCCGAGACGCTAACGAAGTCGAATCCGACTTCCTCGGCGCGCTCGGCCTGATTCACTAGTTCGTTCGGGCCGAATTCCTCGCTCGATAAGGTGTAGCCGAGCTGCGTCACGATCCGTCCCTCCCGACCGTGCGTTTCTGGATCATTCGTTCGCACGATCGACGGCGAGCGAATAAACGCTGTTGCCGACACCTGCCGGGTCGCGTATCAGACGTCGTCGTGAAGCCGATCGAGCCGGTCGCGCGCGGTCACGAGCGCTCCCTCGTCGTCCTCTCGGAGATACCGACCGAGATCGCGTGCGGCCCGGACCAGGCGCTCCGCCGTCGCGGGGGCCACGTCGCCGTCGAGCGCCGCGACGCGCTTTCGGTGCTCGGCCAGGCTGGCGAACGCCGCGCTCGCCGCGGGGTCGGGGTGGTCGTCGAGATACGTGCCCGCCTCCCGGCGGTACTCCCCCACTGCGTCGGCTGCTGCCAGGCCGCGAGCCGTCCGGAGCGAGTCGGGGACCTCCTCGGGCGGCGGGCGCTCGCCCTCGTCGGCTCCACCCAGCAGCGAGAGGAAGTACCGCTCCGCAGCGTCGTCGGTCCGCATCGCGCGACCGATCTCCTCGGCGACGTAGCGGAGTTCGAGCGCCGCGAGATAGGTTCCGTCGAGCGGTGCGAGCTCGCCCGAGTCGATGAACCCGTGCTGGCGGACGAACTCCCGGCACGCCTCGGCGGCGTTCTCGGCCGCTTCGCGGGTGTCCGCGTCGTCGTTGCTGCTCGCGTCGAGCCGATCGCGCGCCGCCGAGAGGTCGAGCGCTCCCGCGGTCGCGGTGTGGCGGGTGCGGTCGTCGACGCCGACGCTCCGGAGGCTCCCGCAGTCGGGACAGCTCACGCTCCCGGTCTCGTAGTACGACCACCGCGCGCCACACTCGGTGCACTCCCGTTCGCCGCGGATGCGCATACCCACCGTTCGACCGCCGGACCCAAAAACGGGACCATCGCGTCGCGTTGCGTGGCGGCCGTGCGCGAGACGACGCTCCGAACGCCGCGCGAGCACGGGGATTTATCATGGACGCACCCGGATGAGGGATCGTATGTCACGGAGTACCCACGCTCCTGATCGAGAAATTCTCCGGCGATGAGGTATCGGTCCGGTCCGACGGCGAGCGGGTCGTGGTCGCGCTCTCCGAGCAGGCACATTCCCTCGACAGGGACGCGGCCGCCGCGCTCCGGGGTGCGCTGGGCGAGGCGCTGACCGAGCGCCGCGAGTACGTCCACACGGTCGGCACTCACCGGGCGGACGGAAGCTACGTGGTCTCGCGCCGCGGCGCGGACTCGTCGGGCCACCGGAAAGTGTTCGACGGGTTCGCCGACCTTCGCGAGTGGTACGCGACGCTGCCAGCGACGTTCACCGCAGCGGACGTCGACGTGCCTGGCGTGACCGGGGGCCGTCGGCACCTGCTCGTGCGCCACGTCGTCGAACACCCCGCCTTCGACTGCACCCTCACCGCTCGTCAGCCGCTCACGGCCGAAAAACGCGGTTCCGAGGAGGCGGGTTGAGACGGCCGGAGAGGTTCACCAGAGATAGCCGCCGACGAGCTGCATCAGGAGCGACTGCCCGAACACCGCCGCGGCGAGCAGCCACCGCTCGCGCTCGTCGGGGGCGATCCGCCGGAGGGCGGCCGCGACCGGGAGCAACAGGAACGGGTAGAGATACATCGCGCCGCGGGCGGTCTCGCCGGTGTGATAGACCCCCGCGGCGAGCAGCGCGACGAACGACCCGATCGCGGTGCCGGCGATCACGAGGGGGTCGCGCTCGCGTGCGTTCTCGGGGAGCCACCCACCACGGCCGAGCACGTCCCGCCGGAGCGCCCGTGCGCCCCGGGCCGCGAGCAGGCAGCAAAACGGGGTGAAGAAGAGCGCGAGCTCGGCGACGTCCTCCAGCCGACTGTAGACGTACCACGCCGGCTTGGCCGTCAGCAGGAACCCGCCGGGGTTCTGCTGGTTCGAGGCGATCGTGAACGAGTGGAGGTAGTCGTAGCCGAGCGCGACGTCGACGAATGCGTAGAACGCGACGAGGCCGAGCACGATCGCGGCGAACGGGACGCGTTTCTCGCGGCGGCGAACGGCGATGGCGGCCAGCACGGGCAAGAGAAAGACGAACAGGAACATCTGAGACGAGACGACAAGCAGACAGACGAATGAACCGACGAGCGCGAGTCGGGATTCGCGCGTGAAAAAGTACACCGCACCGAGCATCAGCGTGGCGATGATCGCGTCAAGCGAGGCGAGGAAGTAGATCTGCACCGCGGGCAGAAGCACGAAAAGAACGGTGACGTACCACGCGACGTCGCGGTCGTAGTACGTCCCGACGAGTCGGTAGAGCAGGAGCGAGGAGGCGGGCAGCGAGACGAGCGCGATGGCGGCCGAAACGAGGGCACGCGACCCGAAGAGCCGGTCGAGCAGCGTGAACGTGAGCACCGCTCCCGGCGGATGGGTTCGCGCGTGGACGACGTACGAGAGCTGGTTCGCCTCGTAGTTCCCGACGAACGCGAGCGGATCCGCAATAGTGGGAGCCAGCTGGTAGTACCCCTGGCGGGTGGCGAGCGGGGCGACGAACCCGTGATCGAACCCGTGGACGAGGTTCGAGAGACCGAGCAAGAGGAGCCCCGCCACGACGACCGGCGCGATCCGGTTCTTCCGCCGACAGCAGTACACGCCCGCCAGCATGAACACGAAGATCGCGGCGGCCGTCGCCCCGATCGCCCACGCCGGTCGAAGACGCCCCAGCCGGAACGTGAAGATGCTGATCGGCCAGTAGGTGGGCGTCGCACCCTGGATCTTGTCGATCAGCCCGCCGTTCGTCCACCGAACGATGACGTTCAATGCGACGACCGTCGTGAGCCCGATCCAGGCGATCGCGAGGAGCTCGCGCCCCGAGAACAGCGATCCCGACTCGTCGACGCTCCCGACCATCGATCGGCGGTGTGCGCGGGGACGGTTAATCGCTTTCGACCCACTTTTTTACTCCTCGGGATCGGCTCACGTCGTTCGCCGACCACTCGTCGCAAAAACCTGGACTAAAAACACCCGCTCGCTCACTGTGTTCGCTCGCGGTAAACCGCGCTCGCTCCACTCGCGCGGATAGTAGCCTTCCCAGCAACCGTTCCGCACCACGCCACGCTCCTCCCCAACCGATTCCTTCGCTCCGTTCGCATTCGCTCACTCCACTCAGTCATCCCTCGCACGAGCGGGCGCGTCTCCGCACCACGACGCGCCCGCCGCGCGCCGACCACCCTCGCTCGGAAGCGGACTTTGCGGTGGAATCAACGCTTTTGCCGGTGGCCCCCCTCGCGGTGGTATGCCGACTCCCCGGCCGAGCACGTTCTCGATCGTCGCGCGCGACCCCGACCAGGACGCGGTGGGCGTCGCGGTCCAGTCGAAGTTCGTCAGCGTGGGCTCGGTGGTCCCGTTCGCGAGCGCCGACGCGGGCGCGATCGCGACCCAGAGCTTCGCGAACGTCGCCTACGGCCCCGACGGCCTCGATCTCCTGCGCGAGGGCCACTCCGCGAGCGAGGTCGTCGAGCGGCTGACCGAGGCCGACGACGACGCGCCCGACCGTCAGGTGGGCGTCGTCGGCCAGGACGGCTCGATCGCGGCGTTCACGGGCGAGGACTGCTTCGCGTACGCGGGCGACATCCAGGGCGAGAACTACACCGTGCAGGGCAACATCCTCGAAAACCCCGACACGCTCGAAGCGATGGCCGAGACCTACGAAACCACCGAGGGCGGGCTGCCCGAGAAGCTCATCGCCGCGCTGCAGGCGGGCAACGAGGCCGGCGGCGACAAGCGCGGCGAGCAGAGCGCGGCACTCTCCGTCGTGAAACCCGAGGGCGGCTACGACGGCGGCAACGACCGCTGGATCGACGTCCGGGTGGACGATCACCACAGTCCAATCGACGAACTCGAACGCGTCTTCCGGCTCTACGACGTCACGCTGCTCGAACGCGAGCCGCCCGCCGAGACCCAAAGCCTCGACGGCGAAACCGCCGAGGCGGTCGCGGCGGCGCTCGGCCAGGCGGGGTTCGACGGCGCGACGCCGGACGGCTCGTTCGACGACGCCGACCGCGAGGCGCTCGAAGCCTTTCGGGGCGCGAACAACTTCGAGAACCACTCGCTTGACCTCGTCGAGGACGCGCTCGCACGCGGCTGGGACGACGCGGAGGGCTCCGGCGAGACCAGGCTCGTGAACGCGGTCTGGCACGGACTCTCGCGACTCGAACGGGCGTGATATTCTCCGGCGGCGGCTAAACACGCCGCTGTAGTCTCTAGCGACGGTACCGACCCTTCCGGGACGACCCCGACTCTAATGAGAGACTGCAGGCCACGCCCTCCCCAACCGACTCCTTCGCTCGCTTCACTCGCTCAGTCATCCCTCGCATGGGTCGCGCGTCTTCGACGCGCTCCCGCGCGCCACCGCACATAGGGACGATCCGAAGACGATCAAATTCGGTCGATAGAGGAACATCTGTCCACGGCAGCCGATCCGGATTGCCGACGACGGGTCAAGGTTCATGACGCGCTCGCCCGTAACCGAGGTATGCGCTCCGAAGAGGAAATCCGCGAGCAGTACGAGTTCCTCGCCGAGGAGCTGGCGGACGAGGAGATGAACCACGAGGGCGTCAGGCAGATGTTCACCTACTACCGCCGCGCCCTCGGGTGGGCGCTCGAAGAGGAGCACATGTAGCCACCGGCCGATAGCGTTAAGTGTGACTGACCGTTGGGTATGAGTGACGCTTCGCTTGGAGGGCCGAAGCGTCAGCGGGGACCAATTCAGGGCGGCAAGCTGCCGACGTGGGCTTTTCTCCCGCGTCGGCCGCTTTCCATCGAACAGAACCGATCAGCCGGGGCTGAATCCACCCCGGAGTCGAGGCGACAGGTATCCCAGCAGCGGCGGCTCTCGGGTTCGTCGATGAACATCAGGTTCGGCGCGCGGTGACTCGGGTGACGGGGAGAGAAACGATCCGTCGCGGACGAGTCGCAAGCACGCTTCGCGGCCCCCACGACCGACACCAGGTTCGCGGTGTCCCGGACACCCCCGGAAGATACAAGACGTTACCACGCTCCATACCAAACCGATAGCTCGTATGTCACGAAAGAACCGATACGATCCGAAACGACGGGACCTGCTGAAGCTCGCCGGCACTGCCGGGCTCGCCCTCACTGCCGGGTGCATCAGCACGACCGACGGTGGCGACGGGAACGACAGCAACGACAGCGGCGGAGCCGACACCGCGACGGAGACCGAAGGCGGAGCCGGCGGCGACACGGCGACCGCTGCGAGCACCGGCGAAGGGTCGGGTGGAGACGCCGGGAACGCGACCGGCGAGGACACCGAAGCGGCGGGCGAGACCGACGGGAGTTCCGGGAACGAGAGCGATGGCGGTGCCGGGGGCTCCGGCCCGTACACCATCGGCATGGTGGACTCACAGACCGGCTCGCTGTCGGCGTTCGGCCAGCGAAACGAGCGCGGGAAGGACCTCGCGCTCGCCGCGGTCAACGAGGTCGGCATCGGCGGACGCGACCTCGAGATCATCGTCGAGGACTCCCAGTCAGAGGCCCAGTCGGGCGTGAGCGCAGCACAGAAACTCGTCAACCAGAACGGCGTCCCGTTCGTGATCGGTGCGGTCGGCTCCGGGGTGTCGCTCGCCATCTACGAGTCGGTGATCCAGGGCACCGACGTGGTCCAGTTGAGCCAGAACTCCACGAGCCCCGATCTGTCCGAGTTCTCGGGCCTGCTCCGGATGTCGCCGACGGGTCGCGTCCAGTCGTCGGCGCTGGCGGACATCATCGCCGAGGACGGCTACGACTCCGTCGCGATCACGTGGATCAACAACGACTACGGCCAGGGGATCACCGACGCGTTCACGAGCGCGTGGGAGGGCGACGTCGCCTACAACCAGTCCCACGACCAGGGCCAGTCGTCGTACTCGTCGGTCGTCTCGGGGATGGCCGACGCCGGCGCGGACGCGTGGCTGTTCATCACCTACCAGCCGGAGTTCACGTCGATGGCCCAGGAGGCGTACTCGAGCGGCTACGAGGCGCAGTTCTACGGTGCGGACTCGGTCAAGGGATCGGACGTCATCGGCAACACGCCCGAGGGGAGCCTCGCCGGAATGAAGATCGTGGCCCCCTCGGCGGCGGTCGATCAGGAGAACTACCAGGCGTTCGCCGAGGACTTCGAGTCGGAGTACGACGCGTCGCCGACCGCGTGGTCCGCCTACGCCTACGACTGCGTGATCACCGCGGCGCTGTCGATCGCGACCGCCGAGGAGTTCACCGGCGCGGCGCTTTCCGAAACCGTTCGCGACGTGACCCGCCCGGAGGGCGAGGAGGCCCTCACCTTCGAGGCGGCGATGAACGCCCTCGGCGAGGACGGCTCCGCCAGCGACATCGACTACCAGGGCGTCTCCGGGCCGATCGACTTCGACGAGAACGGCGATCCGGTGGGGTTCCTCCAGATCTTCACGGTCGAAAACCACGAGTACGTCGCCACGGGCACCATCGAGGGCTGATCCCCGTCGATGTCGGTCCTCGAATACGTCGCGAACGGGTTGGTGTTCAGCAGCATCATCGTCCTCGCGAGCATCGGGCTCTCGCTGGTGTACTCCATCGCGGACTTCGCCAACTTCGCCCACGGCGACACCATGACGATCGGGGCCTACGCCGCGCTCGTGACCTTCGGCTCGGTCGGCGGCCTGGGGATCGCGGTGCTCGGGCTCCCGCTCGGCTTCTTCGTCGCGCTGGCGGTCGGCGTTGCGGTCGCCGCGGTCGTCGCGGTCCTCACCCACAAGCTGGTGTACGAACCGCTCGACGCCGGCTCGATCGGTATGCTGATCACCTCGATCGGGGTGGCGTTCGTCTATCGGGCGGTCGTCCAGCTCGGGTTCGGGACCGACTTCACCGAGTTCGGGGTCCCGATCCTCCGACCGATCGACCCGCTCGTCGATTACGGGATCCGGGTGACGCTCCACGACGTCGCCATCGTCGCGTCGGCGGCGATCCTCGTCGGCACGCTCCACGTTCTCCTCCAGTACACCGACCTCGGTCGGAAGATGCGCGCCACCGCCGACAACCCGAACCTCGCGCGGGTGAGCGGCATCCGGACGAACCGCGTCAAGCTCTGGACGTGGATCATCGGGGCCGGGCTCGCGGGCGCGGGTGGGGTCTTCCTCGGCCTCTACAACCAGCTCTCGCCGCGGATGGGGTTCAACATCCTTCTCGTGGTGTTCGCCGCGGTCATCCTCGGCGGCATCGGCTCCGTCTATGGGGCGATGCTCGGCGGGTTCCTCATCGGCATGGTGAATCAGCTCACCCCGCTGTTGACCGACGTCGGCATCCCGATCGGGATCGAGTACGCGAACGCGCTCGCGTTCGTCATCATGGTCGCGGTGTTGCTCGTCCGTCCCAGCGGGATCGCCGGGGAGGCGGCGACGTGAGCGCACTCACCAGGCCACGGAGCGCCGTCGCCGACCTGACCCGCGCCGAACGGGGCGTCGCTGGCTTCATCGCCGTCGTCTCCCTCCTCCTGCTGTACGGACTGTTCTCGGGCGGGCTCGGGCCCGCGTACTTCCTCTACCTCCTCGGACTGGTCGGGATGTACGTGCTGCTTTCATTCGGCCTGAACGCCCAGTGGGGGTACACGGGACTGATCAACTTCTCGGTCGCCGCGTTCTTCGGGCTCGGAGCCTACGGAACCGCACTGTTGACCGCCGACTCCTCGCCCCTCGCTGGCGGGTTCAACCCCCTGATCGGGCTCGTCGTCGGGCTCGCCCTCGCGGCGGTCGTCGCCGTCCTCATCGGGATCCCGACGCTCCGGCTCCGCGCGGACTACCTCGCCATCGCGTCGCTCGGCCTCGCGGAGGTCGTCCGGCTGATCGTGCTCAACCAGAACGAGTGGACCAACGGGAGCGCGGGCGTTCGATCGATTCCCGGGTTCTTCGAGGGGTGGCCCGTGCTCGAAACGTTCCCCCAGGCGATGCCGGGCATCCGCATCGAAATCATTCCAGGAAGCCCGATCGTGCTCGGCCAGTCGTTCTGGCAGTCGTCGCTCAACGTGGCGCTCGTGACGATCTTCGTCGCCGTCACCTACCTCCTCCTCCGCCGGGTGCATCGCTCGCCGTGGGGCCGGGTCCTCCGGACGATCCGCTCGGACGAGGACCTCGCGGAGGCGCTCGGGAAGAACACCTACGCGTTCAAGATGCAGTCGTTCGTGCTCGGCAGCGTGATCATGGCGCTCGCGGGCGTGTTCTACACCCACCTCAACCTGTTCGTGAGCCCCGGCGACCTCGAACCGATCAACACCTTCTACGTCTGGATCGCGGTCATCCTCGGCGGCAGCGGCTCGAACCGCGGTGCGATCTTCGGCGGGTTCGTCATCGTCGCTATCCAGGAAGGCACCCGATTTCTCGGCAACGCCTTCCCGGCGACGCTGCCGGTCGACCTCCCGAGCGCGCTCGGCGTGATCGAGTCCACCTACGCCACGGTGGTCGGCAACTTCGCGTCGACGCGATTGCTCGTCATCGGACTGCTCATCGTGCTCGTGATGCGGTTCCGTCCCGAAGGTATCCTTCCGCCACAGCGCGAACTCATCTGGCCGGCGGCGCTCGACGACGACACCCCGGCCGGCGGGCGCGCCGCGCCTGGCTCCCATCCGACCGAAACCCCGGCGGACGGGGGGAACGCGGAGGCGGACGAGCCGAGCACGACGGGAGGCGATCGAAGC
The DNA here is from genome assembly GCF_000334895.1 of Halococcus agarilyticus. Classification (NCBI taxonomy): domain Archaea; kingdom Methanobacteriati; phylum Methanobacteriota; class Halobacteria; order Halobacteriales; family Halococcaceae; genus Halococcus; species Halococcus agarilyticus. The sequence continues at coordinate 231,370 of NZ_BAFM01000001.1, read as the reverse complement.
GCTGGGGGAGACGAACGGCACGCAACGGGGGACGATCGGAGTACGGAGGACGACCGCGATGAGTGAGAGCGAAGGATCGAGGGCGATCCACGACGGCGCGAACCGCGAGAAGTCGGACGTCGTTCTCGACGTCGAGGGACTGCGAAAGACGTTCGGGGGGCTCGTGGCCGCCGACGACGCCTCCTTTACCGTCGAGCGCGGCACGATCACGGGGATGATCGGGCCGAACGGTGCGGGCAAGTCGACGCTGTTCAACCTCGTCACGGGATTCTACGATGCGGATGGGGGCTCGGTGGCGGTCGATGGCACGGACGTGAGCGACCGCAAGCCCCACGAGATCGCCGACCACGGTCTCATTCGGACCTTTCAGACGCCACGGAAGCTGGAGGGGATGACCGTCCGCGAGGCGATGCTGGTCGGAGCCCAGTCCCAGGTCGGCGAGTCCTTTCGTGCGCTGTTCACCGCCGGGGATCGGGTGACCGACCAGGAGCGCGCGACGCTCGCCGACGCCCAGCGCATCCTCGAACAGTTCGAGATCGGCCACCTCGCGACCCAGCCCGCGACCGAGCTTTCCGGGGGGCAGCTGAAGCTGGTCGAGCTCGCCCGCGCGATGCTCGCCGAGCCCGAGATCCTGCTGCTCGACGAGCCGGTCGCCGGCGTCAACCCCACGCTCGCCAACGAGCTCCGCGACCGGATCGCCGCGCTCAACGAAGCGGGCGTCACCTTCCTGATCATCGAACACGACATGGAGTTCATCATGCACCTCGCCGACCCGATCATCGTGCTCGATCAGGGGAGCGTGCTCGTCGAGGGCGCGCCCGAGGCGATCCGCGAGGACGACCGGGTGATCGACGCCTATCTCGGCGGGGGCGGATAGATGACCTCACCTATCCTCGCCGTCGAGAACGTCGACAGCGGCTACGGCGACGTCCAGGTGCTCGACGATCTCTCCTTGACGCTCGACGCCGACGGGATCGCCTGTCTGATCGGTCCCAACGGGGCCGGGAAGTCCACAGTCTTGCGAACGGTGTTCGGGCTGTTGACGCCGTGGCGCGGCGCGGTCAGGTATCACGGCGACGAGATCGGCGGGATGGCCCCCGAGGACATCGTTCGGGCGGGGATCGGCTACGTGCCCCAGACCCAGAACGTGTTCGGCTCGCTCACCGTCGAGGAGAACCTCCGGATGGGCGGGACTGCCCGCGACGACGACCTCGGCCCGGTGATCGACGAGCTCTACGACCGCTTTTCGATCGTCTCGGAGAAGCGAAGCGCGAAGGCTCGCACCCTCTCGGGAGGTCAGCGCCAGGTGCTCGCGTTCGCGCGCGCCCTCGTGATGGAGCCCGACGTCCTGCTCGTCGACGAACCCTCCGCCGGGCTCGCGCCCAACACCGCCGACGAGGTGTTCGCCGACGTCGAGGCGGTCAACGCGATGGGCACGGCGATCTTGATGGTCGAGCAGAACGCGCGCAAGGCGCTCTCGATCGCCGAGCGGGGGTACGTCCTCGACCAGGGATCGGTCGCGTACGCCGACGACGCCGATACGCTCCTCGACAACCCCGAGGTCTCGGAGCTGTACCTCGGCGGCTGATCGGGTCGCGAGCGGACTCGCGGAGCGTCGTCCATCGAACGGCCCACCACGGTGGGTGTCGACCGTGACGGCTGGCAAGACGATCCACTGCGCGATGGTGACGCCGGCGCTCGTATCCGTTCACGGTAGACCATACCGTGACGCACGTCTCGCAAGGTTGATGGTAATGTCGAGTCTGATACGAGCACGGCGACCGAGAATCGAACCGCCACGAACACGATTCGTGGCCCGGATTCTCGGTGGCTTCGTCCTCCTCGATGACGGACAGTTCCGTCATGTTTATGATAATCAAACACATACTGTCCGATGGGACATGCACGACCTCACCGGCTTCCAGCGCGACCTGCTGTACACCATCGCGGGCCAGGACGAGCCACACGGTCTCGCGGTCAAGGACGAACTCGAGGAGTACTACGAGACCGAGATCCACCACGGCCGGCTGTACCCGAACCTCGACACGCTCGTCGAGAAGGGACTCGTCGAGAAGGGGCAGCTCGACCGGCGGACCAACTACTACGACCTCACTCGACGAGGGCGGCGCGAGATCGAGGCGAGACGCGAGTGGGAGTCACAGTACGTCGACGTCTGATGCAAGAGTTGCGCGAACCACAACGAATTAGTTAAGAACCCGGCCCGCCCGGCTGCGACATGGACCGCGCTACTGCGGAGCCGCGCGTCCGGGGGTTCCCGGGCGAGCGCGCGAGGGACTGGGTCGATCGCCAGCACCGCGTCGCCGCGCCGAGCACCCACGTCTACGAGTTCGTCTGGGACCCGACCGCCCCCGCTGACGGCCCGTTCTGCACCGACGTCGACGGCAACGTCCTGATGGATTTCACCTGTCACGTCGGGGCCGCACCGCTCGGGTACAACAACCCCAAGATCATGGAGCCGATGGCGGAGTTCGATCTCGTGGATCCACTGAAGATCGCGGGTCACGACTTTTATGTGGGATCGGGACCGGCCGACGATCCCGACTTCCCGGGGCCGGCGGGACTGATGGAGCGACTGACCGACATCACCGGCGAGTACGGGATGGACAGGGTCTTTCTGTCGAACTCCGGCGCGGAGGCGGTCGAGAACGCGATCAAGATCTGCTACGACGGCGGGGGCTCCTACGGCATCACCTTCGAGGGCGCGTTCCACGGCCGAACGCTCGGCGCGCTCTCGCTCAACCGCTCGAAACAGGTCTACCGCCACGACTTTCCCGAAATTGCGGGAATCCACGACGTGCCGTTCTGCCGCGATCGATCCTGTGACGCCGACTCCTGCTCGTGTGGTTTCTTCGCCGGTGACACCTCACAGCTCCGCCGGATGCTGAGTGAGGCCGCCGGCTCGGTCGCGCCCGATGAGGTCGCCTACCTTATCATGGAACCGATCCAGGGCGAGGGCGGGTACTACCCGCCGAGCGAGGCGTTCGCGTCGGAGGTCGCCGCTGTCTGCGAGGAGTACGACATCGCGCTGGTGGCCGACGAGATCCAGTCGGGAATGGGACGAACGGGTGAGTGGTGGGGTGCGGATCACTACCCGATCGAGCCCGACGTCATCACCGCCGCGAAGGGGCTTCGTGTGGGAGCGACGATCTCCCGGTCGGACGTCTTCCCCGAGGAGGAGGGCCGGCTCTCCTCGACGTGGGGCGCGGGCGACATCCTCTCCTCGATGCAGGGCGCGCTCACGATCGACGCCATCCGGGAACACGATCTCCTCGCGAACGCCACCAAGCGGGGTCGCCAGTTCGTCGAGCGCGTCGTCGACGCCGACCCCGAACCCGTGATCGACGTGCGCGGCACGGGCCTGATGCTGGCGCTCGAGTTCGACACTCCCGAGCAGCGTGACGGCGCGCTCGAACGCGCGTTCGAGCAGGGGCTGCTCACGCTGGCCTGCGGTCACAAGACCCTCCGCATCCTCCCGCCGCTCGACGTCACCGAGCGCGAGATCGACCTCGGCGCGACCCTACTACTCGACGCGATCCGGGAGTAGGCTCAGACGATCTCGTTGTCCCGAAGGAGGTCGGCGAGCACGTGGACGTAGAGTATCGCGCCCGTCAGAACGCCGAGCCGTCGGTCGATCCGTCCCGTGAGCACGGTGAGGGGACCGGCAATGACGACGTGACTCAATAGTCGGAGCTTCGCCATCTCGCCGGTGCCCGCGAACATGCTGTCCTGCTCGAAGAACACCCGCTTCGGGTCCCGGAGGCAGTTCCGGACGTGCCGCCAGTCGCCGACGCGGAGCCTGGCGAGCACGAAGTGATCGAGGTCGATCAGTACGCCGAGCCCGAGTCCGTAACCCGCGAGCGCCGCTCGTTGACGCGGGGAGTAGCGATCGCCGATCGCCGCGAGTACCCGCCCGACCACCGGAACGCTCAGCAGGAAGTGTTCGCCGGAGTTCATTCGTTCCTTCCATCGTCTCGGCAGACTACGGGTGTTTCGGTGTTCGGCCGACGGCCTCGCTGGGCCGTGGCGGACCGCTGGACGGTGTGGGGGATCGACAGATCGAGGGGACCAGCATGGGCAGACGGGGGCTCTTCCGCTTTGGTTTTCGGTTCCTTTTCCAGCCGAGACGGTTTCGCTGTCGTGAGTTCTGAGTCATTCCCGCCGGCACTGGTGACACAGTCCGTCTTCGAGATACACCGATAGCACCGAATCACCGCAACTGCTGCATTCTCGAGTCAAGTCATCGCCGTCCTTTGGATCGGTTTCTGACATGGTTTCGGAGCGATGTTTTACAAACGATCGGTGTCGCCGAAAACGAGTTCAGTTTCGACGAGATGCTCGCACGCGCGCCGGAACCGTTCGGAGAGCGCCTGATGGCTGATGCCGAGGTCCGCTGCGAGTTCGTTCGCCGTGGCGTCCCGCGGAACGTTGTAATAGCCGGCCTCGAACGCCGTGACGAGCGCCTCTCGCTGCTCGTCGCTCAGCCCGGCGTGGCTCGTCCCCTCGCCGTCGAAGGCTGAAACCATCCGGCACTCGGCTGCACAGTCGAGATCGTCGAGGACGTCGTGGGCCTCGGCGACCCCGTCCCGATCGGCGGCCAGCACTCTGAGCTTCCACCGGCCGCCCCGCCCTCGCATCGACAGGAGCGTGACGTCCGCGGCGACGAGCCGCCGAATGATCCGGCGAGGACGCCCCGCCCACGTCACTCGGTACGTCCAGCCGTCCGCACGCTCGCCGAACCGCTCGGCCGCCCCGACGCCCGGATCGGATCGAACCCCGGCGTCGACCGACCGCTCGTGCCCGTCGGCCCGCACCACCAGCAGGGCGTGGTCGTCGGGGTTGGCGACCGCGGGTTCACACTCGACGCGCGCGTCGGACACGCGCTCGAACAGGTCGGCGAGCGCGAACTTCTCGGCCGGGATGGCGAACCGCGCGGTGCTCGCGCTCGTGGACGCCGAGAGGGACTGCGGTTCCGGTGGGCTCACTGTCCCGACACGTTCAGTCATTGGTGTGGCGAGGCGAGTGGGCCTCGCGGACCTCGGCTCCTTCGCGGAGTTTGTCCTCGCACTGCGGACAGACGCGCACGCCGTGTATCCCGGGTGGTGCGAACACCCGCGCGTACTGGTCGGTCACGAACGACTCGCAGTTCTGGCAGTATGGCATGCGATCTTCCTCCCAACGTGGGTACTTTCGCCGTCGGGAAGGTACTGAGACATGGGTGTCAAGGCCGATCTTCCGTGTCGGCTTCGCCTACTGTCGGCCGACAGTCGTCTCGTGTCGACACCGGGGCCGTCGGGTACTCGTCCGTCTCGACATCCATGCAGGCCACCCATGTTTCGCCTCCCCGTCAGCACGGCCCACTATGGACGCCGAAGGGCACGACCTCGCGGACGAGCCGAACCACGTCGAGACCGCGCTCGGTGGGTTTTTCCCCGGTCCGTGAAGCTGTCGGACGGTAGTCCGTGCCGTTCACCGTCGACCACGATCCGCCGAGCATCGTGACGCAACGAAAACCGGCGAACCGCATCGGTTCACTCGGCGTCGGAACCCGCAGTCAGCGACGCCGCGACGAGTTTGGTCATCCCCCGGCGCATCCGTTCGTTGACCGCCTGGTCCGAGATGTCGAGCTCGTCGGCGAGCTCCACGAGGTTGGTCTCGCGGGGAATCGAGAAGTACCCCCCTTCGAGCGCCAGCAACAGCGTCTCGCGCTGGGCGGGCGTCAGTCCCGAGACGTCGGTTTCGGGGTCGTCGGGGTTGTACATCCGCCGGAGCTCGAAGGTGACGTCCGACTCGCCGAGAGTCGTCCGGAACGTCGAGACGCTGGTATCGTCTGGAAAGCGGAGCTGGAACTCCCAGCGGTCGTTCGTGCCGATCGCTTCGAGGATCGCCGCATCGTGCTCGATGATGCTCCGGACGAGACCGTTGATATCGGGGACCCACTCGACGCGGAACAGGGTTCTGCTGTCGAGTTCGTCGAGCATCCGGACGCCGATGACGTCCTCGTCGGCTTCGAGGGTGGTTTCGAGCGCCGCGGGGTCGGCGTCGTGCGCCCAGAAAAACGGGACGACCGCGTCGGTGGTCGGCACCATGCGTTCGAGTTCGAACTGCGTGCTCTCGATGCTCTCGAGCGATCGACCGAGCGCGAACTCCGCCGCCGGCACCGCGATTTCGATGATGACGCTCACACTCCCTCCCTGTTCGTACGTACTCGCCAGTGGTCCATGCGTAAATCAGCTCCCCTCCCGACAGTTCGTTCGATCCGGCTCACGTCTGCTGGTGGTCGCCGTTGGAACGGACGTATCAAGTAACGCTGGCTTTGAGATCCAAGCCGTTCATATCGGGCGCAGACACCGACGGGGCTGCTCGTCGCGGTTCCCTTCCACGTCTCCTCACTCGATCAGTCGGTGCCTGTCGGCGATCTCCGAGACCTCGACGGTGTAATCCGGGTCGGCGGGACGCGGCGAGCGGACGTTGTACGCGCCCTCGATCGAGACGTTCGCGTCACGCGCCTCGGCGACGAGTCGGTCGAGTCCGGCGACGAACTCTGCTTCGGTCATGCGGCCGTTCCGCGGGCCTGATGATGTCATCGGTGGGTCCTCCGGTGTGAAGTCGTGCTGGAACACGGAGGTTCCACATGAGAGGATCACGGCACCGAGCGGCACCCGGCACTGTGAAACAGGGATCGTGTTCGGAGTCGTGCTTCGTGTCTTCCTTACTGTCCCTCGTGGGATAAACCTTCCAACTGGATGTCCATGTGTGCCGTCCGCACACGGCGCGTCCGGCGCGCTGGCGGATCGCCAGCCGACGACTCCCCCCAGATGAACAACCTTGATATCCATGCCGGGACGACACCCGTCCATGGTTCGACTGGCAGTCATAGCCCACTCTACGCGGTTCGACGAGCGTCGTTCTCCCGAGGCAGGGCGGTGACGGTCATCGCCGATATCACGATCCCGAGCGAGGACTTCGTGTTGGGCGAGACGATGCGGGCCGTGCCGGCCGACCGCATCGAGATCGAACAGCTGGTTCCATCGAGCGGCCTCGCCTTACCTTACTTCTGGATCGAGGCGACGGATGCCGACACTGCGGAAGCCGCACTCGGCGAGGAGCCGGTGGTCGAAGCCGTCACGCAGGTCGATGCGTTCGACGATCGGGTGCTGTTCCGGATCGAGTGGACCGAGGACGTCGACAGTTTCCTCGCCAATCTCGTGGCGTACGAGGTGGCCGTGCTGGAGGCGGTCGGCACCGACGACGAGTGGCAGTTCCAGCTCCGCTTTCCGGAGTACGACTCGCTGTCGGCGTTCTATCGCGCCGGGATCGAGGACGGCGTCGACATGGAACTGGACCGAGTACACAACCCGGTCGAGGCGGCGTCGCGGTCGCGGTTCGGGTTGACGACGGATCAAAAGGAGACACTCACCGCGGCCTACGACGGGGGCTACTTCTCGATTCCCCGCGGAACCACGATCAGCGAACTCGGCGAGACGCTCGGGGTCTCCGACTCGGCGGTGTCACAGCGGCTCCGCCGCGGCGAGTCGTCCCTCATCACGGCGACGCTGCTCACCGCGGCCGACACGTCGCTTTCGGGCCACCGGGAGTGATCGACGGCTCCCCCGTCCCGCCTGAAGCCCGGCGTGATGCGACGATTGATAAAACCCTTCGCTGTCGAAGCCGAACCTCGATGGTTCGACATCTCGTAGATGTCGACAGCGAAGGACGATGCCACTTCGTGACTCCGAGTTCGATCCAACGACACGAGCGGAGTTCGAAACGCTAGTCGAGACACTCGTCCACGCCGCCCACGACAACCACATCGATCCCGACGGCGGCATCGACGTGCGCCATCCGTCGACGGACGTCCCGGACTGGACGGTCGAGATCACCGAGATCGAGAAACGACGCCGCGAGTAGCCGCCGTCCGGCCACGGCGATCACCCACCGCCGAGACGGGCATCGAGAGCTGCGGCCAGAGCCGGCAATGCCGTCCCTGTCGAGAGGGTATAAAAACGCCTTCGCCGTTCCAGCCGAGAGTGCTTGTCGCTGCGGATCCAACGCTCGTGTAGCCATGGAACTGCTCGATCCGCTGCCCTCCCGCCCGCTGAAGCGGGCCGATATCGAGCGACTCAGAGCACGCACCATCGTGGACGGGTTCATCGAACTCGCCTCCCGCGAACACACCGTCCGGAACGATGGCCTCGAACGAGCCGTGGCTCTCGCCGACCGCACGGTGATCGATCTCGCCTTCGAGGACGGTGCGTGGAAACGGACGGTGCTCGCCCGCGATGCCGACAGCCAGCGCCATCTCGACGAAGCACTGGAGCAGCTCGACCGGCGCTGATGGAACAGTGATGCCGGCCGAACACTCTTCGGCGCGAGTCCGGCTGTCGGGCCGACATCGTGCCCGTGACGACGAGCGATGCGGGCAGTAGCTGATGTCGAATCACGTTTTATCACGATTCCGACTAACGAGTCGTCCGAGCCGGACGTCGAACTCGTGCTCGCCACTCGGATCGTGCGACCGACCCGATGCTGTGAGCGTATCTCCTGTACGTAGACCTACCAAGGCGGGGAAGGAGAGTGGATATCCAAGGCCGTCCGTCTGTCGGGGCTGACCGAGAACGGTTCACGGGACTTCGGACTCCAGCACGCCTGGCGCACCGGAGGGCCTCCGTTGCGTGACATCCTCCGAAGGGTCCCCTCCCGCCGGGCGGATTCGTGTTCGTTCAGGGCTTGTGGTTTTAGGGTCGCGGCCCGAACAACGACCATGCCCAGTTACATCGCCCGCATCGACGTGAACGAGGACGAGTTCCAGAACCCCCAGGAGCTGGTATCGGTCTGGGGAACCATCCGCGAGGACATCGAAGGCCTCGGCGGCGAAATCCTCCAGACGTACGTGGTTCTCGGGGACTACGACTTCCATCTCGCCTTCGAGGTCGAGAGCGGCGAAACGGCGTTTCAAGTCTCGCAGGCCATCGAGCGCCACGGTCTCGACACGAACACGATGCGGACGCTCCCACTGGAACGGATCGGCGAACTCGTCGACGATATCTGACCTCGCGACGTCGAACCACTGTTCGGGAGTTCGCTCCGAGGACAGCGTTCACGACCCACCGAGTCATCCCCTTATCGCGATTCGACCGACTCCTCAACGTCGAATCGGGGGCCGTCGTCGGTGTCCTCGATCGCCACCCCGAGTGCTTCGAGGTCGGCCCGAAGGGCGTCGGCCCGGTCGTAGTTGCCCGCCGCGCGCTCGGACTCGCGCACGTCGAGCACGAGCTCGACCAGCTCGTCGGCGAGGCGCACGTCACCCTCGGTGTCGTCGTCGCTGAACGCCAGGCCGAGCACGCCGCCACCGAGCTCCTCGAACGCCTCGACCGCCGCCCTGAGTCCCCGGTAATCGTAGGACCCCTCCGCGTCGAGGTGGGCGTTGAGAGCGGTCGCGATCTCCGACAGCGCCGACAGCGCTTCTCGGGTGTTGAAGTCGTCGTCCATCGCGGTCTCGAAGGCCTCCCGAGCGTCCGCGACCGCCTCCCGGAGTTCGCTGTCCTCGACCTTCGCCCCCGCGTCGGGGCCGTCGATGGCCGCGACGCACCGCTCGTGGGCGCGGTCGAGGCGCTCCCAGCGCTCCGTGGCCTCCTCGACGGTGGCGTCGCTGTAGGTCTGTCGCTGACCGTACGACGCAGAAAGCAGGAACGTTCGCAGAGCGTTCGTGCCGAGCTCCGCGACCGCCGCCTCGACGGTGGCGTAGTTCCCGAGGCTCGAACTCATCTTCTCGCCGCCGGTTTCGAGCAGCCGGACGTGGAGCCAGTAGCGCGCGAACCGTTCCCCGGTGGCGGCCTCGCTCTGGGCGATCTCGTTCTCGTTGTGCGGGAACGCGATGTCCTGACCGGCGACGTGGATGTCGAGGGTCTCCCCCAACGTCGCCATGCTCATCGCCGAGCACTCGATGTGCCACCCGGGCCGGCCCTCGCCCCACGGCGACTCCCACGTCTCGCCGCTCGGTTCAGAGAGCGGGTCGGCGTCCGCCGGTCGGTGCTCCGTGAGGTCTTCGGGGGACTCGGCCCCGGCCTTCCAGAGCGCGAAATCGGCGGGGTGGCGCTTCTCGCCGCGTTCGTCGGGATCGCCCTGCGCTTCGATCTCGTCGATGTCGTGGTTCGAGAGCTTGCCGTAGTCCTCGAAGGCCGTGACGTCGAAGTACACTGATCCACTCGATTCGTAGGCGTACCCCTTCTCGATCAGGGTCTCCACGAGGTCGACGATCTCGGGAACGTGCGCCGAGACCCGTGGGTAGACCTCCGCGCGCTTGAGGTTGAGCGAGCGCATGTCCCGCAGGGTCTCGCGGATGTACTTGCGGGCGACCGCCGCCTCCGAGTCGCCGTGTCCCTCCGCCCCGATCCGCGCGACGATCTTCTCGTTCACGTCGGTGAAGTTCTCGACGTGGCGCACGTCGTAGCCGCGATAGGAGAGCCAGCGGTCCATGACGTCGGCGTGGACCCACAGGCGCGCGTGGCCGAGGTGTGCCGGGTCGTACACCGTGAGCCCACAGACGTAGAGGAGCACCTCGTCGGGATCTTGTGGCTCGAACGGCTCCTGCTCCCCGGAGAGCGTGTTCGTCACGCGCAGCGTCATCACTCTCTCCTACGCGGGCCGGCGTTTCAATCCGTCGGACTCCGGGTCGTCGGCTCGGGAACCGCTGCCAGCGCGTCCTCGACGATCCGGACAGTGTCAGGTCCGTCGCGGCGCTCGACCGCCACGACCAGGGCCCCGCCCGCGACGCCCGCCGCGGCGACGCCGACGTCCGCGACCGCCAGGCGATCGAGCGCACTTGCGAGCGCCCGGGCGTCGACGTCGCCGGTCGCGAGGACGCCCGTCAGCGAGCCGCCGTCGACGAGCCCGGCTCCGCCGACCGCGAGCAGCGCGTCCTCGCCATTCCTGTCGTCCTCGTCGTCGATTTCGTGGCTCTCGGAGTCGCTCCCGCCCTCGATGCCGAGCCCGCTCCGCATCGTCACTCGGGCTTCGTGGGTTGCGGTCTCGTACTCGGGGAGGTCCTCGGCGTAGCGCCGGAGTGCGGCCACGACGGCGTCGGTCTCGCCCACGTCGAGGAAGCGGGCGGCGGCGGCGTAGTTCAATACCCCAGCGCGGAGTGCAGTATGGACGAACGGGTTCCGCCGGACCGCTTGCCTGGTATCGGTTGCGAGGGACATGACTCCACCCGCGACCCGAACCCCGAAAAACCCGTCGCGAGGACCGCGTTTCGTCGCCGTATCGGATCGGCGTCGCCGCTGTTTTCGGGCGAACGAAGTCCTTTTGAGGCGTCTGACCGACTAGTCAGTATGGGTAGTGTGGTACGAGTCGAACGGACGAAGACACACGAAGCCGGCGCGGAACGCCGCGGGATCGTTCGTGACGTGGTTCCCGAACTCACTGGATGAGCAACGGCGATCCCGACGGCGGTGCCGTCGCCGGCACCGACCACTCGGTTCGGTACGTCGCGGGAGCGCTCGTCGCAGGGGTGTTCTTCGGTGGAGTCGGCGGCGGCGTCGCCTTTCCCACCCTGCCCGCGCTCGGCGACGTGCTCGGCATCTCGGCGCTGCTGGTCGGGCTGATCCTCTCCGCCAACCGGATCGTCCGGCTCGTGGTCAACACGCCCGCCGGACAGATCCTCGATCGGGTCGGTACTCGTCGGCCGATGCTCGCCGGGTTCTTCCTCCAAGGGCTCGCCCCGTTCGGCTACGTCCTCGGCCTGAACGCGACGCTCGTCCCGGTGCTCGACGCCGGCGGGGTCTTCTTGCTTTCGCGGGCGGTCTGGGGCGTCGGCTCGGCGTTCGTCTTCGTCGGCGCGTTCAGCACCATCACCCGGGTCACGAACCCCGACAACCGCGGGACGTGGGTCGGGTACATGCGCGGCGGCCAGAGCCTCGGCTTCCCCGCGGGTCTCGTGCTCGGCGGGCTCCTCGCCGACACGCTCGGCTACACCGCGGCCTTTCTCGCCGCCGGCGGCGCGGGCCTCTTTGCCTTCCTCGTCGCGTTTGCCGTGCTCCCGAACATCCGACCCAACGCTGGAGAGCGCAGCGGGCTGACCGACCTCCCGCGGATGGTGCGTGCGGACGTCCGGATCTTCACCGTGGGCGCGGTCAACTTCACCGTCAGATTCCTGTTCGCCGGCGTGTTGCTCTCGACGGTGGTGCTCTACGCCGCGGCGAACGCCATCGAGATCGGCTTTCTCAGCGGCGCGGGCGCGAGCGGGATCGTGATGGCCGTCGGCGTGCTCTTCTCCAGTGTGACCACCGTGATCGTCGGCTCGGTCTCCGATCGCCTCTCGAACCGCGCACTCCTGACGCTGCCCGCGCTCGCGGTCTTCGGCTCCGGGTTCGGGCTGCTCGCGCTCGTGCCGACCCTCCCGAGCACGCTCGCCGGCGTCGCGCTCATCGGGATCGGCGTCGGCGGCACCAACCCGCCGCTGCTCGCGTACCTCGGCGACATCAGCCCCGCCGACGACACGGGCAAACTCGGTGGTGTCTACAACGTCTTCGGCGATCTCGGATCGAGCGCCGGCCCGCTGATCGCGCTCCCGCTCGCGAACGTCGTGGGGTTCACCGTCGAGTACCTGCTGTGTGTCGCGCTGGTGGTGCTCGCCGGCGTGCTCGTGGCCGCGACGCTGTTCGGCGAGGACGCCACGGTCTCCCGCACGGCGGTGCCGGGCGACGACTGAACCCCGGAGGCGAAGCCACTAAGCCCGTCGCACTCCTCGATTCCCGTATGCCGGCGCTCGTCATCGCCGCCCACGGCTCGCACCTGAATCCCGGCTCGCACGATCCGGCCTTTGCCCACGCCGACACGATCCGCGCGGCCGGCGCGTTCGAGGAGGTTCGCGAGGCGTTCTGGAAGGAAGAGCCCTCCTTTCGCGAGGTGCTCCGCACGCTCGACAGCGAGCAGATCTATGTGGTTCCGCTGTTCGTCTCGGAGGGGTACTTCACCGAGCAGGTCATCCCGCGCGAGCTCCGTCTTGAGGAGTGGGACGTCGCGGACTGGAACTCCGAGGGGACCGACGCCGACCACGTCACGCTCACCGCCGAGGACGTCGGCAAGACGGTTCACTACTGCGGTCCGGCGGGCACGCACGAATCGATGACCGACGTGATCGTCCAGCGCGCCGAAAGCGTCACGGGCGATCCCGATGTCGGCGAGGGATTCGGGCTCGCGGTAGTCGGCCACGGCACGAAACGCAACGAGAACAGCGCGAAGGCCACCGAGTACCACGCCGAGCGGGTCCGCGAGACCGGCCGGTTCGAGGAGGTCCACGCGCTGTTCATGGACGAGGAACCCGAAGTCGACGACGTGACCGAGTTCTTCGAGAGCGATGACGTGGTGGTCGTGCCCCTGTTCGTCGCCGACGGCTATCACACCCAGGAGGACATCCCCGAGGACATGGGGCTGACCGACGATTACCGAGAGGGGTACGACATACCTACCGAAGTCGACGGCACCCGGATCTGGTACGCGGGCGCGGTCGGGACCGAGGCGCTGATGGCCGACGTCCTCCTCGAACGCGCGGCCGACGCCGGCGCGGACGTCGGGAACGCGCTCGACCTGGTTCGACAGCGCACCGGCGGGACTGCGGCGGCGGGCGATTGAATGAACGACGCTCAGTTGCACGCGCTCCGCGAGGCCGCGACCGACGGCGTTTCGTGCGACGGGCTCCGTGCCGAGCGAACCGAGGACGGATACACGTTCGCGACTCCGGAGGCGACCCACGAGGGACTCGACGAGGCGGGGTTCGACGCGCTCGCCGAGGCAAACCCGTGGCTGGTCTCGAACTGGCACGTCTGGGCGGACGCGAGCGGCGCGCGCGCGGCGTACTGCCGGTGGATCGAGCGCGCCGACGACCTCGGCGTGCGCGAGCGCTACGAGGCGCTCGTCGAGGGCCTCTCCAGGGAGTGGGGACAGCTCCTCGTCACCGCCGAACTCGGCGAGGACGGCGGGCGCGTCTACGAGCTCCGCCACGTCGACGACGCCAACGCCGAGCCCGACGCGCTCGCGCTCCACGACGACCCGCTCGATGCCCGCGAGATCGCCACACTCGACGCGGACGGTCGCTACCGACCGCTGAAGACCGCGCCGACGCTCCAGCGGGGCTGGCGGTTCGCGGCGCTCGACGGCCGTGACCTCGTTCGCACTGTGGAGTTCTTCTACCCGGCGACGGTGGCGAACTGGCAGCGCGAGCGCGAGGGCGATCTCGACGTGACGCACTTCCGCGAGACCGCCGAGCGCCAGACCGGGATCTACGACGTAGTCGACGAACTCGATCCCGAAGGGGTCGAGAACCTCGCCCGAGCGTGCTGTGTCGACTCGCAGTGTCTCAAGCGTCGGGAGTGGGACGAGGACGACGAAGCCGAACTCGACGCCCCGCGCGGCGACGGCGAATTCCCCTGCCGGGAGCCGTGCTCGCTCGTGATCGCCGCCGCCCGCCAGTGGGCGATCCTCGAGAGCGAGGACTCGCGCACCTACGAGTTCGAGCTGACGCCGAGCGAGAAGACCCAGCTGGAGGAGATCGTCGGCGCGGTCGCGGAAGGACGGACCGACGAGATCCGCGAGGCCGACGTCGGCGACGGCGCGAACCGGTATCGGGCGCGGTATCTCCGGGCGAAACTGACCGACGAGGACGGCAGCTTCGAGAACGTCTCGGGCGGTCAGTAGAGCAGCAGATAGCCCGCAACCACGAGCCCGCCGAGCACCGCGATCGTGCCGACGAACATCGCGAGCCCGTCGAGAAAGAGGAGCCCGATCCCGATCAGGATCACCAGCGCGGTACCGGCCAGCAGGCCCGGGGTTTCGAGACCCGACGACCGTCCGGCAGTCGACCGCGTCGTGGTCGACCGCGAACTCGACGTGCTCGATCGAGAGGCCGACGAGGCGGTCGTGGTCGTGCTCGCTGCACCGGACGAGCGCGCCGTGGTCGTGTTGGACCCCTGGATCAGCGACTCGTCGATCTCGACGGCCTGCTTGCCGGCGGTCGGCTCGACCGCGATCTCGATATCGTGGGTCTCGCTGCCGTAGGCGGTGGCGACGGTGAGCGTTCCCGTGAGGGGGCCGGGATCGTGGACGCTGATCGGCACTCGCTCGACCGCGCCGGTTCGGATGTAGTGGTTGCCCGTCGGGAGCGAGGCGATCTCCCCGAGCCCGTCGTCGAGCCGGAGGTGGGCGTGGGCGGCCTCGCCGTGGTTCTCGATCTCGACCACGAACGAGTCGGCGGTTGCAAAGCTGTCGGGAGCCTCGATGGAGTGCAGGCGATCGCGATTGAGGTGGATGGCGAGTGTCTCAGGCACGGTCGACTCCCCGCATCTCAGGCCGGCGCGTCGTCGCGCATGTCCGGTGGGAGGAGGTTCGGGATCCCCTCTTCGATGGGGTACTCCTCGCCGCACTCGGTGCAGACGAGTCGCCCTTCGAGCACCTCGTCGTCGTTTCGCTGGATGGGTTCGAGTTCGAGCTCCTGTTTGTCCATCGGACACCGGATGATGTCCATCAGCGACTCCTTCATCGGTGCTCACCCCTACTCATACGCGAGGCGAGGCCCGGCGGTGATAAAAACGTGGCGCTCGCCCGCGGTGCGAGAGCGGTGGCGGCGGGCGGTGCAGTTGCTGGGCGGTGCGGCTGCGGCGAACGGTGGCGGCAGCGGTGCGGCTGCTGGGCGGTTGCGGCGGCGGTGCGATCCTGGTGGATGAAGGGCGAGCGTCGGGCGGTGCGAACGGAGTGAGCACCGCCGAACGCGCGAACGGGGAGGAACGACCCGTGAGCGAGTGAAACGAGCGAGGGCTTCTGCGGTGTTGTGCGATGGCGACGTGGTTCCTCGGTGGATCGAGGGCGAACGACCGAAGGGAGTGAGGGCTCGGGCGGTGCTGTGTGGTAGCGGCCGGGGAAAGCGTAGCATCCACGCGAGCGAAGCGAGCGGGTGTTTTTAGTCCACCGGAAGACTCGCTTCGCTCGTCTTCCGAGCCTTGCTTCGCTTCGCTCAGCAAGACAGGTTTTTCGAGAGGGTCCTCAGTCGCTCGCTTCGCTCGCTCCCTCGAACCCTCTGTAAAAAAGTGGGTTTTAGAACGGATCGTCGAGCACGATCGTCTGCTCGCGGTCGGGACCGACGCCGATCGCGAAAATCGGGACATCGAGTTCGTCGCCCACGTACTCGACGTAGGTCCGGGCGTTCGCAGGGAGCGCGTCGTAGCCCTCGCGTGCGACCGCGTCCCAGTCGGCGTCGGACCAGCCGTCGAACGTCCTGTACTGGGGTTCGCACTCGCTCCAGCGCTCGGTGGTCGCGGGCATCGTCGTGACGGTCTCGCCCGCGAGGTCGTAGGCGTGACCCACACGGATCTCCTCGATCCCCGCGAGCGTGTCGACGTGGTTGATCGCGAGTCCGGTAAAGCCGCTCGCGCGCGCCGCGTGGCGGAGCATCGGCATGTCGAGCCAGGCGATCCGCCGCGGCCGGCCGGTGACGGTGCCGTACTCGCCGCCGGCCTCGCGGATGTGTGCGGCGAGATCGGTCATGTCGCGGTTGCCGCCGCCCGCCGGGGTCTGGCCCTCGACGAACCCCATCTCGGTCGGGAGCGGCCCCGCCCCGACCCGCGAGAGGTACGCCTTGACGATGCCGACGATCTCACCGCTGCCGACGACGGTCGGCCCGAGGCCGGTCCCCGTGGCTGCACCGCCGGCCGTCGGGTTCGAGGAGGTCACGTAGGGGTAGTTGCCGTGATCGAGGTCGATCGCGGTGCCCTGCGCGCCCTCGAACAGGAGCCGATCGCCGCGCTCGCGGTGTGCGTCGAGGAACGCCCCGCAGTTCACCGGCATGTCGTTCGTGGCGAGGCGCTCACCGTACGAACGGTACTCGGCGAACAGTTCGTCGACGTCGAACGCGCCGTCGAACGCGTCGGGATCGACCCCATAGACGGACTCACAGATCGCGCGTTTCTGCGGGACGAGTCCTTCGAGTCGATCGCGGAGCACGTCGGCATCGAGGAGGTCGCCGATCCGGACCCCGCGCCTGGCCGCCTTGTCCTCGTAGGTCGGTCCGATCCCGTTGCCGGTGGTGCCGATGTGATCGTCCTTCGAGTCCTCCTCGATACCGTCGAGCGCGCGGTGGTACGGGAAGATGACGTGGGCGCGCTCGGCCACCCGCACGTCGGGGTCGAGACCGCGCTCGCGGAGCCCTTCGATCTCGTCGAACAGCGTCGCGGGGTTGATCACACAGCCGTTGCCGAGCACGCCGGTCTTGCCCCGGATCGCGCCGCTCGGCACGAGCGAGAGCTTGTACTCGGTGTTTTCGTCGCCGGCGTCGGTGGCGTCCGCCGTCGTGGCTCCACCGTCGGTCGCACGGTCGTCGTACACGACGGTGTGGCCGGCGTTGTCGCCGCCCTGGTACCGACACACTACGTCCGCGGTCTCACTCCAGCGGTCGACCATCCCGCCCTTGCCCTCGTCGCCGAGCTGCGCGCCGACGATCGTCACGGTCATGACCGAGAGTTCCGACGTTCGGGATAAACCGATTACGGTGTGACGGCCGCTCCTCGCTGAGCGCTTCGCCGCGACCGTCCAAGAACGACACCGTTCCCGGGCACTCATTGGTGACAGTTACCGTCGGCCGGAACGTATATGTGATAACCATCCATAGCGCTTCCGAGAACCGAGACGGCGGCCCGGACCGGCCGGACGCGAAATCGAGCGGGCCGAACTCGCCGCTCGTCGAGTCTCCCGCCGTTCGCGGCAGTAACCTTTAAACCGTCTCTCCACGAGTTAACAAGTGCCATGATAGACCGACTCGAAAAGGAAGTCGATATGCTGGAGCGACACCTGCAGGTGTTGCGCATCGTGATCGAGAGCGAGCCGATCGGGATCGTGAAGATGTCGAACGAGACCGGCTACCCCCATCACAAGGTGCGGTACTCGCTGCGCGTGCTCGAAGAGGAGACCCTCATCGAGCCGTCGAGCCAGGGTGCGATCACGACCGAGCGTACCGCGGAGTTCGTCGAGGACCTCGACGGCAAGATCGACGGGATCGTCGAGAAGCTCGACGGGATGAAGATCGAGGACGCGGCGGAGATCGAATCGTAACGCGACCCGACGGCACCTCGTTTCCCTCGGTAGCGATCGGCCGAACAGTGCCGTCTCGCGGTGTGCAACGTCCCGACCCTCGCGCCGCGTGAGAGCGTCTGTGAACCTCTCGTCGTGTAGCGTGTTCCGGAAACAACCGGTAGCCGTCGATTTCGGGTGAGTGCGGCGTTTCACGACGGGCGTCGTGACCTCACTTCAGCCGTTCCTGAAGGAAGGAGGGATGGGCGGCGGTGACGCCGTCGATCGGGAGCACCACGTCCGCGATGATCGCGCCGACCGCGTCGCCGTCGGGCGCGCGGATCTCGGCCATCAGGGTGTGGTCGCCGCTCGAACTGTAGAGGGTCTCGATCTCGGGTGCATCCTTGAGCTCACGGGTCGCCTCGACGTAGCGCCCGCTCTCGACCTCGATCCCGACGAGCGCGATCGAGCGCCCGGAAAGCTTCTTCGGGTCGATGTCCGCGGAGTAGCCCACGATCACCCCATCGCCCTCGAGCTTGTCGATGTACTTCCTGACCGTGGGCTTCGAGACCCCGGCCCGATCCGCGATCTCGGCGTAGGAGGCCTGGGCATCCTCCTCCAGAACGGCGAGGATGCGATCCTCGGTGGCGTCCGCACTCATGGTCGATAGTTGGCGCGCGTGAAAAAATATCTTCCGAATCGAAAACCACGGCTCGGGTCGGCAGAACCGGGGCGGGCTTACTTGTGAACGTCGAGCAGGTCGTAGCTGCGCTCCCACTCGTAGTCGTCGTCGAAGTACCGCTCGGCCAGCGGCTCCTCGGGCATCTCCCCGGTCTCGCGTTTCTCCTGGCCGTAGGATCGTCGGTCTTCCTCGACGTAGAATCGACCCGTGAGAACCTCGCCCTCGTAGAGCTTGTCCTCGGTCTCGTGCATCATCTCGGCGGCCTCGCGCCGGTCCGCAACGTCGAAGTCGTAGTCGTCGGACTGCTGGACGTCGGTGTAGGGGACGTACTGCTTGGCGTCCTTGTTCCAGGTGGGACACTGGGTCAGGAAGTCGACGTGGGCGAACCCGTCGTGCTCCATCGCCTCGGCCAGCACCTCGGTCGCCTGGCGCGGGTTGACCGCCGCGGTCCGGGCGACGTAGGACGCGCCCGCCGACAGCGCCATCGAGAGCGGTCGGATCGGGTCCTTCGCCGAGCCGTGGGGCTGGGTCTTCGACTTGTGGCCCTTCGGGCTGGTGGGGGAGGTCTGGCCCTTCGTGAGCCCGAAGATCTCGTTGTTGAACACGATGTACAGCATATCGTGGTTCTCGCGGGCGGTGTGCATGAAGTGGTTCCCACCGATCCCGTAGCCGTCGCCGTCGCCGCCCGCCGCGATCACCTCTAGCCCTGGGTTCGCGAGCTTCGCGGCCCGGGCCACGGGCAGCGATCGGCCGTGGATCGAGTGAAAACCATAGGACTCGAAGTAGCTCGACAGCTTGCCCGAGCAGCCGATCCCGGTCACGAGCAGCGTCTCGTCGGGCGTCCGGCCGATCTCGGGCATCGCGCCCTTCAGCGCCTTCAGCACGCCGAAGTCGCCACAGCCGGGACACCACGTCGCCTGGGGCTCGATGCCCGGCGTGAACGCCTCCCGGTCGATTCCCTCCTCGTCCGCACCGTCGATCGCGCTGAATGACTTGCTCATTGATTAATCACCTGCGGCGGGTTCGATCCGGACCTGCGCCGTCGGGGGTTCGGTGCCGCCGTTCACCTGCACTTCGAACCCCTCGACGATCTCGGCCGGTTCGAACGGATTGCCGTTGTATTTCAGCAGACTCGATAGCTTCTCGCCGAAGCGGCCCAGCTCCTTCTGGGTGAGCCCGCGGAACTGTGCGCTCGCGTTCATCTCGACCACGAGACAGTCCTCGACCGATTCGAGGAACTCGGTGACGTCGGCTTTCGGGTAGGGCATCAGGTCGCTCACGCCGAGGGCCTTCACCGAGTGCCCGTCGTCGTTGAGCCGCTCGACGGCCTCCTCGACGGTGCTCTGCTGGCTGCCCCACGTCAGGATGCCGTACTCGGCGTCGTCCGGTCCGTAATGCGTCTGCCGGTCGAGTTCGGTGTCGTCTAAGTCCTCGCGGATCGCGTCGAGCTTGCGGAGGCGGCGGTCGGTCTGGGCCACCCGGTTGTCGGGGTCCTCGGAGATATGCCCTTGGGGAGTGTGCTCGTTGCCCGACGCGAGGAACCGGCCGTCGGACTGGCCGGGGATCGATCGGGGGCTCACGCCGTCTTCGGGATCGTGCTGGAACCGGTTGAACTTCCCCGAGGCGTGGTGGGACGCTTCCGCGATCTCCTCCTCGGTCAGCGTGCTCCCGAGATCGGGGTTGGGTTCGCGATCGAAGTGGGCCTCGGGAACGTTGATCGTCTCGCCCGAGAGCTTCTGGTCGATCACGATCACGGCGGGGATCTGGTACTCGTAGGCCACCCGGAACGCCTCGCGCGCCTGGTCGTAACACTCCGCGACGGTGCTCGGCGCGAACACTACACGATTGGAGTCGCCCTGGCTGGTGTAGAGGATGTGTTCGAGGTCGGCCTGCTCGGGTTTGGTCGGCATCCCGGTCGAGGGCCCCGCGCGCATCGCCTCCACGAGCACGAGCGGCGTCTCGGTCATCTCCGCCAGTCCGAGCGGTTCGCTCATCAGCGCGAACCCGCCACCCGAGGAGCCACTCATCGCCTTCACGCCGGCGTGAGAGGCCCCGATGGCGAGCGAGGCGGCGGCGATCTCGTCCTCGACCTGTTCGGAGATCCCGCCCACCTCGGGGAGATGCTGGGTCATGATGGTGAACACGTCGGTCCAGGGGGTCATCGGGTAGCCCGCGATGAACCGACAGCCCTCGTCGAGCGCGCCGTACGCCAGCGCGTTCGAGCCGTTGAGCAGCACCTGCTGTTCGTCGTGCTCGTCGGCGGTCGGGGCTTCGAGGTCGTGGCTGTGATCGAGGTCCGCCGCCGTCTCGTAGGCCTCCTCCAGCACGGTGAGGTTGTCGTCGAGGATGTCCCCACCCATGTTGTCGCTCATGAGCTCCTCGAAGGGGTCGGTGTCCATTCCGAGGAGTGCGGCCGTCACGGCGACGCCCGCGGTGTTGCGCATGATCTCGCGGCCGTGCTCGCGCGCGATGCCGCGGAGATCCATCGGGTAGACGTGCCAGTCGTTCGCCTCGACCCGCTCCTCGAAGTCGTCGATCTCGCTCTCGTCGAGCAGCCCCTCGTCGTAGACGATCACGCCGCCCTCCCGGAGGTCGTCGAGGTTCTCCGACAGCGGCTTGGCCTCCTCGTTGCCGTAGTAGGCCTCGTCCTGGGGGTTGCGTGCGAAGCTGTCGCCGAGCGCGAGCAGGAAGTTGAACCCGTCGCCGCGGGATTTCACCTCGTGCTCGGCCGCACGGACCTCGACGTAGGTGTGGCCGCCACGGATGCGCGACGGGTAGTGTCGGTGCGTAAAGACGTTCAATCCAGCCCGCATCAGTGCCTTGGTGAAGCTCTGGCTGGTGGAGTCGATCCCGTCGCCGGAACCGCCCGCGATCCGCCAGATGAGTTCGTTTCCTGTCATGGCTGTCCTCGCGCGTGTGGTGGCGTTTGTGACGATGTTATAAAAGGGTTTCCAGCAGATCGATATTAGTCTATCATGTGGGTTTGGCATATATTCACATATACGATCATCGACGATCGCCTATCGCGTGCCGATCGTGTGACCGCGGCCGCTCCTCGCTAGCTCCGGGACGAAGATCCTCCGATCACTCGTCGTCGGCGAACACCGACGCCGCTTCGCTCACGACCTGCCAGACCTGGCGAACCACGATCTTCACGTCGATCCAAAAGGACTGCTGGTGGATGTACTGCGTGTCGTACCGGAGTTTCTGCTCGGGCTCGTGGCCGGTCGCGCCGTTGATCTGGGCGAACCCGGTCAGGCCAGGCTTCACGAACCACCGCCGCCGCCACTCCGCGACTCCCGTCTCGATGTCGGCGTCGAGTTCGGGTCGCTCCGGTCGCGGTCCGACGACCGCCATATCACCCACCAGTATCGACCAGAGTTGGGGGATCTCGTCGAGGTGGGTCCGTCTGAGCACCCGACCGGTTCGCGTCACGCGGGGGTCCACCCCGCCGGAGTCCTCCTCGCTCAGTTTTGCCCCGGTCGTGGCCTCGGCGTCGTCGACCATGCTGCGGAACTTCTTGATCTCGAACGTCTCGCCGAACTCCGCGGTGCGTTCCTGGCCGTAGAGCACCGGCCCGGGGCTGTCGAGCTTGACCGCGACCGCGATCGGCACGATGATCGGGAGGAGCACCACCAGGCCGATCGCGGCGAAGACGACGTCGAACGCCCGCTTCAGTGCCCGGTCCTCCCAGTCCCACGGTTCGAGTTCGATGTCGACGAGGCCGACCACGCTCGTGTCGGTGGTCAGGACGCTGTCGACGTGTTTTCGGTGGGCCTTCGCGCGCACGCCGTGGTCGTAACACTCCGCGAGCGCGCTGAAGAAATCCGCACGATCCGACCGCTCGAACGCGAGCACCGCCGTGTCGATGTCGTGTTCGACGAACGTCTCGCCGAGCCGGGAGAGCCCACCGAGGCACTCGAGGTCGTCGAGCCCGGCTCGCTGGTGCGTGCCGCCGTCGGCGAACCGCACTGGCGGCTCACCGTTCGTGGGAGCGGGATCGTACTGGATCGTGGGCGCGACGTACCCCACGACCGAGAGGTCGGTGGTTTCGAGGAGCTCCTCCATCGCTCCGGGATCGTCGCCGACCAGCACGACCCGCTCGCTCCCGGCCACCGGTCGGCGACGGATCACGACGAACCACACCGGGAGACAGCAACACAGCAGCACCGTCATCGTCACGAGCGTCGTTCGCGGCAGTCGGTAGGTGTAGTCGAGGTAGCCGATCGCGGCGAGCGCGAGACACGCACCGAGCAGCCGCCGGACCGCAAGCGAGATCGTATCGAGGATCCGCCGCGGTCGTGGCTTGAACAGCGGCAGCAGGGCGGCGAACACCACGACGAGCGCCGTGACCGCGGCGAGCGTCAGCGCACCGTTCGTGAGCGTCGTCGGTTCGAGCCGACCGAACAGGGGAAGCGACGTCAGCAGGCGTTGGGCGAACGGGTGGTTCGCCACCGCGATCGAGAGCACGGTGAGAACGACCGTCCCGAGGCCGCTCGCGACCCGATACCGCAACCCCGTTGTGAGCTCCATGCGTTAGGTCGATCACCCTAACCGACCGATTCGCCGGGCATAAGCATTGTGGAAGGTCCCCTTCGATCGATAAAAACCAATCGTCCGAGCGGCGAACCGGAACGAGCCACAACCGAAAGTGGGTTCGTCTCGATCCGGTGCATGTGGGACGGGGGCCGTCGAGAGATCGCTTCCGACTCGCCGGCTCTGTTTCGAGGGCGGATCAGGCGTCGCGTTCGATCACGAACCGGGTGAACGCCGCGAGGTCGTCGGCGACGTCGTCGTCGATGGCGAGCTCGCCGAGGGCGTCGCGCGCCTCCGCGGCGAGTTCGAGCGCCCGCTCGCGGGCGTAGGCCACGCTGTCGGTCTCGCGGAGGATGGCGATCGCCTCCTCGATCTCGGCGTCGGTGTTCTCGTCCGCCCAGAGGATCGTTTCGAGCCGTGCGGCCCGTTCGGGGGTCGCCTCGTTCGCGGCGTGGATCGCCATCAGCGTCTTCTTCCCTTCGCGCACGTCGTTGCCGACGCCCTTGCCGAACGCGCCGCCGTCCTCGTCGGCGGTCTCGACGTCGAGGATGTCGTCGCCGATCTGGAACGCGATCGACATCCGCTCGGCGTAGCGTGCGGCGCGACGCTCGGCTTCGTCGGACTGGCCGGTGATGAGCGCGGCGAGCCGCGCGACGATCCGGCCGAGACAGCCGGTCTTGCACGCACACATCTCGAGGTACTGGGCCTCGCTCATCCGGATGGCCCCGTCGTTGTGCCAGTGGATATCCATCCCCTGGCCGAGATGGGTGCGGTTGAGCTCGTACATCAGCATCTCGTAGATCGCGAGTCGCGTCCCGGCGTCGAGATCGGCAGGGTTGCGCGCGACGATGTTCAGCGGGAGGAAGTACATCGCGTTGCCGGCGTTGAGTGCGATGTCGAGTCCGACCTCGTCGTGGAGCGCGGGCTCGCCGCGGCGCATCGTCGCGCCGTCCTCGACGTCGTCGACGATGATCGTGCCGTTGTGGAGGATCTCGGGGATGCAGGCGTAGGGGAGGTACTCGTGGGGGTCCGCACCGAACCCGTCGATCAGGAGACAGCAGACCACCGCGCGCCAGCGCTTGCCGCCGCGGTCGAGCAGGTTCCAGATCGGGTCCGGGAGCGCGCGCTGGATGGCGACCGGGTCGTACTCGTAGGTCGGCTCGCCGAACGCGCTCGTGACGTACTCGTCGTCGACCTCGCGGGGGAGCAACTGCTCGATCTCCCTGTCGATGACCGGCCGCCACGCCGCGAGCACGTCGCGCATACGAGTGTGACCGGCGGCGGCGGGCTAAAAAGGCTCGCTCTCCACCGGCCCCCGAGTGTGGGATCGCCGTCGGGTCATCCGTCGTAGGGCCAGTCGCCGATGACCTTCATGCCCGCCGCCTGGTCCTCGGCTTCCAGTGCCGCCGCGATCGTCTCCGGGTCCTCGTGCTCGACCACGAACTCGTCGTCCGCGAGCCGAACGCACAGTTCGGTGAGGAGGATCGACTGTTCGCGGAGGTTCCTGACTTCGAGCTTGTCCAGCGTGTCCGCGAACGTGTGCCCCCACCCCCGACCCTCGTCGCCCGTCTCGCTCATCAGGTGGTAGCCGGGAACGCCCCACTGGACGTAGGGCCAGTGATCGCTGTGCGGGCCCTGGTCGGGGATCGTCGTGACCGGATGGTCGAACTCGTCGGCCACCCCGGTGACGAGATCGTCGAGCGCGTCGAACCCGTGGGTGTGGGCGCTGAGCGTCCGTCCACGGACGACGCCGTCGTTGTTCACCACGGCCTTGATCGAATCGTGATCGCGCTCGTCGGCGTCGTGAGCCGACCCCACCAGGCCGACCTCCTCGGCACCGTAGACGACGACGTGGACGCGGGTGTCGAGTTCCGTCTCGCGGTCTGCGAGCGCCTTCGCCACCTCGACGACGACGGCGGTGCCGGCCCCGTTGTCCATCGCCCCTTCGGCGATGTCGTGGGCGTCGACGTGACTCGTCACCAACACCGCCTCGTCGGTGTCGGGGCCGAGATCGGCGTGAACGTTCTGGCTGGTCGCGTCGTGAACGTCGGCCGCGACCGACACCTCGACCATCTCGCCCTCCCGACGCCGCGAGAGCCGTGACCCGACTTCCTTGCTCACCCCGAGTGCGGGAATCTCGCCGATCGGCGAGTCCTCGGTGCCGACACTCCCGGTCGGTGGGAGGCAGCCCTCGACGTGGTTCCGGAAGACGAACGCGGCCGCACCCCCATCGACGGCGTAGTAGTACTTCTCCCGGCGGTGGATGAACCGATCGTAGTGGCCGGGGACGTTCGACGCGACCATCACGACCTTCCCCTCGATGTCGGTCTCTTCGAAGTCGCTTGGGAGGCCGTAGCCGAGGTCCACGAATTCGCCTGCAACCTCGCCAGCCGGACTCCGCGGGAGCGCGATGGTCTCGCGGCTGCGGTCGCCGCCACCGATCGTCGCGGAGCCACGGGTCCACCCCTGAATGTCGAACTCCTCCAGACGAGGGTTCCGCGCACCGACCCCCGCCAGCGCGTCGCGGGTGGCCTCTGCGGCGCGGCGCTCGCCGTCGCTGCCGGCCATCCGATCGCCGATGTCGACGAGGGTTTCGAGGTGGTTCCAGCCCGTGTCGCTGGTGAAGACGTCGCCGATCCACTCGGTCATGCGCCACCGATCGGTTCGACTCCGCTTGAGGGTTCGGGAAGCGGAGGCCGGCTCGAACGCGGGGCCGGTTCGGACCACGATCGATGGTGGAGTGGTCCCGGCGTCCGATCGATCGCGCCGAGTCCGCAGTCTTTTGCCCCGCCGCGCGCAACGAGGATCGATGAGCGATGGCGAGCCGGCGAGCGATCACGGAGCGACCAGCGTCGGTGTCGTCGCGCCCGAGGCCGACCCGACCGGGATCGTCGATGCGGTTGCGGATGCCGGTGGCGTCGTCGCCGCGAGCCGGGGCGCGACCGCCGCCACCGACGCCGACGCCGTGGTGGCCGTCGGTGACGCCGGATTGGGCGAGTGCGTCGCCGCCGGCGTCGGCGGTCCGGTTCTCCCGATCGACGTCGACGGGATCGCGTCGCTTCCTCGTGGGGACAGCTCGGACGGGATCGAGCGCTTCCTCGCCGGGGAGTACCCCGTTCGCGAGCAGCCGGTGATGGCGGTCGAAACCCCGACCGTCGACGGCCGTGCACTCCGCGACATCGCCTTGATGACTGCCGAACCCGCGACCATCTCGGAGTTCGCGGTCGCCACCGATGACACCGGGTCCGATCGGGACCCAGGGGCTGCCGACACGTCCGTCGGGAGCGACGCGCCGCTCGCACGAGTTCGCGCCGACGGCGTGGTGGTGGCGACGCCCGCCGGAAGTCGCGGGTACGCACGCGCCGCGGGCGGCCCGGTCGTGGTCGCCGGCAGCGACGCCGCTGCGGTGGTGCCGATCGCGCCGTTCGCGACCGATCCCGACCACTGGGTGGTGCCGCTGTCGGCGATCGCGCTCACCGTCGAGCGCGACGACGCCGACGTGGAGCTGTTCGTCGACGGGCGTTCGCTGGGGAGCGTCGCGCCAGGCACCACCGTCGAGATCGTCCGCGACGGCACGCTCCGGCTCGCGTCCCCGAGCCGTGTGTGAGACGGGATGGGAAAGGCTCTAATGGGATCCCGACGGAGGCTCGATTATGCAACCTCTCTCGCTGTTCGGGCCGATCGACGCGGTCCTCGGGAGCGGCGACCACCCACTCATCCTGTACGTCCTCGTCGTTCTCGCGGTCGCCAACGTCGTCACGCGCGCGATCGCCCACCGGTCGAACGTCAACGATGCGCGCGAGCAGGGTGCCGAGGCCGTCGGCCAGCATCCGCTTCACGCCGCCTCGACGATCCTGTTGATCCTCGGCTCGTTTTACCTCATGACCGTCGAGCTCCACTCCGGGGTCGTGCTCTCGGTGCTCGTCGTCGGAATGTTCGTCACCGACCTCTTCGAGCTCGAAGCGCTGCGGGTCGAGGCGCGCAACGACCGCAGCCTCAGCCGACCGAACGGGGCCATCGCCGCCTCGATGGTCGTGTTGCTGTACGCGGCCTATCTCTCCCTCTTCTTCGTGATCGCCCCGGTCTGGAACGCGGTCGTCTGACTCCGTTCGGTTCCGTTTCGGGGGCGCTCGGGAACCCGGGTCAACGCTGCTCGCGCCACTCGCGAGCGAGGAGGCCGTATCGGTGGACGTCGACGAACTCGCCGTCCACGAACGCCTCCTCGCGATGGACGCCCTCCTCGACGAACCCGACCTTTTCGAGCACGCGCCGCGAGCCAGCGTTGTGCTCGAAGGCGGTGGCGACGACCTTGTTGAGCCGGCGCTGGTCGAACGCGTAACCCACGAGGAGGTCGGTGGCCTCGGTCGCGTACCCCTCGCCCCACGAATCGGGTGTCACCCAGTAGCCCACCTCGGCGCGACCCCAGACCTCGACGACGTCGGAGAGGCCGATCATCCCGACCGGCTCGCCCTCGACGCAGACGAGCAGCGACACGCCGTCGTCGCCGATCCCTTCGAACCACTCGCGCTCCTGTTCGGCGTTCACCGGCGACACCGCACCGAGCGACCGCCAGACCTCGGGATCGTTGATGTCGTGCTGGAGGAACTCGAGATCCTCTTCCTCGACGGTTCGGAGGGTGATGCGCTCGCCGTCGAGGAATACGGGACCAGGCATACTACGAATCGATTTCGGCCAGAGGCATCAACCTTGTGCGCTCGTCGGTCGCTGTCGGGCGGCTCCGGCGGATGCGTCGTAGTGACGACGGGCGCGGCGCGGTGACGGTACCGTGCGGTCGCGGAGACGGTGTGTGCAGTTGCGGAGCGGTGCGGCGCGGTGGCCGTGAGCGCGCCTGAGCGCGACAGCGCCGGGCGTGCGAACACGGGGAAGGGGAAGGCGGCAGCGCGTGCCCGCGCGACAGCGCGGGTCGCGCAATGCGGTCCTGGTGTCCTGCCGAACGAAGTGAGGCAGGGCTCGGGAGAGCGAAGCTCTCCCGGCGGACATGAAAAGGGCGAGGAACCGCCGTCAGGCGTCCGACCGAACGAAGTGAGGCCGGATGCGCGGGCCACCGGCCCGCGCAGTTCCGAGGGCTTTCAGGTCGTAACCTTCCACGTCGTCGACGACGAGTAGCCCCACTTCTCGACTGAGAGCGAACACTCGCCGTCCCGAATGGCGGTCATGTTCGTGCCGACCTCCTTCGCGGTGAGGTCGAGCGCCTCGCCGATCAGCCGCGACTTGAAGTACGTCTGGGTCCCGGCGTGCTCGCGGAGGTACTCGAGGATCCGGCGCTGTTTGCGGCTGAGGTCGGCCGTTGCGCTGCTGGCTGCCATGCTCGAACGAACGAAGCGATACCCTAAAGCGGGTTTGGTACAGCAGGGTAATCCGACCGCTGTCGGCCGGTTTCGATGATTCGTTGCTCCCGTGAGAACCTCACGACCAGGCGCGCTGTGGATTTCGAGGTCGTGGTTGGTACAGCGGGGTAATCGAGTTCGGCCGAGGGTCGATCGGAGTTCGATCGGTGGTACCCGGCGAGCACGGCCGGCCGCGATCGAGCACGACCGTCCTGGGGACCGTCCGTGCGGTAGTTCTTTACCGTTCGCCCCCAACGGCCGTGACGGAGGACTACGCGATGGAAATCTCTGACAAGCTCTTGTGTCTGTTCAACGCCGAGGTCACTGCGGAAGACGACGACACCTACACCGTCGAGGTGCCACGCCGCGAGATCGACACCGGCTCGGTCGAGGCCGGCGAGGTCTACCGCGTGGCGCTCGTTTCGCGCGAGCGCACCGACGCCGAGTCGAGCACGGCGAGTTCGGGCGGGTCGCGCTCGGGATCGAGCCGTCCCTCCTCGGAGCCCCAGCCGCCGGTCGACATCGGCGAGATGCGCTACGTCGAGGTCGAGGACATCGGCAAGCAGGGCGACGGGATCGCGCGCGTCGAGCGGGGCTACGTCATCATCGTGCCCGGCGCGGAGATCGGCGAGCGCGTCAAGGTCGAAGTCACCGAGGTGAAGTCGAACTTCGCAGTCGGCGAGATCATCGACTGAACCGAACCTTTTTACTGCGGAGGGTCGCCTTCGGCGACCCCCGCTCGCAAAAACGTCCTCAGAAGTCGAAGACTTCTGATGTCGAGGCGAATCGAAGATTCGCCGACCATTGGAGAGCTTCGCTCTCCAAGAGGCTGCGTTAGAGTTTCACTTTGACGAACGTTCATGGAAAACCCCGCGAGCGCCTGCGGCGCTCGCGGTAGAGCTGCCGGCGCTTCCCGCAACTGCTCCGCACAGCACCGCCGAAGCCCTCGACTCTACGGGCCTCACCCTCGATCCACCAGGAGAGCTTGCTCTCCTGGGCCTCGACTCGCTTCGCTCGTCGAGACACCGAGGAACCGCACCGCCGAAGCCCTCGGCCGCGAGACGCGGACGGAGTGAGCGTCTCGAAACGAGCGGGCGGGAAGGCACAACCCGCGAGCCCCGCTCCGCGGGCCTCGCCCTTCATCCGCCAGGCACCGCCACTGCAAACGCGGCCGCACCGCCGCCGCAGCCGGCGGCGTTTTGGGTCACCCACCCGAATCACGGGCATGGACACGCTGCGCGGGCTGCTCGCGCGCGATCGCCGGAGCGACCGCCCCGCGCTCCGCGTGCCAGGCGACACCGATCACGACTACCGCCGACTCCTCACGAACGCCTGGAAGACCGGCAACTTCCTGCACCACTGCGGCGTCCGACCCGGACGAACGGTCGGGATCGCCGGACGACGGCCCGCGGCGGTGCTCGCCTTTCTCGGCACGGCGTCGCTCGGTGGCGTCGCGCGATTCGATCCACCCACGTCGATCGACGCCTGTACGGTCGTCGCACCAGTCGAGGAAATCGACGACTTCGAGCTCCCGCCTGGTGGCACCCGCGTCGCCTACGGCGACTCGCCGGACAATTCCGAAACGGCGCACTTCGAACGCGATGTCTGGAGCGAGAACCCGACGCTCGCGCCGGCGGACGTCGCGGCCGACGACCCGGCGCTCGCCACCGCCGAGTCATCGCTCTCCCACGCCGAACTCCTTGCCGCCGCCGAGCGCACCGTCGAGCGAGCGGGACTGGACGCTGGCGACGCAGTCGCGGTGCGCGCGTCGCTCACCCTCCCCGGAACCGTCGCGGCCGGCCTCGTCGCCCCGCTGCTCGCGGGCGCAACCGTCGTTTTCCCGGACGACGAAACCATCGGCGACGTTGCGATCACAACCGGGAGCGCACCCGAGGAGACCATCATCGACCCCACCGCGGTTCGCTGACCCCCGGACGGCGGCCCGCGGACACGGATCGATGGTTGACGGCCGAAAGACGCTATACGCTGTGGGATCGCCGTCGAGGCATGCCTGGCGCACGCGTCACGAGTGGCGAGCGGGTCACGCTCCGGACGGTCGAGAGCGAGGACGTCCCCTTCCTCCAGCGCTCGGTCGAGCCCGAGATCCGCTATCCGCTCGGCAACCCCGTCAGGAACCGGGAGGGGTACGAGGTGACCGGCGAGGACGGCACTGATCGGTTCCTCGTCTGTCTCGAAGGGAGCGACACCGATCCGGGCCAACCAGACGACGGCGACGTCCGGCGGATCGGCAACGTGAACGTGACGGACATCGACTACAAACGTCCGGAGCTCGGCTACTGGCTCGTTCCGGAGGTTCACGGCGAGGGCTACGGGAAGGAGGCCGTCTCGCTCGCCGTCGAGTACGCCTTCCGGCAGTACGACACGCCGGCCGTGGGTGCGGAGGCCTACGATTACAACGACGCTTCGCGTGGCCTGCTGGAATCGCTCGGGTTCACCGAAGAGGGTCGCCGCCGGAAGTTCATGTTCGTCGATGGCGAGCACCGCGACATGCTCCAGTATGGACTGCTCCGCGAGGAGTGGCGAGAGCGTGACGAGTGATCGTGGAGGGCGATCGGACGGCGAGTAGCTATCGTGCCTGCTCGATGGCGTCGAGCGCGTCCGGGTTCTCGATCGAGCCCATGTCGCCGAGCTCCTCGCCCCGGTAGATCGACGCGATCGCTCGGCGGATGATCTTCCCCGACTGGGTTTTCGGGAATCCCTCCACAAAAAGCACCTCGCGGGGTTTGAACGGCTTGCCCAGTTCCTCGCCCACCTGCTCCCGGAGTTCCTCGCGGAGCGCGTCCGACGCCTCGGCGTGATCTTCGAGCACGACGTACGCCACGACCGCCGTCCCGGTGGTGTCGTCGGGGACGCCGACCGCGGCGGCCTGGTTCGCGTCGTCGTGGTCGATGATCGCGCCCTCGACCTCGGCGGGACCGACCTTCCGCCCGGCGACGTTCAGCGCGTCGTCGGCCCGACCGTGGAGGAACCAGAGCCCGTCCTCGTCCTTCTGCGCCCAGTCGCCGTGGTCCCAGAGGGGCGGGTCCTCGAAGCTCGACCAGTACTCTTCGAGGTAGCGTTCATCGCCGCTCCACAGCGATTTGGTCATCGAGGGACACGAGTCACGCGCCACCAGAAAGCCTCTTTCATGTGCGTCGGCCACCGACTCGCCCGCCGAATCCACGATGTCGATGTTCATTCCCAGCCCCGGGCCACCGAGCGTACAGGGTTTCAAGGATTGAATCGGCATCGGCATCAGGAAACACCCACAGATCTCGGTCCCGCCGGAGATGTTGATGATCGGCGTGTCGCCACCCCCCACCTGGTCGTAGAACCAGAGCCACGACTCGGGATCCCACGGCTCGCCGGTCGACCCCAGCAGCCGGAGACTCGACAGGTCGTGTCCCTCGACCCATTCATCACCGTGCTTTCTGAGCGCGCGGATCGCGGTCGGCGAGATCCCGAACTGGGTGACGTCGTGGCGGTCGATCATCGACCAGAACCGATCGGGTTCGGGGTAGTCGGGCGCGCCCTCGTACATCACCACGCTCCCACCGAAGGCGTGATTCCCGATCAGCGTCCACGGCCCCATCATCCAGCCGATATCCGACACCCAGAAGAAGTTGTCGTCGGGCTTTTGATCGAACCCGAAGTGGATCTCCTTCGCACACTGCACGAGGATCCCGGCGTGGGTGTGGACGATCCCCTTCGGCTTGCCGGTCGTGCCCGAGGAGTAGAGCAGCATCGACTCCTGGGAGGCGTCGAGTTCCTTCGTCTCGTACTCGCTCGACTGCTCGCCCACCGCTTCGTCCCAGCGCTCGTCGCGCGCGTCGTCCCACGGAACCTCGCCCGTATCCTCGCCATCCCCACCTTCGTCGGGTGTCAGTCCCAGCCGATCGTAGACGACGGTGTGTCCGACGTGGCCGGCATCCGCGATCGCCTCGTCGGCGGCTCCCTTCAGCCGGACCTCGTCGCCCCGGCGATAGAACCCGTCACCAGTGAATAGAACTGTGGGTTCGGCGTCCGCGATCCTGGTGGCGGTCGCGTCGACGCCGAACCCCGAGAAGATCGGGACCGCGATCGCGCCGATCTTGAAGCAGCCGTAGAGAATGGCGATGACCTCCGGGACCATCGGCATGTAGAGCCCGACAGTGTCGCCGGTGCCGACGCCGCGTTCTTCGAGGCAGTTCGCCACCCGGTTCGCCCCCTCGTGGAGTTCCGCGAACGTCACCTCCCGAACCGTGCCCGGTTCGCCCTCCCAGACGCAGGCCACGTCGTCGGCGGTGTCGCCGTCGGCGTACCGATCGAGCGTGTTGTGGGCGACGTTGATCGACCCACCGGGATACCAGTCGGTGAACTGCGGCCCCTCGCTGTCGTTGCGAACGCTGTCGTAGCCCTCGAAAAACTCGATGCCGAGGTACTCGACGAGCTCGTCCCAGAACCAGTCGACGCCCGACTCGTCGATCCCGGTGTCGCTGCAGGTTCGCGCGATCAGTTCGTCGTAGCCGTCGATCCCGTACTCCTGCATGAACGCGTGGACGTTCGTGGATTCGACGAACTCCTCGGTCGGTTCGTGAACCACCTCGTCGAACTCGCCCAGGGACTCCATACTGGAGGGGACACCGCACGACATGAAAGGAGTTTCCCCATCGTCTTTCGTTCCCGATACCCGGAAACCCTTTTACTGGCCGGCGACCCATCCTGGAGTATGTACGTCCGGAACGCGAGAAACCGCGAGGAAGTCTGGCTTCTGGACCACATCGAGGACATGAGCCTCGACGACGCCGCCTTTCGCTCCCGGGACTACGTCATCGCCGTCGACGAGACCGGCAACCGGAAGACCGGGTTCGGTCGGATCCGGATCCACCGGACCGACGACGGCGAGTTCTGCGAACTCACCGGGATCGGCGTCCTCGAAGGGTGGCGTGGCCAGGGCGTCGGCGCACACGTCGTCGAGCGGCTGGTCGACCGCGCCGGTGACGAGGAGTTCGAGACCGTCTACTCGCTGACCGACGAACCCGAGTACCTCGAACAGTTCGGCTTCGAGCGGGTCGAGAGCGGGGAACTCCCGAACAAGCTCGCCGAGCGCCTCGACGTCAAACGCGAAGGCAGCGTTCCCGAGGCCGTCCCGACGCAGGTCGACGTCGGGGCGTTCACCATGCCGTCCGAGCTGCGCGAGCGATTCAAACACGCCGCCGAGGACGGAGTCGAGGACGAGGAACCCGCAGTCGAAGAAACTCCCGAGGACTTCGGGATCGACAGCGAGAACGCGACCTACAAGTACGACACCGGGTGATACTGTCGGTCAGAAAACCATTGCTCACCGGGGCAGTCGTTCGTGCTCCCGACTTCGGGTTTTCGATGGTGGTCGTCGAAGCCGTCTGACCGACAGTACGAACGGCCGGAGCGTTTTTCATCTCGACTTCCGAGACGGAACCATGCCACCCGAGTTCGTCGTGCCGCCCGCACTCGATCCAGGTGACAGCGTCGCGATCGTCGCGCCCGCGAGCGGCGGCGCGGCGGACGCCCCACACGTTCTCGATCTCGGCGTCGAGCGCCTCCGCGAGACGTTCGACCTCGAACCGGTCGTCTACCCGACTGCCGAGAAGGGAAACGAGCATCTCGAAGCTCACCCCGAGGAGCGCGCTCGCGACGTTCACGACGCCTTCCGCGATCCCGACGTTCGGGGGATCGTGGCGACCATCGGCGGCGACGATCAGCTTCGGGTGCTTCCCCACCTCGATCCCGACGTGCTCCGTGAGCACCCGACCAGATTCTACGGGATGAGCGACAACACGAACCTCCAGCTCTATCTCTGGGATCTCGGGATCGTCTCGTACAACGGCGGTCAGTTGATGAACCAGATCGCGACGCCCGGACACCTCCACGAGTACACCGAGCGCTACCTTCGCCGGGCATTCTTCGAGGAGTCACTCGGCGAACTCGAACCGGCCGCCGAGTGGACCGACGACGTGGTCGACTGGACCGACGACGCGTACGCCGACCACACGCCGACGTACGAGCCGAACCCAGGCTGGACGTGGCGGGGCGGCGAGGAGCGTGCCGAGGGCCGGATCTGGGGCGGCTGTCTCGCGATCGTCGAGTGGCATCTGATGACCGAGCGCTACTTTCCCGATCCCGACGCGCTCGATGGGTGCGTGCTCGCAATCGAGACGTCCGAGGACATGCCGAGCGCCGATCGCGTGAAGTGGACCCTGATGTGCATGGGCGAGCGCGGCCTGCTCGATCGGTTCGGCGCGGTGCTCGTCGGTCGACCAGCCACGAGGAGCCACCGCGAACAGCCCGACGACGAGGAGCGCGCCGCGTACCGCGACCGCCAGCGCGAGGCGATCGCCGGCCAGTTGGAGCGGTACAACCCGGACATCCCCGTCGTGTTCGATCTCGATTTCGGCCACACCAACCCGACCGTTCCGCTCCCGATCGGCAGCCAAGCGGTCGTCGACCCGATCGAGGAGCGGATCGTCGTCGGGGGAGGGCCTGCGTAGTTGACTGGCGTCCGTTCCGGTCCGCGGCGGGAGAATCGACTGCGGTGAATTCGCGATAAAACCCGACGAGATCGTGGGCGTAGACAGCGGGAACCACCGCCCACACGGAACCAGTACGCTTTTTACCGGCCGCGCGAACCGATGCGAAGAACTGTCTTATGACTCGCCGGCCTACGGTTCGTCCGGTGTTCGATCCCCTCTCGCCTCCCGCTGCCTGACGGGCCCGATAGCCGCAGCACTCGGGTTCGTTTCGCTACCTCCTCGGTAGCCGCATTTCCTCTCGACCACGCACGCATATGCCGATATCCGCCGAGTCGCCGGCTCAGTGCCGGCGCTCGCACGACCGCGCACCGACACATGAATCACGACCGAACCGCCCGCGCCGATACCCGAGCCGCTGGCGTGGGAGCCGCTCGCCCGCTCCGCGTGGAGCCCTGCCGACGCCCCTCGGAGGTGGTCGTCGATGAGCGCCCTCGATCGGGGGCTGTGGCGCAACGCCGACTTCCGGCGCTTCTTCGCCGGACAGTTCGTCACGAACGCCGGGGACAGCCTCTACACGGTGGCGATGCTCTGGCTCGCCTTCGAACTGAGCGGCTCGACGCTGGTCACCGGCGCGCTGAACGCGATACTGCTGTTGCCGTGGCTGCTCCAGGTGTTCGCCGGACCACTCGTCGATCGTCTGGCACTCGAACGCGTCCTCGTCGGCTCGCAGGTGATCCAAGGCACCGTCGTGCTGGCCCTGCCGCTGGCGGCGGCGACAGGGTACTTGGACGTCGGCGTCCTGTTCGTCGTCGCGCCGGTGTTGATGCTCGCGTCGCTGCTGATGACACCGATGGAGACAGCGCTGCTGCCCCGGATCGTCGACGACGAGCGCCTCCCCGGCGCGAACGCGGCGCTCTCGACCGTGACGCTCGGGCTGGACATGGTGTTCGACGCGCTCGGCGGCGGCTTCGTCGCGTTGTTCGGCGCGACGACCCTGTTCCTCGCCGACTCGGCCACGTTCGCCGTCGCCGCACTGCTGTTCGCCGGTATCAGGCTCGGCACCGCGACGGAGGTCGACGAGCGCACGGGATCGAGGACCGAGCCGACCGTCGCAACCGTGCGCTCGGTGCTGCGTTCGTACGTCTCGGACCTCCGGGCCGGGATCGGGGTGCTCCGCGGGACGGTGTTCGTCGAACTGATGCTGACGACCGCGGTGGCGAACTTCACGACTGGCGTCGCGCTGGCGATACTGCCGGCGTTCGGCGACGGTCTCGGCGGTCCCGCCGTCTACGGCCTGCTGCTGGGCGCGCTCGGGATCGGTCGGCTCGTCGGCTCGTTCGTCGGTCCGTGGTTCGAGGGCGTTCCCTACGGCCGGCTGCTCCTCGCTCACGGGGTGGGTGCTTGCTGCTGGCTTGCGGCCGCCCTCGTGTCGTCGCCGGCACTCTCGGTTGTGCTGTTCGGCCTCGCGTGGGTACCCGTCGGCGCTTCGAGCGTGCTCAGTTCGACGCTGAACCAGCGGGTGTTCCCGACCGACGTGCTGGGTCGGGTTTCGGCGACGAAAGGCACCGCTTCCGGGGCGACGCTCCCGCTTGGCTCGCTCGTCGGTGGCGCGGTCGCCGCGGTGCTGGGAACGACGCCGACGATGGCGCTGACCGCGGGCGGCTTCGGCTTCACGGCGATCTACGTCCTCCTGCGCCCGCGGCTTCGACGGCTCCCCGCCGTCGCGGCGGCCACACCGGAGGACTTCGACGTGGAGATCGAGACGGAGCAGGAGGACGAGTAGTGGGTCATTCCAGCCGTGACTTTTCGTGTGGTGGTTGGCGCGCGATGAATGCGCGCCGACGGCGCGCAGAACGTGCGAGGGATGAGCGAGGAAGCGAAGCGACCGAGCGAATCGGTTGGGGAGGCGTGTGGCTGTCGCGGAGCGGTACTGAGGCGGTGGTGTCAGTGATCGAACCGCGAACGAACACCGCAGGCGCGCGAAGCCGCCCGACTGCAAGCGATTCCGAAGGAATCGCACTGTCCAAAAGAGCCGACGGCTCTTTTGACGATGCCGAGACGGCTTCTTCGCGCGGCTACGCCGCGCGAACGGCCCGAGGCGCGTAGTGCCTCGCTGTCGCCGTCTCGTAGCACAGTAAAAAAGTGGGTTGGAGAGCGACCACGGTCCCGACGAACAACGATTAAAGTCACGTCGACCCTACGAGCGGGTATGTTCGATCCCGACGACCTCGCCGACATCCGGTCGGCCAAGGAGGAGTGGGAGGCAGAAACCCTCGATCCCGTCCTCGATCGGTTCGGCGAGCGCAAGGACACCTTCGAGACCGACACCGCGGGCCACGAGGTCGATCGGCTCTACACCCCCGACGACGTTGGCGAGCGCGACTACCGCGAGGACGTTGGCTTCCCTGGCGAGGAGCCCTACACTCGGGGGGTGTATCCCACGATGTATCGTGGCCGGCTCTGGACGATGCGCCAGTACGCCGGGATGGGTACGGCAAGGGAGACCAACGAGCGCTTCCAGTACCTCATCGACGAGGGCCAGACCGGCCTCTCGATGGCCTTTGACTTGCCGACCCAGATGGGGTACGATTCGGACAACGAGATGGCCGCGGGCGAGGTCGGGAAGTCGGGCGTGGCGATCGACTCGATCCACGACATGGAGACCGTCTTCGAGGGCATCCCCCTGGACGAGGTTTCGACCAGCATGACGATCAACGCGCCCGCGAGCGTGCTGCTCGCGATGTACATCGCGGTCGGCGATCGCCAGGGTGTCGACCGCGAGGAACTGCGGGGCACCATCCAGAACGACGTTCTGAAGGAGTACGTCGCGCGCAACACCTACATCTACCCGCCGGAGCCCTCGATGCGGATCATCACCGACATCTTCGAGTTCTGCGCCGACGAGGTCCCGAGTTTCAACACCATCTCGATCTCGGGCTATCACATCCGCGAGGCGGGCTCGTCGGCGGCCCAGGAGATCGCCTTCACCCTCGGGAACGGGATCGAGTACGTCGAGGCCGCCACGGAGGCCGGCCTCGCGGTCGACGATTTCGCCCCGCAACTCTCCTTCTTCTTCGCGTCGTACAACAACGTCCTGGAGGAGGTCGCGAAGTTCCGGGCGGCGAGGCGGATGTGGGCGAAGATCATGGACGAGCGCTTCGACGCCGACGATCCCGACTCGAAGCAGTTGAAGTTCCACACCCAGACCGCGGGCTCGACGCTGACCGCCCAGCAGATCGACAACAACATCGTCCGGGTGGCGTATCAGGGCCTCGCCGCCGTCCTCGGCGGGACCCAGAGCCTCCACACGAACGGGAAAGACGAGGCGCTCGCACTGCCCACAGAAGAGAGCGTCCGCACCGCGCTTCGGACCCAGCAGATCCTCGCCCACGAGTCGGGCGCGGCCGACACGGTCGACCCGCTCGCGGGGAGTTACTACGTCGAGGGCCTCACCGACGAGCTGGAGGAGGAGGCGTTCGACATCCTCGACACCGTCGACGGCAAGGGCGGGATGCTCCAGGCCGTCGAGGACCAGTGGGTCCAGCGTGAGGTGCAAGATGTCGCGTTCGAGCGCCAGCAGGAGATCGACGAGGGCGAGCGGGTGATCGTGGGCGTCAACGAGTACGAGGTCGACGAGGAGCCCGAAGTCGACATCGAGGAAGTCACCGAGGAAGACCAGCAGCGCCAGCGTGATCGGCTTGAGCAGGTGCGCGACGAGCGCGACGACGCGGCCGCCGAGGACGCACTCTCGGCGCTCCACGACGCCGCCGCGGGCGACGACAATCTCATGCCGTACCTCGTCGACGCGGTGAAGGCCGAGGCCACCACCGGGGAAATCTGTGATACCATGCGGGACGTCTTCGGCGAGCACCAGGGCGGGGCCGCGCTATGAACGTCGATCACGCCGGCATCGCCACCGACGACGCCGACGCACTCGCAGAACTGTACACCGACCTGTTCGGGTTCGAGGTGGCGCACGAGGAGACGTTCGACGGGATGGCCGTCGTCTTCCTCGACTGCGACGGGAGCTACTTCGAACTCCTCGAACCGCTCGACGGCGAGGGCGCGATCGCGAGGTATCTCGATCGCAGCGGGCCGGGCATCCACCATCTCGCGCTCGAAACCGACGACATCGCGGCCGCGCTCGATCGGGCGCGCGAGCACGGTGTCGAGTTGATCGACGACGAGCCGCGGGAGGGCGCGTGGGGCCACGAGGTGGCCTTCCTCCATCCGGGATCGACCGGCGGCGTCCTGATCGAGTTCGTCGAACACTGACCGTGCGTTTCCGTGCTACCGCTGGCCGTCGACGAGTGCGTCGAGGATCCCGGTCTCGTTGTCGTCAACGATCGAGAGGTGACCCTGGTCGGGGTAGACGTGGGCCTCGGCGGTCGGGATCCGTTCGGCGTAGTACAGCCCCATCGAGAGCGGCACGATCCGGTCGGCCCGGCCGTACCAGAGGAACACGGGGACGTCGATCGAACCGAGATCGAACCCCCAGTCGCCGGCGAACACGGCGAGTTCGTCCGCGAGCGGACCGTAGCCGTGGCGGCTGACCGCCTCGTAGTCGCTCTCCAACAGTACCTGTCCGACCTCGCCGCGCCAGAGGTCGGCGTCGGCCGCGGCCGTCGATTCGACCGTGGATTCGAGGTACGCCTCGGGGTTCCTTCGGGCAGTTCGCCCGTCGGACCAGAGCGAGAGTTTCGCCAGTGGCTTCGCGTGCCTGGCGATCAGAAACGGGAGGCGATCGCGCCACGCCACGGAGTCGAGCGGGGCGAGACCGCAGGCGATGCCGGCACGCTCGATCCGCTCCGGCAGTCGTGCGGCACAGGCCGCCGCGTAGGGACCGCCGCCGGAGATCCCGAGTACCGGGAACGAGTCGAGGCCGAGCGCGTCGGCGAGGTCGGCAACGTCGTCGG
This sequence comes from Halococcus agarilyticus, assembly GCF_000334895.1. NCBI lineage: Archaea > Methanobacteriati > Methanobacteriota > Halobacteria > Halobacteriales > Halococcaceae > Halococcus > Halococcus agarilyticus. The sequence continues at coordinate 191,325 of NZ_BAFM01000001.1, read as the reverse complement.
CCCAGTCGGCGACCGCGCGGTCCGGGGCGGGATCGGAGACGCCGAACCCGGGGCGTTCGGGCGCGATGATCCGGAGGCCGCGTTCGCGACCCGCCGCGTCGAACAGTGCGCCGAAGGGCCGCGAGTTCGGGAAGCCGTGGAAAACCAGTAGGGGGTCGCCGTCGGGATCGCCGCAGTCGGCGTATCCGAGTTGGCGTCCGTCGCGGCAGTCGATCGTCCGGGGGTTCGCCCGGATGTCGCGAGCCACGTCGAGCATCGTCGCTCCCGCCGGCGTCGCCTCGTCGCTCCCGAACAGTTCCGCGATCGTGCCCGCAGCGTCGACCATGCCCCCGATCGCCACGCCACTCGTATCAGTGTTCCTGCGGCCGAGGCGCGCTCCGCACGCGAACCAGGCACTGCCGTTTCCGGGCGACGATCGAACCGGGTGGCGGCGAGATTCGGCGAGCGCTACTCCCCGAGCAGGTCCCGCGTGCGGTCGTGGAGCGCCGCGGGCGGTTCGACGAACCACCGCGCCTCCAGCACCTCGTCGTCGTCGGTCGCCGATGCCGGCTGCCTGGAGCGCACTCCGGAGCCTTCGGCGCTGTGGGCCGCGAACTCGGCCGTCAGCATCGGGTACGACCGCGGCTCCTCGCTGTGCTCGATGGTTTTGACGCGGATGGCGAGCACGTCAGTCACCTCGCAGCGAACGCCGGTCTCCTCGCGAACCTCGCGGACCGCCGTCGCGGCGAGCGAGTCGTCGGCCGTCTCGTAGCCGCCGCCTGGCGTTCCCCACGTTTCGGGTGTGTCGGGATGGCGAACGAGCAGAACCCGGTCCCGCGAATCGCGGACCAGCGCGCCAGCGTCGGCGAGCATGCCGCTCTCACGGACGAGATCGAGGCCGTACTCGTAGAACGCGGGGTCGTTCTCGACGCGCGTCTCCGTGACCGCGAACGCGCCGAACCGTTCGCGCAGGCGCTCGCGTTCGGCCCCGACCGCCGCACGGGCGTCGTTCTCCGTCGTCATTCGCGACTTCCCGTCATCCGCCGTCGGTCGTGGTCGCCGTTCCGGATCCGCTCCCGTCGAACGACTGGGGTTCGGGACCCTGTCGGACGGTCTCGGTCGCACCGGTTTCGAGCGTCACGACCATCGCCTGGCCGCCGTGGCCGTGGGTCTGATCGTGACCACGGACGACGACGCGGCTCGTCCCATCCGGCACCTCGATCGTTTCTGAACGGGTGAATCGCGTGGTTCCATGTGGGTGGAGGAGCTCGCGCCGGCCGAGTCGCTCTCCGCCGAGGGTCTCGACCTGCCACCAGTTCGCGTAGCCGTCCTCGCCGTCGTCGTCGTGATAGAGGGTCACGTCGAAGCGGTAGCCGCCGTCGGTCGACTCGACTTCGACGCCGACGACGTTCGCCTCGCGGAGATCGAGCTGGCCGCCCGTAGTCGTCTGCGTCGCCGATTCGGTTGCCGTGGCGGTGGTCGTCCCGGCTCCCGCTGCGGTGTTCGTGCCGGCTTCGTCGGCCATAGTCGTCTCGGCTCCATCGGTGGTGGCCGTCCCCGTCCCGTTCGTCCCCGTCGTTCCGGACTCCTCGTCGTCGCCCCCGCCGTCACCACCGAGACAGCCGGCGAGTGACCCGCCGATCGCGGCCGCAAGCGCGAGGTATCGTCGGCGGGAAGTCGTCGATCCGGACCGGTGTCGGCTCATGGGTGTGGGTCGGGCTCACGCGACATCTATCCGTCGGGTACTCGTTTTAGCGGTGGTCGGGCGGGGTAGTGGCGGTCGTGGTACGGGCCTGGCGTCTCGACGAACGGAGTGAATCGAGGCTCAGGAGAGCTTTGCTCGCCTGGCGGATGAAGGGCGAAGGAGCGAAGCGAGTGAGGGCTTCAGCGGTGCTGTGCGGTGGCGGTTGCGGAGAGCGCCAGTAGTTCTACCGCGAGCGAACGGAGTGGGCGAGCGGATGTTTTTCGTCCAGGTTTTTGCGAGGGGTTGAGCGCGCGAAGCGCGCGATGCCCTGAAGTAAAAACCTGGTGGTTCAACCGAAGTTCTCGATCTTTGCCCTGTCGGGATCGCCGCCGGCAGCTGCGAGCGCATCGGTTGCGGCGTCGAGGAAGTCCGCGAACCCGTAGACGAACACCTGTTCGTTCTCGTCACCGGCGAGTGCGTCCGCCGTCGGGTCGGTCAGATCGGCGGCCGAACCGACGACGTGCACGGTCGCGCCGGCCTCGCGGAGCGCGTCGAGTCGGTCCTCGTGAACGGGATCGTCGTCGCGGTAGACCACCGCCGTCTCGCCGCCGTCGTCGAGGGTGCGCTCGGCGATTCCGACCGCGGGTCCGACCCCCGGACCGCCCGCGAGGACCGTCGTCCGAGATTCGTCCTCGTAGTGTGCGCTGCCGAACGGCCCCGCCATCGTCACCGAATCGCCGGCTTCGAGCTCCGCAAGGTAGGGGGCGACCTCGCCGTCGGGGTCGACACCGACGGTGACTTCGAACGTATCATCTACCGTTGATGAAGAGAGCGTGTAAAACCGCGAGCGGCGTTCTCCATCGACGTCGAGCGAGAGCTTGACGAACTGGCCGGGCCTGGCGTCGAATCCGTCGGGGGTTTCGAGGTCGAGCGCGATGGTTTCCGGGCCGACCTCCCGGTTGTCGCGCACGCGAGTTCGTGTCGCTTCCATGCTGACGCTGGGCGTGGGTCCGCCAAAGGGACTTCGATACACCCGTTGAGAGGAGTCCCATCGGAGGCTGTGACGAGATCGATCGGCTGGAATCAGGTACTCGCAAGCGAATACGGATACACTGTCGTCGACAATGTTGACGGTCGTTCCGAAGCCTTTTCGTCCGCAGATAGCATACCCGGACCCAGCACATGCCAGACGATTTGAACTGGGCCATCGGTGGGGAGGCCGGCGACGGGATCAACTCCACGGGGAAGATCTTCGCGCAGGCGCTCTCGCGGGCGGGCCGACACGTCTTCACCTCCAAGGACTTCGCCTCGCGGATCCGGGGAGGATACACCGCCTACAAGGTCCGGAGTTCGACCGAGCGCGTCGAGTCGGTCGTCGATCGGCTCGACATCCTGATCGCGCTGACCCAGCGCACGGTCGAGGAGAACATGGACGAACTCCACGAGGGCTCGGTCATCATCTACGACGGCGAGCGCACGATGATGGAGGACTTCGAGGCTCCCGAAGGGATGATCGGGCTCCCCGTCCCGCTGAAGCGCCTCGCCGAGGACGCCGGCGGCGCGCTCATGCAGAACATCGTCGCGCTCGGGGCGGCCTGTGAAGTCGCGAACTTCCCGATCGAGAACCTCGACGAGGCGCTCGAAAAGCGCTTCGGCGACAAAGGGGAGTCGATCGTCGCGAACAACCGCCAGGCCGCCCGGCTCGGCGAGGAGCACGTCGTCGAGGAGCTCGACCACGACGGGTTCGACTACGACATCGAGACAACCGACAACGACTACGTCCTGCTGAACGGCGACGAGGCCATCGGCATGGGCGCGATCGCCGCGGGCTGTCGGTTCTACTCGGGCTACCCCATCACCCCCGCGACCGACGTGATGGAGTACCTGAAGGGGCGGCTCGAACGCTACGGCGGCCACGTGATGCAGGCCGAGGACGAGCTCGCCGCGATCAACATGGCGCTCGGCGCGGCGCGGGCGGGCGCGCGCTCGATGACCGCGACCTCCGGGCCGGGCATCGACCTGATGGCCGAGACCTTCGGACTGGTCGCCACGAGCGAGACGCCGCTCGTGATCTGTGACGTGATGCGGTCTGGTCCCTCGACCGGAATGCCGACGAAACAGGAGCAGGGCGATCTCGACATGCTCCTGTACGGCGGTCACGGCGAGATCCCCCGCTTCGTGGTCGCGCCGACCACGGTGTCGGAGTGTTTCCACAAGACGATCGAGGCGTTCAACCTCGCCGAGAAGTACCAGACCCCGGTCTATCTGGTGGGCGATCTCGCACTTGCGGTCACCGAACAGACGTTCGAACCCGAGGAGTTCGACATGGACAGTGTCGAAATCGACCGCGGCAAGCTCGTCGACGAGAACGAGATCGATTCGTGGCTCAACGACAGCGACCAGTTCCAGCCCCACTTCCCGGCCGCCGACGGTATCAGCCCGCGCACGCTGCCCGGAACGTCGGGTGGCGCACACATGACCACGGGGCTCGAACACGACGAACTCGGCCGCCGGACCGAGGAGCAGGAGGTTCGGATCGAACAGGTCGACAAACGCAACCAGAAGGTCGAGACCGCCCAGGAGGAAGAAAACTGGGACTACCGCGAGTTCGGCGACAGCGATGCCGATACGCTCGTGCTCTCGTGGGGATCGAACGAGGGCGCGATGCGCGAGGCGATCGGCTTCCTCGACGAGGCCGACATCGACGTTCGCTTCCTCTCGGTGCCGTACATGTTCCCCCGGCCCGACCTCACCGAGGAGATCGAGGCCGCCGACGAGGTCATCGTGGTGGAGTGCAATGCGACCGGGCAGTTCGCCGACGTGGTCGAAGGCGACACCCTTACCCGGGTCAAACGGATAAACAAGTACAACGGCGTGCGGTTCAAGGCCGACGAACTGGCCGAGCGGATCACCGAGAAACTCGACGCGACCCAGGAGGTCCCCACATGAGTTCAGACGTCAGATTCACCGACTTCAAGTCCGACAAGCAGCCCACGTGGTGTCCCGGCTGCGGCGACTTCGGGACGATGAACGGGATGATGAAGGCGCTCGCCAACACCGGCAACGATCCCGACAACACCTTCGTGGTGGCGGGCATCGGCTGCTCGGGCAAGATCGGCACGTACATGCACAGCTACGCGCTCCACGGCGTCCACGGCCGCGCGCTGCCGGTGGGCATCGGCGTCAAGAGCGCGAACCCCGACCTCGAAGTGATGGTCTCGGGCGGCGACGGCGACGGCTACTCCATCGGCGCTGGTCACTTCGTCCACGCAGTCCGACGAAACATGGACATGACCTACGTCGTGATGGACAACCGGATCTACGGCCTCACGAAGGGGCAGTTCTCGCCCACCAGTCGCGAGGACTTCGAGACCGCGACCTCGCCCGAGGGCCCGAAACAGGCCCCGGTCAACCCGCTCGCGCTCGCGCTCGCCGCCGACGGCAGCTTCATCGCCCAGTCGTTCTCCTCGGACGCCCAGCGCCACACCGAGATCGTCCAGGAGGCCGTCGAGCACGACGGGTTCGGGTTCGTCAACGTCTACAGTCCGTGTGTGACGTTCAACGACGTCGACACCTACGACTACTTCCGGGACGCGATCGTCGACCTCGACGAGACCGATCACGACTCGTCCGATCGTGACGCCGCCGAGGCGAAGATCATGGACGACGACACCGAGTACCAAGGCGTGATCTATCGGGACGAGGAATCGGTCCCGTACAACGAGCGCCATGGCCTCGACGAGAACATGGCCGAGATTCCGGACGGTGCACCCGAGGACGCCACCGATCTGGTTCGCGAGTTCTACTGAAAACCTTTTTACTGCGGGGATCGCGCTCGCTGCGTCTGCTCACGGGTGCGAAGCGCCCGTTCGCTTTCGAGGTCGCCCGAGAGAGCTTCGCTCCCTCGGGATCTCGAAGTGCCTTCGACACTTCGACGAGTCGTCGGAAGACCGCCGGTCTTCCGAGATGACGAGACGCCAAAGGCGTCTCGAACCACGCTCACTCCGTTCGCGCCTCGCACCGCTCGCGCGACCCCCTCCTTGCAAAACGTCCTCAGAAGTCTTCGACTTCCGATGTCGAGGCGAATCGAAGATTCGCCGACCATTGGAGAGCTTCGCTCTCCAAGAGGCTGCGTTAGAGCTTCGCTCTAACGGACGTTCATGGAAAACCGATCGCTCGGCCTGCAGCCTCACTCGCGGTACGACTGCTGGCGCTCTCCGCGACCACACCGCCGAAGCCCTCGCTCACTCCGTTCGCTCGCCCTTCATCCGCCAGGCGAGCAAAGCTCTCCTGAGCCTCGATTCACTCCGTTCGTCGAGACGCCAGGACCGCACCACGACCGCGACCGCACCGCAACCGGCCGATCTACCGCGAACGCAACTCGTATTCTCTTTCACCGCGTTCCCGCAGTCGTGTCCGAGGCTCACGATCACCTCCGCGACGATCCCGTCATGGATCGGTTGATCGACGAACACGGTCCGATCGAGCTCGAACCCGCCGAGGACGAGTTCCGGCGGCTCGTGGTCGCCATCATCAACCAGTCGATCTCGACGGCCTCCGCAGCCGCGGTGCGCGAGCGCGTGTTCGATCTGCTGGAGGCGGTCACGCCCGAAACGGTGCTCGAAGCCGACCCGGAAGCCCTCGAAGACGCCGGGCTCGGCGAGGCGAAGACGGAGTACGTCAGGAACGCGGCACGGGCGTTTCAGGAACGCGACCTCACCCGAGCGGGCCTCGCGGACGCGAGCGACGAGGAAGTGATCGACAGGCTCAGCGAGATCCGTGGGATCGGGGGGTGGACCGGCCGGATGTACCTGCTCTTCGTTCTCGGACGGGAGGACGTGTTCCCGATCGGCGACCTCGCGGTGCGCCGCGGGATCGAATCGCTGTACGGCGAGATGACCCGCGAGGAAATGCACGATCTCGCGGAGCAATGGCGGCCGTATCGATCGATCGCCGTTCGCTACATCTGGGCACACTACGAGTCCTGATCGGCCGACAGCTTTTTTGCTTCGTCAGCCGAACGAACACATCCCGGCTGACTTGCCACCGCCCAGTCGGGACGCGGGAGGACCGATGATCGTCTGTCCGTCCCCTCCCCGTTTTCGCGTCGCTCTCCTCGATACGGACACGTTCCATCGTCCACAGGTTTCGCCACAGCGACGTGAACGAGGACTGCCGGCTCTGCTCGCCCAACGGATGCTACTCTTCGAGGCGCTCCGCTTCCGCGGCGTCGTCGCTGTCGGCGCGTCGCCTGACGTCGACCTGGTAGTGCTGGAGAATGTCCCGACCGAGGAGGAGCGGATAGCTCATGTGACTCCGATCCTCGACGCTCGCGGTCACGGTGTGCTGGGTGCCGCCGATCCCCACCACGAGGTCGACCACCGGTCGCGCCTTCCCGGACTTCGAACTTCCCGACCTGACGCGAGTCATGCTCTTGATCGGGCCGGCCCCGATCTCGGCCGCGAGCGAGGTGTCGATGCTGGTTCGCGTCGCTCCCGTGTCGGATTTGGCGAGCGCCGATCGCGACCCGCTGGTGCCGCTCACGACCACGTCCTCGATGTAGCCGATCAGTGGGGTCTGGCCCGGTGCGGGCCGTTCGGGCCGTGGCATGCTGGACGGCGTGGAGTCGTCGAGCGTCGTCGCGATCTCCGCCACGCGGTCGTCGTCGACCTCCCCGCCGACGCGCTCGATCGCCAACTTCGCGATGTAGGGCGCGGGACTCCGACCAGTAGCTTCGTAGAGGCCCTTGAACCCCGCGGTCGGGTTCATTTCGAGGACGTGCCAGCCATCCGTCCCCTCGATGAGGTCGACCCCCACGTAGTCGAGATCCATCACGTCGGCGGCGTAGAGCGCGGTCTCTCTGGCCTCGTCGGGGATCTCGTCGGTGACGTTCTCGACCGCGCCACCGAGCGCGACGTTGGTCCGCCAGTCGCCCTCCGGGGCGTACCGGTGCATCGCGCCCACCATCCGATCGTCGACGACGTACACCCGAAGATCGCGGTGTTCGGTCGCATCGCGCTCGATGAGTTCCTGGAGGAACGCCTGTCGATTCCCGACTTTGGGGTTCACGGGCTCGTCGAGATCGACCTTCCACGTCCCGCCGCCGTGAGTGCCGATCGCGGTCTTGTACACCCCGACGTCGCCGAACTGCTCGCGACCACGATTGAGCCGGTCGTTCGAGAGTGCGAGCAGCGCATCCGGTACCCTGACGTTCCAGTCGGCAAGCCGCGCGGCGGTGGCGAACTTGTGGATCGCGGTGAGCGTCGGACCGGGCCGGTTGAGCATCGGGCGGATCCGCTCGAACGTCGCCGCGAGTCCGAGCCCCTCAGCGGGCTCCTCGGTGTTCGAGAGCAGGAGCCGGTTCGCGACCACGTCGATTTCGGGCTCGACGCCGACCTCGCTGTCGCGGATCGAGACCGCGGTGTTCTCCCGCCGGAGCCACACCGGCGTGTGGCCGAGGTCCTCGACCGCGTTCAGGATGGCCTTCGTCTCCTTGCTGTTGTGGAGGCTCAACACCCCCACTCGGACGGGGTCGTCGGCGTTCGTCATGGCCTTCGATCGCCGCGCTCCGGTGAAAGTTGTGGCGTTTCGTCGTTTGAACCACCGACGGACCGACGGTCGACGGACGGCGATCTGTGACCGTGGTCGGCGACGGACGACGGGGACGCGGAGGTTTTTACCCTCGGCTGACGGAGCGGGGGTGATGAGTCACGAGGGGGCCTTCACCTACGACGGCGGGAAGGTCGCGCCCGGCGAAACCCAGAACATCAGGTACGGCATCAGCGAGACCTACATGGGCGATCCGGTCAGGATCCCGGTCACCATCGTCAACGGGGCGGAGCCGGGCCCGATCGGGGTGCTCACCGCGGCGGCCCACGGCGACGAGCTCAACGGCGTCGAGGTCGTGCGGACCGTGGCCCACGAGTGGGATCACACGGACCTCCACGGCACCCTCGTCTGTCTCCCCGTGCTCAACGTCCCTGGCTTCCTCGCCCAGCAGCGCTACCTCCCGATCTACGACCGCGACCTCAACCGATCGTTTCCCGGGAACGAGACCGGCACCAGCGCCCGGCGGATGGCGCGGCGGATCTTCGCGAACTTCGTTTCGCCCGGCGATTTCGGCCTCGATTTCCACACCTCGACCCGGGGCCGAACCAACACCCTCCACGTCCGGGCCGACACCGAGGCCGAGGGCGTCGAGCGGGTGGCGAAGTCGTTCGGTTCGAACGTCGTGATCGACGGCTCCGGTCCGGAGGGCACCCTCCGACGGGAAGCCACCGAGCGGGGCACGGCCACGGTCACGATCGAGATGGGCGAGGCCCACCGGTTCCAGCGCGACCTGATCGACCGGGCGCTCCTCGGCGTCGAGAGCGTGCTCGCGGAGTTCGGGATGCGGAGTGCGGACGCGGTTCGGTGGCCGGGCTGGCGCACCGTCATCGACGGCGCAGCCGAAAAAACGTGGCTCCGGGCGGACGTCGGCGGCCTCGTCGACATGCACTACGACGGCGGCGATCTCGTCCGCGAGGGGGAGTCGGTCTGCACCATCACCGACCCGTTCAAGACCGAGAGCGAGAGCGTCGTCGCACCCTTCACCGGACTCGTGGTCGGCGTGCTCGAAAACCCGCTCGTCTACCCCGGCAACCCGGTCTGTCACCTCGTCGAACTCGACGCGTCGACGCGGCGTGCGTTCGAGCGCGAGCAGGCCCGCCGCGAGGGCGACCGCGCGTAGCCCCGCGACCGATCGGACCGCACGGAACTCAATTCCCCCTGATCCGGCAACGGCACGCTCGTCCGGGTACGTAACGACTATACCGGATCGGTCCCACCCTCCGGACACATGAGTCAGTCGTACAAACGGGGTCTCGTCGAGGACTTCGGGCGGTGGCGGGACTTCTCGGCCGGGATGTGGGCGTGGATCTTTCACAAGTTCACCGGCTGGGTGCTCGTGGGCTACCTCTTCACCCACATCGCGGTCCTGAGTACGGCGATCTCGGGTGCGGGGACGTACAACCGGACGCTCGGTGGGCTCGAAGCACTCCTGCTCGTGCGCATCCTCGAGGTCGGCCTGCTCGCGGTCGCGGTCTTTCACATCCTGAACGGGATCCGACTGCTGTTCGTCGATCTCGGGGTGGGGCTCGATTCCCAGGACAAGAGCTTCTACGCCTCGCTCGTGGTCACGGGGCTGATCGCGATCGCGAGCGTTCCGACCTTTCTCACGGGGGCGTTCTGATGGCCGAGCGCTACTCCTCGTTCGATCGGCGTGGCTGGCGGTGGTTCGCCCAGCGCCTGACCGCGGCGTTCCTGATCGTGGTGCTCGCCTTCCACTTCATGCTGCTGCACTTCGTGAACCACGCCTACGAGATCACCCTCGCCGGGACGACCGCACGGATGAGCCAGGTTGGCTACTTCGCCACGATGGTGCTCTTCCTGGTGACTGCAACGTTCCACGGCGTCAACGGCGTCTACAACGCCCTCGTGAACCAGGGCCTCGACGGCGCCCAGAAGAAGGCCGTGGCGGCGGTGCTCGTCGCCGCGAGCGTCCTCCTCGTCGTCCAGGGCGTTCGCGTCGCGCTGGCGATGACCGGCATGGACGTGAGCTTCTAACCCACAATGAGCACGCAAATCCCACAGCAGGAGACCGAGAGCGAGACAGTATCCGAGACCGAACCCACAGAAGAGACCGCCCAGGACCGGCGGCTCGAACGAAAACGCGCCGGTGAAGCGGAGCGTCAGGAGCGCGCCGAGGAAGCCGCCGGCGGGGACGAGGATCGGATCACCCTCAAGGTGTTCCGGTACGATCCGGAGGTCGAGGCCAAGCAGGAGCCCCGGTTCGACGACTTCCAGATCCCCTTCGAGGGAGGGATGACGGTGCTCGACGCGCTGATGTACGCGCGCGACCAGTACGACCCCTCGCTCACCTTCCGGCACTCGTGTCGCCAGGCAGTCTGTGGCTCGGACGCCCTGTTCATCAACGGGTCACAGCGACTGGGATGTCAGACCCAGGTCGCGGATCTCGACACCCCGGTACGGGTCGAGCCGCTACCCCACCAGGAGGTCGAGAAGGACCTCGTGGTCGACATGGAGCACTTCTACGACCAGATGCACGAAGTCGAGCCGTACTTTCAGGGAGACACCCCCGACGATGAGGAACAGCGCCAGAGTCGAGAGAACCGCGAGAAGATCAAGATGAGTACGCGATGCATCTGGTGTGGCGCGTGCCAGTCTTCGTGTAACATCGCGGCGGGCGACAACCAGTATCTCGGCCCGGCGGCGATCAACAAGGCCTACCGCTTCGCGATGGACGAGCGCGAGGAAGACGAGTTGAAGCAACACCGGATGGACATTCTGGAGCAAGAGCACGGCGTCTGGCGGTGTCAGACCCAGTTCTCGTGTACCGAGGTCTGTCCGAAGGACATCCCGCTGACCGAGCACATCCAGGAGATGAAGCGCGAGGCCGTGAAGGACAACCTGAAGTTCTGGTAGAGCCAGCGCATAGTTCGTTCAGTTGGGGATAAATAAATGCGCGCGGAGACACAACAACCCCCAATGAGCGCAGCGGCGTCGCGTCCACACCAGCGAGCGTTCGAGGCGTTCGCCGAGCGAGCACACGACGCGTTCGGCAATTCGATCCACGAGCTGCTGCTGTTCGGGAGCGCGGCACGGGGCGAGGCGCACGGGATCGACTCCGACGTGGACGTGTTCGTCGTGCTCGACACCACCGAGCACGCGGACGAGCTCCGCGACATCGCCTACGAGGTCCAACTCGAATACGGGGTCGTGGTGTCGGTCCACGTGAAAGCGAAAGATCACTTCGAAGAGCGCAAAGACCACCCGTTCATCAAGAACGTGCTCCGGGACGGGCGCTCGCATGGCTGACTACGCTGCGGAGGAGTTACAGGAAGCCCGCGATGCGCTGTCGGACGCGGCGGTGCTGCGGGACGGTGGCACCGACAAGGCAGTCGTCAACCGGCTGTACTACGCCTGCTTTCACGCGGCCCAAGCCGTGCTCTACGCGAAGGGGTTCGAACCAGGGAGTCACCGAGCAGTGATCTCACTGTTCGGCCAGGAGATCGTCCTGGAGGGCGAAGCGAGCGGGGCCGACGGACGGTTTCTGAACGAACTTCGCGACTATCGCGAGCAGGCCGACTACGACCACGACCCGATCGAGGCGAACGTCGACGAGCTGTTCGAGCGGGCGGAGGAGTTCGTTGCCGACATGGAAGCACTGGTGTAGCACGGTCCGTTCGTTCGAACGCCTCAGACAATCCGGAACGGCAGGCCGGGCATGAACAGCCTCAAGTCTCGGTAGGTCGAACCGTGACCAAGAGATGTACGAACACGACGTCATCGTGGTCGGCGCGGGCGGGGCCGGCCTTCGCGCGGCGATCGCGGCACACGAGGAGGGCGCGGACGTCGCGCTCGTCTCGAAACTCCACCCCGTACGGAGCCACACCGGGGCCGCCGAAGGCGGGATCAACGCCGCACTCCGGGACGGCGACTCGTGGGAGGACCACGCCTACGACACGATGAAGGGCTCGGACTACCTCGGGGACGCCCCGGCGATCGAGACCCTCTGTCAGCAGAGCCCGAGCGAGGTCATCCAGCTCGAACACTGGGGGATGGCCTTCTCGCGCGAGGACGACGGCCGGATGAGCCAGCGCCCGTTCGGCGGGCTTTCGTTTCCCCGCACGACCTACGCCGGTGCGGAGACGGGCCATCACCTGCTCCACACGATGTACGAGCAGGTCGTCAAACGCGGCATCCAGGTCTACGACGAGTGGTACGTCACCCAGCTCGCCGTCACCGACCACGACGACCCCGAGGACCGGGTCTGCCACGGCGCGATCGCCTACGACGTTCAAACTGGGGAGGTCGAGGGGTTCAAAGCCAGCAACGGCGTGATCCTCGCGACCGGCGGCCCAGGACAGGTCTACGATCACACCACCAACGCGGTCGCGAACACCGGCGACGGCCAGGCGATGGCCTACCGGGCGGGCGTCCCCCTCGAAGACATGGAGTTCGTCCAGTTCCACCCCACTACGCTCCCCTCCACCGGCGTGCTGATCACCGAGGGCGTCCGTGGCGAGGGCGGCATCCTCTACAACGAGGAGGGCGAGCGCTTCATGTTCGAGAACGGGTACGCGAACAACGTCGGCGAGCTCGCCAGCCGGGACGTGGTCGCGCGCGCCGAACTCACGGAGGTCAACGAGGGCCGCGGATTCGACGACGATCACGTCATGCTCGACATGCGCCACCTCGGCGAGGAGCGCATCACCGACAGGTTGGAGAACATCATCCACCTCTCGGAGGACTTCGAGGGCGTGAACCCCCTCGACGACCCGATGCCGGTCAAGCCGGGCCAGCACTACGAGATGGGCGGGATCGAGGTCTCCGAGAACGGCGAGACCTGCATCACGGGCCTCTACGCCGCGGGCGAGTGCGCCTGCGTCTCGGTCCACGGCTCGAATAGATTGGGCGGGAACGCGCTGCCCGAACTCATCATCTTCGGCGCGCGCGCGGGTCGTCACGCCGCGGGCAAGGAGATGGAGGCCGCCGAGATCGAGACCGGCCCCTCCGCGAGCATCGAGCGCGCCGAGTACGACAGTCCGGTATCGCCAGGCGCACTCGATTCGCCCGACGACGTCGCGGCCGACGGCGGTCGGACATCCGATGACGGCCGATCTCGTCAGACGGAGTCGGACGGTGGCGCGGCGCTCGTCGGGATCGACGAGACCGTCGAGCGCGCGCTCGACGCCGAGCGCGCCCGCATCGAGCACCTGATGGAGAAGGACGAGGGTCGCCAGCACGCCGAAATCCGCGCCGAGCTCCAAGAGGCGATGACCGAGAACGTGAACGTCTTCCGCAACGAAGAGGGGCTGAAACAGGCACTCCGGGACATCCGTGCGGCGCGGGAGGCCTACGACGACGTCTACGTCTCCGACCCCTCGCGAACGTTCAACACCGACCTCCAGCACACCATCGAGACCAGAAACCTGATCGACCTCGCCGAGGCCATCACCCTCTCGGCGCTCGCGCGCACCGAGTTCCGGGGCGCACACTGGCGTGAGGGCTATCAGGACCGCAACGACGAGGACTGGATCAAACACTCGATGCTCGCGTGGAGCGACGGCTCCCCCGACCTCTACTACAAGCCGGTCATCCTCGAAGGCGAGGAGAAAGAGTACGAGCCGAAGGTTCGCAGCTACTAGAACCCACTTTTTTACTTTGCTACGAGACGGCGAAGCCGTCTCGGCATGACGAAAGACGCCTCCGGCGTCTTTCGAACCACGTCGGGTGGCCTCCCGACGGTCGGCCACCACTCTCTGCTCACGGGCGCAAAGCGCCCGTTCGCACGGTACGAGGGACGCGAAGCGTCCCTCGCTACTCGCAAAAACCTGGACGAAAAACACCCGCTCGCTCGCTCGCCGCTTCGCGGCTCGCTCGCGGTACAGCCGCTGGCACTCTCCGCGACCACTCCGCACAGCACCGCCGAAGCCCTCGTTCCCTTCGGTCACTCGCCCTTCATCCACCAGGAGAGCAAACTCTCCTGAGCCTCACCTCACTTCGTTCGGTGAGACGCTAGGACCGCACCGCCACCGCAGCCACCAAACCAAAATCCGACATCGGGCCGCGAGCGGTGGGTTGATACGGACCACGCCGATAGAGGAGGTATGCGCGTTCGCGACTGGCAGGACATCTTGGAGGAGGTGACTGATTCGGGGGCCGACCCCGGCGGCTGGCGAGCGGTCGCTGGCGATCGCGACCGGGGTATCGGCGAGGACATGTACCTCGGTCACCCCTCGGCGGGCGTCTTCCAGCTCAAAACGTATGCGAAGAACCCCTTCGAGGTCCAGGGCGTCGGCACGCAACTCGCCCGGCGAATCGACGACGATCTCGATCCGCTCTTTCCGGAGGGCGATGCGGGTCGCTTCGGCGTCCAGTCCCCGATGGAGGACGAGGACGAAGCCGAAGAAGCGGCGACCGAACTCGAAAGCGTACTCGAAACCCACGCCGACGCGCCGACGACGCCCGACGCCCTGTTCGAGGACGTGATGGGTGCGCTCGACAGCCCCGCCTACGGCCCGATGGAGTACGACCAGTACGATCGCCCCGAGGGGCTCGACGAGTTCGCCGACGAGTTCGAGGAGGCCGAACGCCTGCTCGACGCCGAACTCGACGACCTCGTCGAGGAAAACGACACCAATCGTGGCTTCCAGTAGGCGTAAATCCCGTCCTCCCCTCCGGCCGGTATGACCGCCGAAGCCACGATCGAGGCGTACTACGACGCGCTCCGGGCGGGCGAACCGCTGTCTCCCTTCTTCGCCGAGTCGGCGTCGGTCGTCAAGTTCGGCATCACCGATCGGCTTGCCGGGTACGAGGAGATCGAAGCAGGCCTCCGCGAACAGACCGAGACGACGACCGACTGGACCGTCGAGAGCCGCCAACTCCGGGTGACCGAGCACGACTCGACCGCGTGGTTCAGCGACGACGTGCTGATGGCGTGGCGCGGTGAGGACGGCGAGCACCGCGAGCACGAGACCCGCTGGAGCGGCACGCTCGAACGCCGTGACGACGAGTGGGCGTTCGTCGGGATGCACGTGAGCACCGCAGACGCCGATACCGAAAGCGAGGCGACCGCTAACACAGCCGAGGAGCGGTGATGGTCGGGCCAGTCTCGCGGGAGGACCGCCTCACCGCGTCGCGCCGGCTCAAGATCGGATTTGTGGTGCTCGTTGGACTCTCGGCAGGTCTCATCACGCTCCAGGGCGACTCCTCGATCCTCGTCTTCGCGCTCGCGACGTGTGCCGGACTCGTCGTCGGGGCTGTCGTTGTGTGGCTCGCCTTCCCCCGCGGGCTCGGCTTTCGGAGCTGAACGGGACGGGCCGGTTTTCGAGCTTCAGCGGACCACGCGATCGAGCCACTGCTCGGGCGCGTCGAGCTCCGCGTTCGTCGGCAGGTTTTCCGGTCGATCCCAGACGACGCTCGCCCCCTCCACCCCGCGGGCGTCGGCGACGGTCTCGAAGAAGGCCTTGCCGCGCTCGTACTGCCGGCGTTTCATCCCCATCCCGAGAAGCCGACGGACGAGCTGGGCGACTGGCCCGCGGCCGCGTCGTCGCGCCTCGACTTTCTCGCGGAGGTCTGCGTACTCGTCGTCGAACGCCCGATCCATCAGGAGTTCGGCGTACCCCTCGACCGCGGTCATCGCGGCGTCGAGTTCGCGAAAGGCCTCGCGGTCGAGGCTCCCCTCGCCGAGCGCGTCGACCGCCCGCTCCATCCTGGCTTCGAGATGGCCCGAGAGCCACGGAGCCGCGCCGAACTCCGCGGCGTGAGTTACCTCGTGAAAGGCGATCCACCGCCGGAATCGTGCGCGCGAGACATCGAGTTCGTCGGCGACCCGCCCGATGTTCGGATGGACGAAGTAGAGCGCGTGATCCGTGGCTCCGCTCGCCGCACCCTCGCCTCCCTCGCCCGCTGCGCCCCCGCTCGCTGTGCCTCCGCCTACTGCGCCACGACGGTCGCCCTCCGCGAGCAAGAGCGGGTCGTACTGGCCGAGCACGTTGTTCGCGAGGAAGGCGAGCGCGACGGTCATCGAGCCGGTGTTCGCCACCCGTGCGAGACCGGGAACGAGCGTCCGTCCCTCGATGTCGAGCGTTCCCATGATGCGCTCGAACGTCGCGATGTTCGCGTCGATCCAGTGGTGACGGTGCTGGACCTCGATGGTGTCGGGGAGATCGAAGGAGACGCCGGCGACCTCCCGAACCCGGGTTCGGGCGTCGCGGACGTCGGCGGCGTAGCCCGACCGCTCGTCGGCGGTGAGCGCGAGGTCGCCCGGGTCGGTGGCGGCCCGTGCGGCCTCGGCGACGGCGGCCCAGTCGATCAGCCCGTCGCCGGAGGCTTCGGTCACCGCTTTGGCGCTACGAAGGAGGTTCACGTCAGAAAGTATCGCCGCGCGGACAAAGGGTTTCGCCTCTACAGTTCCTCGAACTCGTCCTCGCCGTCGTCGTCGACGCCGAACTCGTCGTCGTCCATCGCGAACTCGTCTTCGAGGTCGTCGCCGCCGAGATACCACTGGGCGACGAGCGCGAGCCCGACGAGCAGTCCGAGAACGAACAGTTTGCGCAGCGCGCTGCCCGAGGACTCCGTCTCCTCCTCGTCCACGTCCTCGTCGATCTCGACGACGGTGTCGCTCGCCTCGTCGTCATCGGTTGTCTGGACCGCGCTGCTGCCGCTGCCACCGTCCGCACCGAGCGGATCGACGCCGGCGTCGGGCTCGCTCTCGAACGACGTGTCGTCGTCGACGTCGGTATCGGTGTCGAACGACGCGTCGTCGTCGGCGTCGGTGGAGAAATCGTCGGACTCCGAGCTCTCGGAGCCGAAGCCGAGGCGGTCGCGCAGCAGTTCGCCGATGTCGGAGCTGAACTGGAAATCGCTCGTGAACTCGTTCTCGTCGCTGTGCAGGTGGAGTTCGAGCAGCGTCAGTTTGTCTGCCATGCGGCCCCTCTTCACGGGCCGTTGGCTTATTCGTTTGGGCTTCCAGTGCCGGTTTTCCCTGCCGTCCTTTCCTTCCCGTACACCTCGTTTTCCGAGTGGTTCTTACCCACGGCGTCGATACGGTGGCCGTGAACGAGAGCCAGCGCGCGTTCCTCGACGACCTGCTCGAAACCCCGAGCCCGTCCGGGTTCGAAACCCGTGGCCAGGCGATCTGGACCGAGTACGTGAGCGAGTTCGTCGACGAGGTCCGCACCGACGACTACGGCAACGCGGTCGCGGTCCACGAGGGCGCAACCGACGCACCGAGCATCGCCCTCACCGGTCACGCCGACGAGATCGGGTTCGTCGTTCGGGACGTCAGTGAGGAGGGGTTCGTCAACCTCGGTTCGATCGGCGGTGCGGATAAAACCGTGTCGCGCGGCCAGCACGTCACGATCCACGCCGACGGCGAGTCCGTCCCGGGCGTCATCGGCCAGGCCGCGATCCACCTGCGCGACGACCACGAGACCGCCGACATCGCCGAACAGCACGTCGACATCGGGGCCGAAGACGGCGACGAGGCGCGCGAACTCGTCGAGGTCGGCGACCCGATCACGATCGCCTCTACTGTCGAGGAACTTCACGGCACGCGGCTCGCGGCCCGCGGGATGGACAACCGGATCGGAACGTGGGCCGCTGCCGAGGGCCTCCGCCGCGCGAGCGAGGCCGACGTCGACGCCACGGTGTACGCCGTCAGCACCGTCCAGGAGGAGGTCGGTCTCCAGGGCGCGCGGATGGTCGGGTTCGATCTCGCGCCCGACGCCGCGATCGTGGTCGACGTGACTCACGCCACCGACGAGCCCGCGACGCCGGGCACGCGCAGCAACGGGATCGAACTCGGCGAGGGACCGGTCGTCACCCGTGGCGGCGCGAGCCATCCCGTTCTGGTCGATGCGATGCGCACGACCGCCGACACCACCGAGATCCCGATTCAGCTCCAGGCGACCGGCTCGCGGACGGGCACCGACGCCGACGCCTTCTTCACCCAGCGCGGCGGCATCCCGTCGCTGAACCTCGGGCTGCCGAACCGCTACATGCACACCCCGGTCGAGGTGATCGACACCGAGGACCTCGATGCGCTCGCCGAGCTACTGGGAACGTTCGCCGAACGCGTCGACGTCGACACCTCGTTCGCCGTCGATATCTGAGTCGACGAAAAACGACGGGACGCCCGCCGGACGAGTCATCGAGGGCGAACGGGTTCGCCGGGAGGCGGAGGGTTAACCGATTCGCGCTCCGCGAGCCAGCATGACCGACACGGTCGTCGTCACGGGCGCGCTCGGCGGTTCGGGCAGCTGGATCGTCGATCGCCTCAGGGAGGACCACGAGGTGATCGCGATCGACCGCGAGCTTCCCGAAATCCGGGTCGAGGACGTCGATTTCCGGGCCGTGGATCTGACCGAGCAGGGGCCGACGTGGGAGACGATCGTGGACGCCGATCCCGACTCCGTCGTCCACTTCGGGAACATTCCTCACGAGGAGAACCACGCTGGCGGGGACGTCTATCGGAACAACGTCCTGAGCACGTTCGACGTCCTCGAAGCCGCCGGGCGGGCCGACGCGCGCGTGGTGTGGGCGTCGAGCGAGACGGTCTATGGAACGCACTGGCCCGAACCCGAACTCCCCGCATCCCTCCCGATCGACGAGAGCCATCCGACCGCCCCGTGGAACGCCTACGAGACCTCGAAGCTCGCCGGCGAGGCCGTCGCCGAGCGGATCGCCAACGCGTTCGGGGTGCAGGTCGCGACGATCCGCCCATCGTGGATCCAGTACCCCGGCAGCTACGCCGTGACAGCCATCCGCGAGGGGTTCGATCTCGATAGTGCGAGCCGATCGGGCAACCTCTGGTCGTACGTCGACGTC
This sequence comes from Halococcus agarilyticus, assembly GCF_000334895.1. Lineage (NCBI taxonomy): Archaea > Methanobacteriati > Methanobacteriota > Halobacteria > Halobacteriales > Halococcaceae > Halococcus > Halococcus agarilyticus. Next base: position 172,268 of record NZ_BAFM01000001.1, on the reverse strand, counting down.
CGGGACGTGGTCGGGATCGTCGAGGCCGCTCTGACGACGGATTTCGACGGTCACGAGGTGTTCAACGCCTTCGCCGCGGACACCTATCTCGACGTTTCCACGACGGAGGCGATCGAGGCGGGCTACGGCGACCTCCCCGAGGAGTGTGATCTCGACGACACCGAATCGGGCTTCTCGACGGCGAAGGCCGGCGATCTGCTCGGGTGGGAGCCCGAGCACTCGTGGCGCGAGGCCGAAACCGAGGACGTCGACGGGCCGGCGTTCGTCCGCGGGCGGCGGTAGCCGGGCGACGACGGCCGGGCGATCCGTGACGGTACGCTTAAGAGTCGTACCGGACGAGTACGCGTCATGACCGAAGGACGTCCCCTCGACGTGCTCGAAGCCACCCTCGGCGAGAGCGTGGCCGTACGGCTGAAAGACGGCGAGATCTACACCGGGTCGCTCGCTGGCTACGACCAGCACATGAACATCGTGCTCGAACCCGCGAGCGGGGATGCGGACGCGCCGACGCCCGGCGAGGTCGGCGTCGAGACGGTCGAGAGCACAACGATTATCCGCGGGGACAACGTCGTCACGATAACACCATGACCGGGTCCGGAACGCCGAGCCAGGGGAAGAAGAACAAAACTGTGCACGTGAAATGCCGCCGCTGTGGCGAAGCCTCCTACCACAAGACGAAGAAAGTCTGCGCGTCGTGTGGGTTCGGGAAGTCCGCGAAGCGACGCGACTACGCGTGGCAGGAGAAGGCCGGCGAGTAGATGGACGAGAAGTGCGGGGTCGTCGGCGTCTCGCTCGCCGACCGCGCCGCCGCGCGGCCGCTTTACTACGCGCTCTACGCCCTCCAGCACCGCGGCCAAGAGTCGGCGGGGATCGTCACTCACGACGGGTTCCAGCAACACTCCCACGTCGAGATGGGGCTCGTCGGTGACGCCTTCTCCGAGGCCGACATCGCGGAGCTCAACGGCCCGAACGGGATCGGCCACGTCCGCTATCCGACTGCGGGCAGCGTCGACTCCTCGTGTGCCCAGCCCTTTTCGGTCTCGTTCAAGAGCGGGTCGCTGGGCCTTTCTCACAACGGCAACCTCGTCAACGCGGACGCGCTGCGGGACGAGCTCGCCGGACTGGGCCACGCGTTCACCTCCGACGGCGACACCGAAGTGATCGCCCACGATCTCGCGCGGAACCTCCTCGACGGCGATCTCGTGAACGCGGTCGAGCGGACGATGGGCAAAATACATGGATCGTACTCGCTCACCGTGATGCACGACGACCGCGTGCTCGGCCTCCGCGATCCGCAGGGCAATCGGCCGCTGTGTCTCGGGAAGCTGGAGGACGGCTACGTACTCGCAAGCGAGAGTGCGGCGATCGACGCGCTCGACGGCGAACTCATCAGAGACGTCGAACCTGGCGAGCTCGTGGTACTCGAACCCGACGGCGCAGGCTACGAGAGCCACCGACTCGTCGAACCCGATCACACCGCGCGGTGTTTCTTCGAACACGTCTACTTCGCCCGACCCGACTCGACGATCGACGGCGAATTGGTCTACGAGGCCCGTCGCGAACTCGGCCGACAGCTGTGGGCTGAGAGCGGTATCGACACCGACGTCGTGATGCCGGTGCCGGACTCCGGGCGGGCGTTCGCCTCGGGCTACGCGGAGGCCGCGAACGAGGGCGACGGCAGCGTGGAGTTCGCCGAGGGGCTGATGAAGAACCGATACGTCGGCCGGACGTTCATCATGCCGACTCAGGACGAGCGCGAGCGTGCGGTCCGACTCAAGCTCAACCCGATCAAATCGACCGTCGAGGGCAAAACTGTGACCCTGATCGACGACTCGATCGTCCGGGGGACGACCTCGACCCAGCTCGTCGAACTCCTCCGCGACGTCGGCGCGGCGGAGGTCCACCTCCGGATCGGTTCGCCCGCGATCGTCGCGCCCTGCTACATGGGGATCGACATGGCGAGCCGCGAGGAGCTGCTGGCCGCCGGCCGCTCGACCGAGGAGGTGTGTGAAGTGATCGGTGCCGACAGTCTCGCCTACATCTCACGGGAAGCGGTCGCCGACGCGCTCGACACTCCCCGAGAGGACCTCTGTATGGGCTGTGTCACCGGCGAGTACCCCTACGACATCGCGGGCGAGGAAACCGACCGCGAGGTGTCGCGGCCCACCGTCGGCGGCCGGGCGAGCGCCGACGACTGAGCGACCGCTGTTCGCTCCGGGGGTCGGATGCCGGAACGGCGACAGTACTCTCCTCTCGAAACAGTCCCCTCTCACTCCGTGGCTATCGTGTGAAGACGCTGCCCCGGGGATGAACGGAATCGCGAACGGGAGGTTCGAGTCGACTGGGTCGTTACTCTCGTCGCCGTTTCCGTAGCAGCATCGTACTGGCTGTCAGACCGACGGCGACGATACCGAACGCTCCGAGGGTGTCACCGAGGCTGCTCGATCCGTTGCCGCCGGTGGTCGTCGTGCTGGCGTTCGTCGTGGCTCCGATCTCGCTGGCCGTGGTGTTCGCGTTCGTCGTCGCCGATGCGTTCTCACCGCCACTCGTGGCGGTTGCGTTCGTCGACGTTGCTTGTTCTGCGCCCAGCGGGAGGATGTCGCCGAGCAGCGAGTCGAGAGCATCCCCGAGCTGGTCGACGGAATTGCTGAGCAGGTCGTCGAGCTCCGTCGGCGTGACCTCGCCGCTCTCGAACGCCCGTGCGAGGTCAACGATCTCACGATTCGTGATCTCGCCGGTGTCGACCGCCTCGTTCAGCAGCTCGATCTCGGTGTCGTCGAGTTCGGCGACGAGATCGACGAGCGCAGTCGCGTTGGGATCGTCGAGATCGTCGAGCACGTCGGCATCGAGGAGCAGTCCCGTGTCGAGATCGACGAGTTCGATCCCGAGCACGTCGACACACACGCCGAGATCGGCGGTCGTGTCGGTGTCGACAACGGTGCCATCGGCATCAAGCAGCCGCGCTTCCTCGATGACTGCCGCGCTGAGATCGATGCTCGCCACCTCGTCGAGACCGCTGACGGAGACGTTCTCGTTTCCGCTGATCGGACCGATCGTGACGGTTTCGTTGTCGCCCGTGGCCACGTTGAAGAGGTCCAGTTCGACGGTTGCGTTGGTCAGATTCCCCGTCACGAGCGCGTCACGGCAATCGCTGACGTTGATCTCGCCGGTTTCGTTGCCGTCGCCGGGGTCCCCGGGAACGCCGTCGAGGACGCTCACCAGCGTGACCTCCGTGCTGCCGACGTCGTTGTCGACGTTCGGGTCATCGGGGGTGACCGTGTCCAGTTCGGCCACGTTGGTCGCGTTGAGCTCCGCGAGCGGGTCGTCGAGGAGCGTGGCGTCGGTCGAGACCGCGAGCGCGTCGAAGGTGAGCGTCGCGGACTCGTTCGGATCGAGCGATCCCACGTCGTACTCACCGGTGACGGCGTTGAAATCACCCTGACTCACGCTCGAATCGGTGACGAGGAACGCCGTCGTGTCGGTGAGGTCGTCGATGTCCGCGATGACGTCCTCGTCGTCGACGGTCACGTCCGTCGCCGTGGCGGGCCCTTCGTTGGTCACCGTCACCGTGAACGTCACGGGCTCGTTCGCCTGAAGGATCCCGCCACCCTCCAGAAGGCTCAGCTCGACTTCGTCCATGTTCGCGCTTTTCGTCACGCTGATATCGGCGGTGTCGGGCGTTTCGTTGCCGTCGCCCGGTGTTTCGTTGCCATCACCTGGAGTTTCGTTCCCATCGTCAGGCGTCTCGTCGTCGGGATCGTTGATGATATCGATTAGATCACTGAGATCGATGTTGTTGATGTCGGTGTTGTTGATGTTGTTCTCGTTGACGATCCGATTGACCGTCTCGGTGGTGACCGTCGTGTCGGTATCGACGTTGTTTTGGATCTGAGTGATGATCTCCTGCACCCGTTCGTCGCTGATGTCGTTGTCGACAGTGATTTCGCTACCCTCAACGACGATAGTTCGCTCACCGTCGTCACCGTCCGACCCATCGTCCCCATCCGCACCGTCCGTTCCATCTTCGCTGTCATCGCCATCCGTTCCGTCCGATCCGTCGTCCCCATCCGCACCGTCCGATCCGTCGTCTCCATCCGCACCGTCCGATCCGTCGTCCCCATCCGCACCGTCCGACCCGTCGTCCCCATCCGCACCGTCCGTTCCGTCTTCGCTGTCATCGCCATCCGTTCCGTCCGATCCGTCCCCACCGTCGCTCCCATCGCTTCCGTCAGCACCATCCGTCCCATCTGCCCCGTCGCTTCCATCACTTCCGTCCGTTCCATCCGCACCGTCGCTCCCATCGCTTCCGTCAGTTCCGTCCGTCCCATCTGCCCCGTCAGCTCCGTCCGCTCCATCAGCACCATCTGCTCCGTCCGTTCCGTCTGCACCATCCGCTCCGCCAGCGGTATCGGCCCCGCCATCGGTGCTACCGTCAGTACCGCTACCTTCGTCGCCAGTCGTGCTCTCCCCATCTGCGTCGTCGGTGTCCGGCGAATCGATATCGACGCGAACGGCGTTGCCGTCACCCTCGATATCGACGATATCGTTGTCGGCGTTCGTCGTACAGTCACCAGTGGTTCCGCCGACATCCGCCGCGTCGGCGTTGACCCGTACCTGATTACGATCACCGTCGATATCGACGACATCGCTGTCTTTTTCGCCCGTACAGCATGTATCGCTACAGTTCGCTGCCAGGCTGTACTGACTGCTCAGATGGAGTGATTGTCGCCCATCATCCTCCTGTAGTGTCGTGCTGTCCGATCCGGCGGTGTCGTGCCCGACTGCGAGTGCGGCCCCCGTCGCTCCGAGTACGACGAACAAACAGACGACAAGTGCTACTCCGACCGTTTTTGCTGCGACTTTTGCTACCATACGACACATGGTATCGTCGCCGATTCACTTAGATTTGTGTCTAAAGAAATCTCTGGAAACTAGTACAGCACTATAATCAATCGTGTTTCCTAGAACAAGTTATCCGATAGTACAGTACGGAAACTGCACACTCTCTGGAGGTATTCGAACGATTTCAGTCAGGGGAGAGGTGGATGATTGACAACAGTATTAGTTGTTCGGTCGAGATTACCCATTGTCGAAGAGTAACCATTGCGTGAGAGTCGCGGCCAGACAGTCGTCGAATGGAAGCGCTTTTACCCGAACGAAGGATACGGACGAACCGCGCGTGGGTAGCCAAGCTAGGCCAACGGCGCAGCGTTGAGGGCGCTGTCCTGTAGAGGTCCGCCGGTTCAAATCCGGTCCCACGCATTTTCCGGCTCGACCGGACGGGAGAGCCGTGAAAATCGAACGGAGCGATTTGAACCCTGCCAGTCGCAGCCGGCGAGCGCAGCGAGCCGGACCGTCTGGCTCCGGTTCAAATCCGGTCCCACGCATTTTCCGGCTCGACCGGACGGGAGAGCCGTGAAAATCGAACGGAGCGATTTGAACCCTGCCAGTCGCAGCCGGCGAGCGCAGCGAGCCGGACCGTCTGGCTCCGGTTCAAATCCGGTCCCACGCACTACCACTTTTTGCTACGCTCGGTCGCGCGCGAAGCGCGCTCCCTCGCTCGCAAAAACGTGGGGAAAAAGCCAGCGTCACCCCTTTCAGGGGTTCCTCGGCCCGCTCGCTCCCTACGGTCGCTCGCGGTGCAACCGCTGTGACTACCACAAATCGCACAGCACCGCCGAAGCCCTCGCCACTCACTTCGTTCGTGGCTCGCCCTTCATCCACCAGGCACCGCACCGCCCCCTCCGACCGCACCGCCAGGCAAACAGTCAGTCCGACCCGTCGGCGATCGCCGCGATCCGATCGGTCCCCTCCTTGACGAATCCGCCGTGATAGCAGAGCGTTCGATCGATGTCGAGGTCGGCCAGACGAGCCACGGAAGACAGCGCACGATCCACGTCCCTGGTCACGTCCGGACGGGGACCGGCGAGCCCGTCCTCGTCGACGGTCAGCGCGTCCGCGGCGATCAGGAGTCGCTCCTCGGGCAGGAAGACCGAGACGTGGCCAGTGGTGTGACCAGGCGTCGGCACCACCCTCGCCGGCCCGGCGCGCGTGTGGAAGGTCGCCGCACCGCCGAGTTCGAGATCGACGCGCGCAGGCGGGTACCGCTCTCGACCGGGCGGCCCACCGGGATCCTCGCGGCCGTCGATCGCCGGCGCGTCGTGCTCGTGGGCGACGACCGTGGCTCCCGACCGCTCGACGACCGCCGAGAGGCCGCCAGCGTGATCGCCGTCCTGGTGGGTCACCAGCACCGTCACCACGTCGTCGAGGGCGAACCCCGCGGCGTCGAGGCGGTCGGCGAGCTGGTCGATAGTGGAGGGGAGGCCCGTATCGAGCAACAGGAGTCCGCGCTCGGTCTCGATCGCCGAGGGGTGGAGCGTTATCTCGCGCCCCTCGAACGCGACGTCGAGCGAGAGCGCGTGAACGTGGTCGGGAAGGTCCATCGGGATCACGTCGTCGCGCGTCCGTGATAGCCGTTCGCATCGTCGAACCGACGGCGGTCGTCCACCGCCGAACGTCCCACCGCACTCCGACTCACGATCACGTTCGCCGCGACGACCGCAGGTGCCTGGTGCTCCTCGCCGTCGGCCGCAACGCCGACGCAGTTCACGACTCCGTCACGGGAGGCTGACCTCGCGCTTCGGCAACCAAACGCTCGCCGCTCGGTCAGGCGAAACTGTCCCGACTACGCTCGTCGGCGTGGCTCGCTGCGCGTACGTGCCCGTTCGGAACCGCTCGGGCAGTACCTAGATCTTCCCCTCGGCTTCGAGGAAGAACAGGGTCCGTTCGCCCTTCGCGGTGAGCCCGTACACGCGCTCGTCGTCGGTGACGAGAAGTTCGGTGAGGGCGCGATCGCGAAGCGCCTCCGTCGCTCGCTTCACGCTGGCGGCGTCGACGGATCGTTCGGCGGCGATCTCGCCGGGGGCCGCCGGCCCCTCGACGAGGCGTTCGAGCACGGCGACGCGCGCCGCCGACTCCGTCACGAACGCGCCCGCGTTCTCCGCTGCTGTGTCCTCGGCATCGATGGCTGGCGTTTCAGGCATATCGGATCACCACTCACGTTCGCGTAGAGTAACCGAACACCGGCATATAAATAATTCGGCGCATAGAGTAACCATTCTTGCCGAAATACCTTGATATACTGATAGTCCTGGGTCACTTTTTGCCCGAGCGTGCCGATCGATTCGTCGTCCATCCATCGAAGTCGGCCGGTTGCTGTCCATCCGCCGTCGATCGGCGAGCGCGATCCATCACCACGTATAAATCGTGGTTGGCCGTTAGCGGCCACATGAAGCTCCGTGCCGTCGCCGGTGCCCTCGCGAGCGCGGGACTCGTCGCCGTGACCAATCGTGCACTCACCGGACGGGCCGGCGTGCTCGATCCCGCACTCCCCGGCACCCAGCACACCTACCGCTGGCGGGGGTTCGACGTGGCCTACGCCGAGGCGGGCGATCCCGACGACCCCGATTGTCTCCTCCTCCACGGCGTCAACGCCGCCGGATCGAGCCGGGAGTTCGATCGGGTCTTCGAGCGACTCGCCGACGAGTACCACGTGATCGCGCCCGATCTCCCCGGGTTCGGGCGCTCGGACCGCCCGCCCCTCGTGTACTCCGCGTCGCTCTACACCACGTTCGTGACCGAGTTCGCGCGCGATCTCACCGACGACGCGGTCTGTGTCGCGTCGTCGCTGTCGGGCGCGTATGCCGCGCTTGCCGCCGGGGACGAGGACGGTCCCGACTTCGCCGAACTCGTCCTCGTCTGTCCGACCGCCGAGACGGTACCTGAAAAGCGGGTGTGGCTCCGCTCGCTGCTCCGCTCGCCGTTCGTCGGCGAGACGCTGTTCAACGCTCTCGCCAGCGAACCCTCGCTCCGGTACTTCGAGCGCGATCACGCCGTCGCCGACCCGTCGATCCTCACCGAGGAGTTCATCCGGTATCGCTGGCGAACGACCCACCAGCCGGGCGCGCGGTTCGCACCCGCGTCGTTCGTGAGCGGCTTTCTGGATCCCGATATCGACCTCGACGACCGGCTCGCTGCGCTCGACTGCCCGATCACGATCGTCTGGGGACGCGACGCCGACCTCCCTGGGCTCGAACGCGGCCGGGAGCTCGCCGAGACCGCCGACGCGCGCCTCGTGGTGTTCGACGACGCCAAACTCCTCCCGCACGTCGAGCATCCGACGGAGTTCGTCGATCTGGTCGCCGGAACGCCACCGGCGTAGGCCACACTGTCGGCGATCGAGACCGCCGTTCGGCACGTCGCTGGAGGGGATCGGTTCTGCTGTCCGAAAAGCGATCGACGGACGACGATCGGGACACCACGGCGGGCATCACGGGAGCATCTCTTCCGGGGAAACACAGTCACGCGACGATACAGCTTTCCGTTCCGGCTCCGTACGCCGCCCGTGCCATCGGATCCGCCCCAGCCGATCGATCGCCGCAAGTTCGTGAAGAGCGCGGTGGCGATCGGCGGCGCGAGCGCGCTGTCAGCGTGTCTCGACGCCGAGGCGAACGCCGACGCCGAGAGCGGGCCCGAGTTCCCCCGCGGCCCGGGGGACCTCGCGACGCTCCCCGAGCGCCAGCACGCGTGGAACGAGTTCCTGGTGACCGACGCCAACGGCGACACCGTCCTCCCACGCCACCAGGTGCTGGTCTCGCTCGACTACACCGGGTCGATACCGCCGACCGACGCCGAGCGCGAGACCGTCGAGAACGCCTTCCGGACCGTCGAGCGCGCGTTCGAGCGCGGCACCGGCGGCGCGGCCGGTGCGACGTTCAACGACGGCCTCCTGTTCATGCTCGGGTACGCCCCCGCGTACTTCGCACGGTTCGACGCGTCCCTCCCTACTGACATCGACCTCCCGACGCCGACGGCCGTGCTCGACGAGCTCGACGAGCCGACCGACCGCGCCGACAGCGCCGACGCGCTCCTCACCTTGAACAGCGACTACGGCTCGGTCCCGCTCGCGGTCGAGGAGGCGCTGTTCGGCGATCAGGGTACGCTCAACGGGATCGAGATGGAAACGGATCTCGGCGACGTGTTCTCGGTGGTCGACCGCCGCACCGGCGTCGTGGGGCGAGGACTGCCGGCCGAGAAACTGGCCCACGACGCGATCGACGACGACGCCCCGCTCTCGATGGGGTACAAGTCGGGCTATCAGGACACCAATCCGGCCGAGGATCGCGTGACGGTTCGGGAGGGACCGTTCGCCGGCGGGACGACGCAGCTTTCGTCGCGCCTGGGGATCGACCTCGACGCGTGGTACGACCTCGACGCCGACGCCCGCGTGACCCAGATGTTCAGCACCGCACACACCACGGAGGAGGTCGGCGAAACGGGCGAGAACCTCGGCGGCCGAAGCGGCGTCACCGAGGAGATGGCCGAGGATCTGGAGGCCGAGGCCGACGAGCACGGCCGGCTGGGCCACGCACAGAAGGCTGCACGGGCACGCGACGACGAGTTCGACCCCCAGATCCTCCGGCGGTCGGAGGGGGTCGGGACGTCGCCGGACCACGACGCCGGGATGAACTTCAACTCGATCCAGCGTGGGATGGCGAGCTTCGTCGAGGCGCGGAAGGCGATGAACGATCTCGGGGGTGCCGACCCCCACCACAGCGGAATCGTCGACTTCCTCGACGTCGAACGGCGGGCGACCTACCTGATCCCACCGCGCTCGCTCCGAGCGCTGCCGGAGCCGCGACCCGACCGAGGGTAGCGATCGGTCATGGGGGTGATCGTCACCCGGTGGCGTTCCGGTAGTCGGCGCGGTCGGCGATCCCGCCGGGCGTCACGACGATCCGCTGGCCCGCGGAGACGTTTTCGAGGACGCGCTCCGTGCCGTCCGGCCACGCGACCCGAAGTTCAGACACCGACTCGCTCTCGCCGAGCCCGAAGTGGAGGAAGCGGGTGTCCTGGGACTGGTAGTCGGCCTTCGCGGTGTTCACCCGGAGCTGGGTGTCGTTGCCGGCGGTGGCGGACACCCGTGCACCGAGCGAGGTGTGGTTCAGGCTCCCCGACTTCACGCGAACCTGGAGGCTGTTGCCCTGCGAGGCGTTGTTCCGGTAGAGTCGGTGGCGGTCGTCGTAGGTCGCCAGCGCGAGGTCCGCGGTCCCGGAACGGTCGTAGTCGAGATGGGCGACCCCGCGGCCGTTGGTCGATTCGAACCCGATGTCGGTCGCGCTCTGGCGGTAGAAGTCGCCGTCGTGCTGGACCCACGTCATCGGTGTCGGATATCGCGGATTCGAGTCGTCGAACGCGATGACGGTCTGGGTGGTGTGGAACACGTCCTGCTCACCGTCGCTGTCGAAGTCCGTGATCGCCGCCGCCCAACCCCAGCCACCCCGGTACAGGCCGAGACGCTTCCCGGCGTAGGTGAATCCCGCGTCGCTGGCGGTGGTGCTGGTGGTGTCGCCAGTGCTGCTGGTGCTGCCGGCGTTGTTCGTTCCGTTCGTCCCGTCGGTACCGTTCGTTCCGTTCGTCTCGTTTGCTCCGAGCAGCACGTTGTTGCCACGCATCCGCTTGCCGAGACGGTTCTCGACGAAGCTCTCGAACAGCTCGCGCTCCTGTTCGGACAGCGCGCTCGTGTTCTCGGGGAAGTAGATGTTGGTGACGAACAGATCGAGCCGGCCGTCGCCGTCGAGATCAGCCGTCTCGGAGGACATCCCGTTTCGGTCGGTCTCCGCACCGAGCACGCGCTTTTCGAACGTACCGTCGCCCTCGTTGTAGTAGATCGTGTCGTTGTAGTAGTCGTTGGCAACGTGGATGTCGGGCCGTCCGTCGGCGTTGAGGTCGACGAAGCTGGTCGCGAGACTCCAGTGTGAACCCTCGATCCCGGTGTCGGTGGCGCGCTCGAACCCGCCGCTTTCGTTCGTGACGTCCGCGCAGGTCCCCCGGTAGAGCAGGTTCGGGTTGCCGTTGTCCTGTTCGATCAGCGTGGTCGGCGCGTTCCACGCGCGCGGGGTGGTGTTCTCCCAGTCGCCGTACTGGGCGACGAACAGGTCGGGACACCCGTCGCCGGTGTAGTCGGCGGCGCTCGCGCTCACCGGGATCGCGAGCTCGTCGTCGAGACCTACGTCGGCCCGGTGGAACTCCCCTTTGCGGTTTTCGAGGAAGACCGGTGTGGCGTTCCGCCGGAGCACGAGGAGGTCCTGCCAGCCGTCGGTGTCGCGGTCGAAAAAGAGCGCGCTCTGGACGTGGCCGGCGATTTCGGGCAGCGCACCGGAGCGCTCGAACGATCCACCGGTGTTGTGGAAGAGAGCGAGGTCGTCGCCGCCGATGGCGAGGAGATCGGTGTGGAGATCGTTGTCGTAGTCCGCAGCGTAGACGCTGTCGTTGCCGTTGCCGAGGCCCGAATCCGTCGTCTCGTAGGCGAGGCCGGCGTCGTCGGCCGCAGCGAACGAGAGCGCACTGTTCGAGGGTGCGCCGTCGCTCGCCCCGCCGAGACAGCCCGCGAGCACCACGGCGGCGACGAGCACGATCACGCGGGGCCCGACGCGCATACGCCACGGTCGGGAGTCGGCGGGATAAACTCACCGCCACTCCGGACCCGAAACGAAGATCGATCCCCGATCGGGCGAGCGGTTCCGCCGGGTTCAAGCGCTCCCCCCGTGTGGGACGGGTATGCGTCGCGGAACCCTCTCGACGGCCCTCGTCGGGTTCGCCGCCGCCGGGGCCGTGTTCGCCGCGCTGTTCTGGTTCGTCGGCGTCGAGGACGTGCTCGCCGCGCTCTCGCGCGCCAGCCTCCCCCTTGTGGGTGTGGTCGCCGCGACGATCGTGGCGTGGCTCCTCGCGTGGGGGCTCGCCCTCCGGTGTATCCTCGCGGCGCTCGGCGTCGACCTCTCGGCGTTCGACGCGGTGCTCGTCACCGCCGCTGCGGCGTTCATCAACCACGTGGTGCCCTTCGGCCAGGCGAGCAGCGAACCGGTCACGGCGTGGCTGCTGACCGATATCTCCGACACCGAGTTCGAGACCGCACTCGCGAGCATCGCGAGCCTCGACGCGCTCAACTTCGTTCCCTCACTCTCCTTCGCGGTGGTCGGGGTGGGCTACTACGCCACCGCGGTCGCACTCAGCGACGGGCTCGCGGTGCTGGTCGCCAGCGTGATCGTGGCGGCGGTTGGACTACCACTACTGGCGGCACTCGCGTGGCGGCGGCGTGTGGATCTTCAGCGCTGGATCGTGAGTCATCTGTCTCCGGTGATCCGACGAATCTCTGGCGTGCTCCCCGGCGACCCCCTCGAACCCGACGAGATCGCGACCCGGATCGGGAACTTCGTCGAAGCGGTCGAGCGCGTGGCGGGCGACCGCCGGCGGGTGGTGGCCGCGCTCGCCTTTTCGGCGACCGGCTGGGCGTGTCAGTCGCTCGGGCTCTGGGTCGCGCTGCTCGCGGTCGGCGCGTCGGTCCCCGTCTACGTTCCCTTCTTCGTCGTGCCGATCGGGACCACCGCGAGCATCGTGCCGACGCCCGGCGGCCTCGGCGGGATCGAGACGGTCAACATCACGCTGCTCGTGCTCGTGACGGGCGCGAGCCCGACGACCGCGACCGCAGCGGTGACGATCCACAGCGTCGGGGGATTCTTCCTGACCAACAGTCTGGGGGCGGCCGCGGCGGCGACGATCCGGGTCCGCGGCGCGTCGATCACCGGCCGACCGACGTAGCGACAGCCCCCTCAGAGATAGCCCAGGTCGCGGAGCCGAGCGTCGATGTCGAGGCGTTCGGCGTCGCCGAGTTCGTCGGTGGGGAGGCGACGTTGCAGCCGCGCCGCGAGCCGGTCGGCCTCGATCGGGACGAGCTCCTGGGGATCGGCGTCGAGGTCGTACAGTTCGGCCGACCACGCACGATCGGGGTACTCGACGTACTTCGCGCCGTCGTGGCGGATCGCGCGCGCCCAGTTGCGCCGGCGGTGGAGCGACGCGCCGCACGCGCGCAGGTACGCCGGCCGGTCGGTGACGTCGTCCGCCGGCAGGAGTGATTCACCGTCGATCCCCCTCTCGAAATCAGCCCCGAGCGCCGCGAGCAGTGTCGGGAGGACGTCGACCTGGCGGGTCTGGGCGGTGATCGTCGCGGGGTCGATCCCCGGCCCGGCGAGGACGAAGGGGACGTTGGTCGCGAAGTCGAAGACGTTCTCCCCGTGGCCGTTTTCGAGGAAGTGATCGGCGACGTCGGGGCCGAGGCCGTCGAGCGCGCGATTCACTCGGTCGACGACGGAGCGGGTGTCGACGCCGCCGTAGTACCGGAACGCGTCGCGGACGCTTTTGGCGAGCAGCCGGAGCGGGTTGTGGCGGTGGGTGATGCTCTCGCCGTGGTCGCCGTGGACCGCGACGAGCGTGTTCTCGGGAACCGTCGCAACGAGATCGTGGAGCTCCCGATCGAGCGCGCTGAGCGCACGCGTGTATCCGGTATCGCCGTAGGCCGGTGCGTCGTACGCAGCGGGCACGTCGACGTCCTCGTGGAGTTCCCAGCAGTGGACGAACGCCGCGAACGGTTCGGGGAGCGAGGCGAGGCGGTCGCGGGCAGTGTCGCGCCAGGCACCGAACAGCGACTCGTCCTCTTCCCGATGACGATAGACGTCGAACCCCCGATTGAGCCCCGTCTCATCGACCAGCGGGCCGGTCACGAGCGCTTCGGTGTGCCAGCCGCGCTCGCCGAGGATTTCGGGGAGCGTCGGAACGTCCGCGTCGAGACGGCCGTACTGGAGGGAGTGGACGCCGTTGCGCTCGGAGTACGAGCCCGTGAGGAGGCTCGCGACCGCGGGCGTCGTGGTGGTCGCGGTCGCGAACAGTTGCTCGCAGTCGATTCCGGAAGAACGGAGATCGTCGAGAAAGGGCGTGTCGGACGCGTTCGATGCGAGGCAGTCCTCGCGGAGGCAGTCGACACAGAGCACGAGGAGGTTCGGTTTCGAGGGCACGGCTACTGTCCGGGATGGCGCTCCCGTCGGTCAAGGACTTTCCGGAGTCGGGTCGGTGGTCGGCAGGCAAGCGGTGGACCAGAGGCGGGCTAATTCAGGAAGGTTTTGCTCGGGGGTGTCATAGAACGATTCACCTACCTTGTTATGGTCGTCCGACGAATGTACGGATAGAAGGTCTACTCAGCGATAGTCGATCCATAGAATCGTGGCATTGATGTTGCCTTGGCGGGACGTTCGATCGATGGGAAACGACGCCCTGCGCCCTGTCCTGGGGGTGGTCTCCCTCGTGACTTTCGCAGCGGTGCTCGCTGCCGTAGTCATCATCGAGTTCCGGGAGCGCTGGATGGTAGACGCTCTCCTGATCGCGGCTGGCGTCGCGGTCGGTCCGGCGGTAGTCATCGCCGGTCGGGCGGTCGGTCCCGGCCGCGACTCCAACGATCGGCGGGCCAACGCAGTTCTGGCGGCTGCCTACATCGGGTTCGTTGTCGTCTCTGCGTACAACGCGTTCGTTCTGGAGTTCATGACTGGCCAGGCCCGCAACCTGACGATGTTCGTTATCGGAATGATGGGTCCCGCAACGGTGCTGGCCGCCAGCCGAGCGCTCGGCGTCAACGATCCCCTCGCAGCCGACTGAGAACCGTTCTATGCCACCCTGGTTTTTGCTCTCCTGGTGGATCGAGGGCGAAGTCGTTCGAAACGGCGGAGCCGTTCGTGATGACGAGAGAGCTTGGCTCTCTCGAACCACCGTGAGCGGAGCGAACGGCTGAGGGCTCGGGCGGTGCTGTGCGGTCAGCGGTTGCGTGGCGGTGGCGGGGCGGTGGCGGGCGGTTGCGGTGGCAGTCGCGGTGAGTGCCAGCGATCCCACCGCGAGCGACCGAAGGGAGCGAGCGGGAGTTTTTCATGTCCTCGTGAGCGAAGCGAGCGAGGGCTCGGAGCGGCGACGCCGCTCCGGTGAACGTTTTTGGGGGTCGCGCGAGCGACCGCAGGGAGCGAGCGCGATCCCCCGCAGTAAAAAGGTTCAGGTCCTCAAGCGTAGCCAAGCGATTCGAGGCGGGCGGCGGTCGTGCCGGTGGTCGCGGTGGCGTCGTACTGGGCGGGTTCGTGGACCTGGCGATCGGTCGCGGTGGTCTTACACCACGGCACCTCTCGGAGGCAGGGGAGCGCGACGCCCTCGGCGTGGCCGTACAGCCCCGCCTCGCCAACGGCGTTGCCGTGATCCGCGGTCACGACCACTCGCTCGGCGTCGACGTGATCAAGCAGGAGTCCGACCTCGCCGAGCACGTATTCGAGATTCTTGCGGTAGCTCTCCCAGACCTCGCTCTCGGTTCGCTGACCGAAGCGGAGCTCCTCCCAGACCGACATCGACTCGTCGCCGAACTCGTCGAGGGTGACGCCCGTATCGCGGTCGTCGTCGGGGATCGAGGGGAAGTGGGGCTGCATGTAGTGGACCACCATCCGGTCGAAGGAGCGCTCGCGGCCGACGGCGATGGTGCGGTCGGTCAGCGGCCGCGCGGGGATCGTTCCCAGCTCGTCGTCCCAGGCGTACCGCCAAACCTCGTCGACGAGGCCGAACGCTTCCTCGTCGAGATGCGATTCGGAGTAGGGGTTGCCCGTGATGTACGCCGTATCGCGGAGGTCGTCGGGGTCGGCGTCGCCGAAGACGCCTTCGATCCACTCCGTCGAGGTGCTGCCCGCCGAAATGCGGGATTCGCCGCCGTAGAGGCCCTCGTAGCTGCCGTCGGCGACCACCTCGTCGAAGAGGTCGGCCCGGCAGGCATCGAGCACGATCAGGAGGTCCCAGTCCTCGGCGTAGACGGGGTCGGGATCGACGGAGGGCACCGTGCCGAAGTACGCTCGCGAGAGGAACTCCCGGATGACGTCGGGCCCACCGTGACGGAGGTTGCGGTAGGCGTCGGCGACGTGCCGCCCGAGTCTGCGCATGGCATGAATCGGCGGGGGGCGAACTTAAAAAGATTAATACTTACCTGTGTGAGGTGTCGGCGAGGTTCGCCGCCATCGTCCGTCGACCGTCGATCGAAATCCGGCGCGTGGGCCCATGACATGGTCGGATACCAAATTGGCCTCGACGCGACGTGAACGGTCACGACCCCGACGTGTCGCGGTGCGGGGCGGCTGCGGCAGCGGTGCGGCGGCGGTGCGGTTACGGGCCTGGCGTCCTGCGTTCGCGGAGCGAACACAGGGCTCGGGAGAGCTTGCTCTCCTGGCGGATCGAGGGCGAGGTCCGAAGGGCCGAGGGCTCGGGCGGTGCTGTGCGGTTGGTGGTTGCGTGGCGGTTGCGGAGAGTGCCAGCGTTCTCACCGCGAGCGCCGGAGGCGCGAGCGGGAGTTTTTCATGTCCTCGTGAGCGGAGCGAACGAGGGCTCGGAGCGGCTATGCCGCTCCGGTGAAGCTTTTTGCAAGCGGGGGTCGCCTTCGGCGACCCTCCGCAGTAAAAACGTTCAGGTGAAGCTTCCGAGCCCGGTCTGGGTCTGGCCGGACTTGACCTCGTCCCACGAGATGCCGACCGCCTCGACGACGCGCGCGATCGGTCCCTTGAGGGTCTTGTCGAGCATCTTCTCCCAGTCGATGGCGAACTCGTCGGGGACCTGGTCGGCGTACTCGAAGCAGATGACGCCCTTGCCCTCGCTGACGTCCCGCCGGAACTCGTCGTAGAGCGGGTGCTCCGTTATCTCGGGGCGCTCGGCTTCGAGGCGCTGGTAGAACCGGCCGTCGACGCGATCGAGGTAGAGGCGTTTGGGTTTGCTGCCGCGCTGGAAGTTCGTTCCGAGGAGGAGGTTCGCGTACTTCGCGCCCCGGACCTGGGCGGTGTCGGTGTCGTAGTCGTCGAGGCGCTTGCCGATCCCGCCCGGTACGCCGACCTGCTCGACGTCGACCTCACCCTCGTCGAACCCGTCGATGACGCCTCTGAGGTACGTCTTGACCTCGTCCAAGTCCTCGCCGTGGACGATGCGATCGATGACCTCGTGCTGGACGCGCTTGGTGATCGGGGCGATGTCCGAGCGCTTGTACTCGAACCCCGTGATGTCGACGTCGTCGACGTCTTGGCCCTCTTTCCAGATGATGTGGCCGGCGTAGCGTTTCTTCTTACCCGCCTGGAAGAACCGTCGGTAGAGCTTCTCGAACTCGATCTGGAAGCGGTGGTCGTCGGCGTTCAGCGTCTCCTGCGCGAACTCGTCGTAGGCGTCGTTGATGTGATCCTCGATCGCGAACGCCTGATCGATGGCGTCGTCCTTCGTGGTGTCGGCACCGAGTTCGAGCATGACGCTGTCGGTGTCGCCGTAGGCGACCTGATAATCCAGCTCGTTCGCGGCGCGCTCGGTGAAGGCGATGACCTCCCGGTTGGTGGAGGTCACGCCCGCGCTCATCGCCCGGTCGTAGAGCCGGAATCGATCCCAGCCGAACACGCCGTAGAGGCTGTTCATGATGACCTTCACGGCGCTTTGCTGGCGGTCGAGTCGCTCGTACGCTCCGGTCCCTGGGGTGTGATCGTCGCGGCGAGCCTTCTTCTCCTCGCGCTCGGTGAGGAGCTCGTCGACCATCTCGCGGATCATTCCATCAGGCTCCTTCCGGAAGTGGACCCCCGTGGGTGTTTGATAGGTCTCGCCGTCGTAGGTCGCGGGATCGACCTGGGTCTCGGGCGAGGCGTTGATGGTCACCATGCTCATTGGGTAGAGTGACTTCAAATCGAGCACCGAGACCATCTCCTTCACGCCGGTGATGGGATCGAACACCGCACCGCCCTCGAACTCCTCGGTCTCCTGCTGGCCCTTCGAGGGAAGCGCGAACTTCCCGTGGGCCTCGTGGAGCACGTACATGTCCACCGCGTCGCCCGGCGTGGTGGCGTCCTCCAGTTTGCAGCCCACGAACGACGCGACCTCCTGCCAGAACGGGATCACGCCCTGCTGGCGGTCGATCTCGACGCAGAGCTCTACGTCCCGGAGGTTGTATTCGAGCAACCGTTCGGGGTCGTCCTCCCAGAGGTCACCGATGTCGCCCGGGTAGCGCTCCTTGCCCGCGCCGAGTTCGACCTCGCCGACGGCGTCCAGCCGGTAGGAGTCGAGCTCGGTGAACTGGGTGCGCTGGTAGGCGTACAGCAGGTCGAACACCACGCGACCCTTGACATTCGGCCCCTGCCAGTCCGACCGCCAGACCTCGTTCACCCGCGAGAGCCGGTCGGGGTCGAGATCGTGCTCCTCGTGATCCGCGCCGCCGAGTTCTTCGAGCCGGTCGATGAAGTACGGCGCGTCGAAGTCCGCGAAGTTCCAGCCCGTGAGCACGTCGGGGTTCGTGTCCTCGATGTAATCGAGAAACGCCGCGAGCATCGCCTCCTCGGTGGCGAATCGGTACACGTCGGCGTCGACGTTGTTCCCGTTGTCGCCGTTCTCGCCGCCGTCTTCGCCGTCCGCACCGCCGCCGTCGATCGCCTCGTACGCTGCGAGTTCCTCGGGTCCCGCCTCGCCGCCGGGCGCTTCGTAGAGCCAGACGGCGTACTCGTCGCGGGCGGAGTCGTGGCTCGACAGGCAGACGATGGTCTCCTCGCCGTCCTCGGGGAACCCCGAGCGGTCGTCGACCTCGATGTCGAACGTGCAGACCCGGGCTTCGGCCTGCATCTCGATCGGCTCGACCTCGCCGTTGGGAACGACGAGCGCGTCGTCGGATGCGCGTCGTTCGGGCACCCGGAGCCCGCTCGTCACGTCGTTGTCGATCAGGAATCGGTTCGGGAACAGCACGTCGGCCTCGTAGTGATCGAAGCGATCCCGGATCTGCCCGACATCGCGCGGGGTCTGGCCGAAGATCTTGGTGAGGGACTCGCCACGAATGCTCTCGTAGGAGTCGCCGTCCGCAGCCGTCTCCTCCCAGCCGGTGATCCGGTCGTGATCGAGCCGGTCGTCGTTTTCGACGAGCGATTCCGACGGTGCGTAGAAGTAGGGCCGGAACTCGTGGACACGGACGTGTTCGACCTCGTCCTCGTCCGTGCGGCCGAAGACGTGGATGATCGGCGTCTCGTCGCGGCCGCTGCCCTCGATCGTGTAGTCGACCTGGGTCACCGCGATCTCGACAGTACCGTCGGCGTCGGGGTAGCGCCGTGCGGCGGGATCGGTGAGCTCGGCGTTCGCCCCGCCGTCGCCGGCGACCTCGCGGGCTGCCGCTGCCGCCGCCGACTCGCTCCCGCCCGGATCGGCGCTGCCGCCGAGCGTCGCCTGCGTGGTCCCCTCCTCGGTCATGGAGGGGAGTTCGCCCCCGCCGCTAAAAATCCCCGCGGTCGTCCCCTCGCCCCGGAGTGTCGTTTCGGCCGCCGGGCAACGTCGGCCGAATCCACAAACCCTATTACGTGGTACGTGATACCGTGTTAGAGTATGACGAACGCTGCCGATCGACCCGATCTACCCGATCCGCCCGCGCGGACGGCCGACGAACCGTCGCCGCCGGTAGGCCTCGAAACCACCGAACGCTACGAGATCGACGACGGCGTCGTGTTCTACGACGCCGCGAACCCGCTCGCGTGGCTCGAAGCGGGCGACGCGCTCCGGCTCGCAGATCAGGTGTGAGCCCGTACGGAATCCTTTTTGCTCGACGGACCCGACAGAGGGGTGTGTCAGACGACCCGCCGGGCGATTCGACACCGGACGACGCTGGCGACTCCCTCCCGGGTTCGGATCTCGGGATCGACGTCGGGGCGCTCGACGCGGAGCTCGGTCCCGACGATCCGACGGTCTCGGTCCCCGATACGTCCGATGTCGACGCGTCACCGGAGCTGCTCCGGGCGTTCTGGGGCAGCGTCTTCGCGCTCAAGATCGGCGTGATCGCGGCGACGCTGGGACTGCTGATGGGATACTTCCGGGGTCGGTGGCGGCTCGCGGGGCTCGGGATCGCGATCGGACTGGTGGCGCTCGCGAACGGCTACCGCCGGTACCGAGGGTATCAAAACCGCTAACCGACCGTGGTCGGTAGGGTGAGTATGGAGAAGGTCCAGGACGACCGCGCGCTCGCGCTACTGGGCGAGATCGACACTCATGGGCCGTTCGCGGTGCGAACGCTGCTGTCGCGGTACGACCTCTGCGAGAGCGATCTCCACGGGCTGTGTGCGGAGCTCCGGGCGGCGGGGCTGCTCGCGGAAGCGGAGGTGGCCGGCGAGCGCGGGTATCGGACCACCGATCGAGCGCGCCAGACGCTCGAACGAGCGCACGGCTGACGAACTCGGTATCGAAGTCGGGAGCGGAGACAGCTAATCATGCGACCAGGCGTCCTCGGTCACAGTTCGTCGACGCCCGACGACTCCCCGCCACCCATGTCCGGTGCTTCTGATCCGACCGGTTCGCGCTGGCGGGCGGCGTAGCTCTCGCGCCAGGCTTCGGTCGCGTTCGATCCCGCCGCACCGTGTTCGGTGTGGCGCTCGCGGACCCGGACGAGAACCGGGGTGTTCATCGCGTCGCCCGAGAGGACCGCCTGGCCAGGTGTGAGCCCCGGGAGTTCGTCGAGGACCTCTTCGCCAGCCGCCTCGACTGACTCCTCGATAGCCTTCTGGTCCGCGGGGTTCTGGATCTGCATCGTAATCTGAGTTCCACACTGCGAGAGAGTGTCCTGATCGATCTTCGAGGGGCGCTGGCTCACGACGCCGATCCCGAACCCGAACTTCCGGCCCTCGGAGGTGATGGTGCGCATGATTCCCAGCGAGGGTGCGCTCCCGGCGCTCGGCGCGAACCGGTGACCCTCCTCGAACAGCGCGAACAGCGGGAAGTCGACGGGTGATTCGCGGCCGCGCTCGTGATCGAGGCGTGCCTGATAGAGCCGGCGGAGCAGAACCGTCGCGATCATCTGCTGGTCGCGTTGGTCAAGGGTATCCATTTTCAGGACGGTGCACTTGCCCGGCGCGACGAGATCAGCAAGCGGAACGTTTTCGCTGGTGTCGAATAGGTCGTTTTGCTCGAGAGCACGCCGAAGACGCCATTCGAGTGCATTCACACTCGTGTCACCCTCCTCATCGTCCGAATATATATGATGCATTCTGTTCATGAGATCGTCAACGCCCCACGTTTCGCCTTTGCTGTCGTCGTTCTGGAGGGATCGCCAGCCCGCCGCGAGGCGTTCTTCCATTCGGGGGCTCGGATCGTCCATAACTGAGAGGACATCACCAAGGTTTAGATCCGAAATCCGCACTCGGAGTCGGTCTGGCGGGAAGGTTTCAACCTCTGGTATGTAGCCATCATCACCACGGAAATCATCACTCTGCATATCCGATAGCGTGTCGTACTCGCCGTGAGGGTCGAACACCAGCAGCGACGCCCGTGAGGAGGGCTGCATCATCTCCTCGATCAGCACGCTCGCCGTGTACGATTTGCCCGAGCCCGTCGAGGCGAGGATTGCGAGATGCGTCGCGGCGAACTCGTCGATCGGAAGGTGCAGATTTACTGCCTCAGTGGGTCGGTTGAGCAGCCAACCGACGTGAGCGAGGCCGTCCATCGTTGCCGGATCAGCTTCGTTCGGATCGTCGACACCAAGATTCGGCAGTACGGCTTCGAGCAACCCGTCAGGTGCAGTGCACAACTGCTCGCCTGGCCGTGGGAGCTGACGCGGGTTCGAGAACGTCTTCATCCCGTCTTCGCCCCCATCATAAAACCCGACAACCGTCGCCGTCAGTCGGTAGAGGTCGACGTCCTCGTTCGGCACGCCGAGCGTCGCCGCGACGGTGTCGGGTGCGACTTCGGGATCAGCCATGAACGACGCCGGCAGACCGCGGGACTGCTCGCGGTTCGTGACCCGCGCGATGACGTCCCTGACTGTGCCCTCGACGGCGACGGTGTAGGTGATGAACTCGCCGGTTTTGACCGTCTGCTCGTCGGGCGTGACGAACACGAACTCGTTCGGCCCGTCGCCGGGCTCGACAACCGTGCCGACGATCTTGCCGCCGCCGGTCGTGTCGACTCTTTCGCTCGTCTCGTTCGGACGACCGCTCATCGACGGACCACCCCGCGATCGGTCGATGCCTGCCAGCGGACGTTCCGTTCGATGACGTCGAGGACCTGCTGGTTGGAATCGCCCTCATCGAAGGCGTCCCGAAGCCGTTCGATCATCGCGAGGGTGACCTCCGCACCGAAATCGCCGGCCACGTCGAGAAGCCGATCCCAGTACGCCATCCGTAGCCCGCCATCCTCGTCGGTATGGAACGCGACGGTCACCGCATCGGGACACCGAAGAACGGTGTCGTCGACGGACAGCGTCCACGGCGGCATTCCGTGCTCGGGTGAACGGATCGAGTCGTCCGATGTGACTTCGGCAGTACCGAGCAGGGCGACACCGGCGAGCGTGGTCCGCTCCTCGACGTACCCCGGCGTGAACTGGTGTTGGTCGTCCTGTGCGAGTCGGGGGCCAGTACGACCTTGATCGGGATCTACAAGTTGTGTGTCGTAGATGACACCCATCATCACGTACTGCGTACCGTCGATCGTCGTATGGACGAACACCGGTTGGCCGAACCCGTACTCCTGGGGTTCGGGATCGCGGTCGCGGTCGTGCTGGTTGTAGATCTCGACGGTGTAATCCATGTGGCTGTTCGAGTTGACGATGCTCCCGATGGCGAGACAGTCGGCGACGCTCGCCACGTCACTTGCCGCGTCGGTAGGTGTGTCCGTACTCATGAATGGAATTGAGCGTGAGTCTGTGGTCGTGTATCGCCGTACTCGCACGGCACGATCGATGAAGTGGTAATCACCGGCGGCGCTCCTTGCTTAGAGCCTTCGCGTCCCATTCGAGCGGGATGTCGTGTTCCTCAGCCCAGTTCTGGAGCAGTCGGTGGAACCGCTGGCGATCCTGTTGGTCGAGCACTGCGTCGCTGTCGGCCTGCTGGAGGAGTTCGGGGTAGCCCCGTCCGACGGCCGCCTCTGCTCGGACCATCTCGATAGTGTAGTCGTACATGGTTTCGTACCCCTCAGGGCCGTCCTCGTGGACCAGCCAGTCAGGGAACTCGATCCGGTCCAGCCCCGTTCCGGGTGGAACGTTGAGATAAGAGAACAATACTTCGCCGGAGACATCGTGATCCCCGCGCTCGCTGGACCCGAAGAGGTCATCGACGGTACCGTCGCGCCGACAGACAAACGGGACCGTTCGGTCACCCCACGTCCCCATCAGTCCCGAGAGGACCCGTGAATCCGGGATTATTCGGTTCTCGCCGAACGTCTCGGGCTGGAGTCGTCGCACCATCTTCACGAGGTCGCTCGCATCCGTCCCCGCGACGTAACCGACGAGCGGCACGCGTCGTTCGTAGCTGGCGGCGACGATCTCACGCATCGTCTCGATGTAGCGCCGGCGAGTCTCGTGGTCGAACACACTAGTAAATGAGAGGACGAGCGGGCCGTCGTACAGGACGATCGGTGGCCGATCCAACTCACCGGCGTCGCGTGCTTCCGCGAGCGCTTCCATCCGTCGAACGACCGTTTCGCCTTCGTGTTCGTAGCGACGCTGGCCGACGAGCGACGAGTCCACGAACCGATAGTCGCCGTCGTCGGCTTCCCGGGAGAGTTCGGCCGGCGTGAGCAGTTGACCGTCGAGGTCGCGTTCGAGGCGGCCCTCCGGAACGTGGTGGTTCAGACACCACGCCGCCTGTACGTACGCAACCGGGAGGTTGAACTGCGTCGTCGGTGGTATCTCGGATCCGTCGGTCGCCAGCATCGGAACCCCCCGTAAAACGTCCCGTGCCCAGTCGTTGACCGCCTCGTGGCTCTCCCACGTTTCGCTCTCCTCGTGACCGTGAATCAAGCCGCCGTGTGTGTCGAACTCAGGTGTAAACACTCCATCGGACTGTGGTGGCTTCGCACCCGGATACGATTCGCTCCCGCTCCCGATTTCTCCAGCGTTGTTGATCCGCGCCGAACCCCACGCAGAGACCTCCGTGAATGCCTCACGATACCGTTCAACGAGATCGTCGTCCTCCCGGAGGTACTCCTCGACGTCCTCGACGTTTTCGTCGAGTGCGGCCGCCGCGCTCCGTGTATCGAACACCATCAGTCGGCGTTCACCTCCGTTGTTTGGCGATCCTTCGTCACGGTGACGGCGTAATCGGTCATGGTCTCGAAAGCCGTATCGTGACTGATCACGGCCAGTTGATCGAACGCCTCCAGTTGATTCAACTGCTCGACGAGGTTCGCTTTCTTCTGGGCGTCGAGGTTCGCGGTGGGTTCGTCGAGGAAGGCGATCCCGATGGACGAGAGCTGTTCTAAGATCGCCAGCCGGACCGCGAGCGCGGCGGCCATCTTCTCGCCGCCAGAGAGCGTGTCGAAGGACTTGCGCACGTCGGCATCGACGACGACGATCTCGTAATCGCTGGTCCACTCCAGGGTTTCGGCAGCCCGTCCGCGGATCGTCCGAAAGAGCTGGTTGGCGCGCTCGCCGATCCGGCTCGTGATGACCTCGCGCATCTTCGGTCCCGCCGCACGGACGTTCTCGCGGACCCACGTCGCGAACCGGTGATCGGCGGCGAGTTCTTTCAGGCGCTCGACTTTCTCGGATCGCTCCGCCAGCTTGCCTTCCAGACGCTCGACTGCCGCTGCAGCTTCCTCGTGGTCGGCCTCGCGAGCTTCCTTTCGCTGTCGATAGCCGCCGACCTCCTCGGTCAGCTCCGTGATGCGCTCGTCGAGTTCGGCGTACTCCTCGGGATCGAACTCATCACGCGTCGACGACAGCGCCGTGGCGTGTTCGTCGCGCGTCGCCTCGGCGGCGTCGAGTTCGGCCTCCAGTTCCTCAACGGTCTCCGTACGCTCCTCGACCTCCGCGGCCTGCTGGCGGTGCTGGACGAACGTTTCGTGGTCCGCCTCGGTCTCGCGCAACGTCTCCCTGACCTCGGCGAGTTTCTCGTCGAGATCTCCGTAAGCACGCAGTTCGTCTTCGAGATCGGCAAGTGCGTCCCGTTCGTCGGCGAGCGTCTCCTGGACGGTCTCCAGCTCCGCCTCGGCGTCGGCGGTGTCCGCCGCCCTAGTCATCGCCTGGACGTACGTCTCGCGGGCGTCGGCCAACTCCGCACGGGTTTCGCGCAGCTCCACCAGATCGGGGACCTCGGCTTCGAGCGCGTCTCGTCGCTCGATCGCGTCCTCGCGCTCGTCTTTCAGCTCCTGTAGTTCTTCCGCGAGATCGTCGCGCTGTTCGTATCGGAGGGAGAGGGTGGTGACCCGCTCCTGAACCGCTTTCGCTGCGTCGA
This sequence comes from Halococcus agarilyticus, assembly GCF_000334895.1. Lineage (NCBI taxonomy): Archaea > Methanobacteriati > Methanobacteriota > Halobacteria > Halobacteriales > Halococcaceae > Halococcus > Halococcus agarilyticus. The sequence goes on along the minus strand of NZ_BAFM01000001.1, from coordinate 147,153 downwards.
GGCGCTCTTCGAGCGTTTCGATCCGCTCCGCGAGGGTCGCGCGTTCGTCGTCGATCTCGTCCAGCCGCGCCTCGCGCTCGGCGATGGTTTCCTCGCGGTGCTCGGCGGCGAGCGGCTGCCCACACGTCGGACACGCCGCGTCCGCGTCGGCGTCGCGAAGTCGTTCGAGTTGTTCGCGAAGCCGGTCGCGTTCGGTGGCGAGCGCCGTGCGTTCGGCTTTCGCGTCGCCGACCTGAGACTCCAGCTCCCCGAGATCGGGTGCGTTCTCGCGCTCTTCCTCGATCCGACAGATCATCCGACGGTTCTCGACGATCTCGCCCACGGTGGTGTCGATCTCCTCGGCCAGTTCGTCGATGGTCTCGTCGAGCGTCTCGATGGTCGTCTTCGTCTGCTCGCCCTCTCGAATGCGTTCGTCGACCTCGTCGTGGCGTTCCTTCGCGTCCGCCAGTTCCTCCATCGTCGCCGCTGCCGATTTGTGCTTCTCGACGTCCGCTTCCAGCCCGTCCACCCTCTCTTCGAGTCGCTGGATCTCGCCCTCCCGCTCGCGCTTTCGCTCGCGGAGTTCGTCGCGGGTAGCCTCGCGTTCTTCGAGCGACTCCTCGCGTTCCTCGGCGTCGAGGTATCGCTCGTGGCCCTCCCTCGCCGCTTCGCACTGCTGTGCTGCCGCCTGCGCACGCCCGAGTTCCTTGCGCGCGGTTTCGAGCGCGGCCGTTGTGGACTCGATGTCGTTCTCCGCCGCTTGCAGCTCGCCTTCGAGGTCATCGATGCGGTCTTCGACCGCCGCGAGTTCATCGTAGCGCTCCTCCGCATCTCGAAGTTCCTGCTCGGTCTCCTCGATGGCGGTTTCGAGCGACGAAATCTCTTCGGCGAGCTCCGCGACCTTCGCTCGTCGCTCGGGTAGCGCCTGGACCTCGCCGGTCAGCTCCCGGACGTCCTCGCGAACGGACGCTCGCTCGGCCTCGATGGCATCGGGAGCGTCCTTCAGCGTGCCGCCGAACGACTCCTCGTAGGCGTCGATGTCGAGGAGTGCGTCGAACGTCGCCTTGCGACCGCGGGCGGTCTGTGCGAAGTCGGCCAGGAATCGTGTCTGCGGAACGCCGATACACGACTCCCAGAGATCCGAGAGCTCGTCGCCGTCAGCGAGACCGAATCGGGCGCAGAGCCACTCGACGAGCGACGCCTTGCTGTCGATCTCCTGATCGAGCCAGGTGTCGCCGTCCTGACGAGCGACCTCGTACTTCGATCGTCCCGCGTGGCGCGTCACGCGATAGGTTTCGGTGCCGTCGGTGGTTTCCTGCTCGAAGGTCACTTCGACCTTGCCCGAGGAAGCCCCCTCACGAACGAAATCCTTCGTGGTGAACGGGAGCGAGTCGAACAGTGCATAACCGATGGCCTCCTGAACGGTGGATTTCCCCGCACCGTTTTCGCCAAGGATCGCCGTCACGCCGCCGGCCAGCGGGATCTCCGTTCGATCCTCGTAGGACTTGATGTCTTCGAGCGCGACGGAAGTGATCCTCACTCGGCGTCACCCCCATCGGGACTCGCGAACTCGCCGAGTCCTGCCGTCGTCGTGGCGTCCGAGACGGTTGTCTCGTTCGCACCGTCGTCGGTCGCGGCGGTGTCTCGGGCGTCGTCGGTTTCGTCCGTGAGGGGATCCTCGGGAACGTCGATAGTGACGTCGTCGGCCATCTCGGGGAACAGTTCCCGGCGACGCTCGCTCACGGTATCGGCGACGTCCGTCGGGTTCTCGCCGTCTTGGGCCATCGCGTGGGCGCGTTCGAGGACGTCCGCGACGTCGTCGGCGCGGTCGCCGTACTCCGATTCGGTGGCGATGGTCTCGAAGACCTGGCGTTCGAGCACTGAGGTGTCGAGTCTGCCGTCGACGAACGCGCCGTCGTCTTCGAGTTCGGCGAGCAACGCCTCGACGTCCGCCGTCCGAACGCCGACCGTGGTCTGGACGTGGAGTGCCTCACACGCCTCTTTCGTTCGTGCGGAGAGTTCGCCCGTCCGGAGATCGGATCGGGAGAACTGGAGCGTCCCCGTGAATCGAAGATCGACGAGCGGTGGTCGCCGACTCCCACCCCTTCCGGTGTGGACGTCCCGTTCGCAGCGTGTCTCGATAGCGTCGCGCTCCTCGCGAACGTGTTCGTGGAACGCCGCTTCGAGATTGCCTGGCGAGTCGTACGGGGTGACGTCGAACTCGATCGGGTGGTAGGCCCGACGCTTCGACGCGTGATGGGTCGGGTCGTGAGCCAGTGCCCCCGGACCATCGGCGTTCGTGTCGGGTTCGAGTTCCACGAGGTAGTAGCCGTGTTCCCAGTCGTCACGGCCTTCCTGGGTGTCGTGTGCCTCGGGCGAACCCGGGTTGTGGATCCAGCCGGCGGCCTCGTAGCGTTTGTGAATGTGGCCGAGCGCGAGATAGTCGACGACCTCCCGGACCTCCCGAAGGTCGGTGTGGGTGATCGTGCCGCCGAGTGCGGGTACCTCGTCTTCCATACCGAAGTGCCCGAGTAGAGCAGTGTACGCCGGCTCACCATGTTTGTCGTTCGTCGCACGGATTTCACGGGCAACCCGTTCGAGCGCGTCCGCCGTCCGCGCACCACGCCACTGCAGGCCGAAGACGCGAACCGGGCCGCCCACGTCGGCGTCAGGGAGATCGACGAATTCGGCGTGTTCGCCCGGTTCGTCGGGATCGAACGGATCGAACCCCGCTGCGGTGTCGCCGCCGAGATCGGCTTCGAGCAGAACGATGTGACCACGGCGGTGGAGATAGCTGAGCCATGTGACGTCCCGTGGCGAGAGGTTCTCGTCGTGGTTTCCGCGCGAGACGAGCACACGAACATCGTCGGGAACGCACTCTCGGAGGGCGTCTTCGACCCTGTCGAGGTTCTTCGGACGGAGGTCCCGGGAATGGAACAGATCACCCGGCAGGAGAACGGCGTCGACGTCGCTGTCACCGATTTCGCCGAGAGTGTGGCGAAGCGTCGCGATCATGTCGTCCTCTCGTTTGTCGAGTCCGTACTGGCGGTGTCCGATGTGGATGTCGGCGAGATGAGCCAAGCGCATGATCGGTTATGTGCAGTTCAGTTGCATACCCGAGAATCGATACGATCGACCCACGACATCGCTACGTGTCGGCCGCTGGAAACGGACGAAGCGAGGCCGTGATGATGCTTCGAGAACGGCCGGCAGGAGGGGACTCATGTATATCGCGTTGTATCCCTCGTGAAAGTTATAACGCTGTGGCTTTATGACACCCAGCTGATGGTCGTCCCAGAATGAACACCGGCAAGCGAGCGCTGATCGCCTACTGAGAGGGATTGTTGTGACTGTTTACCGGTAGCCGCCGACACGGGTCGGCGGCATACCGAAATGACTCACAACAATCCCTATGAGACAGCGAGCGATCGGCGCGACCCGAAGTCTCTTATGAACCAGCGCCCTATCGCTGGCAATGACCGATACGGTGGACGACGTGGAGCAACCGTACGATACCGACGCCTCACACCAGGAGAAGATCGATTCGCTCGAAGAGCGCATCGACATCCTCGACGCCCAGAACGAGGAGATGCGCGACAAGCTGCTCGACGCGAACGCCGAGAACAACAAGTTCCAGCAGAAACTCGAACGCCTCAACCACGAGAACAAGAAGCTGAAGCAGTCGCCGCTGTTCGTCGCCACGGTCCAAGAAGTCGCCGAGGACGGCGTCATCATCAAACAGCACGGCAACAACCAGGAGGCGCTCACCGAGGTCACCGACGAGCTCCGCGAGAAGCTCGAACCGGGCTCGCGGGTCGCGGTCAACAACTCCCTCTCCGTGGTGACCGACCTCTCGGACGAGACCGACGTCCGGGCACGCGTGATGGAGGTCGAGGAGAGCCCCGGGGTCGTGTACGACGACATCGGCGGGCTCGCCGAACAGATGAACGAGGTGCGCGAGACCGTCGAGCTCCCCCTGAAGAGCCCCGAGATGTTCGACGACGTCGGGATCCAGCCCCCATCGGGTGTGCTGCTCCACGGGCCGCCCGGAACGGGCAAGACGATGCTCGCGAAGGCGGTCGCGAACCAGACCGACGCGACGTTCATCAAGATGGCGGGCTCGGAGCTCGTCCACAAGTTCATCGGCGAGGGTGCGAAGCTCGTCCGGGATCTCTTCGAGGTCGCCCGCGAGCACGAGCCCGCGGTGATCTTCATCGACGAGATCGACGCGATCGCCTCCAAGAGAACGGACTCGAAGACATCGGGCGACGCCGAGGTCCAACGGACGATGATGCAGCTCCTCAGCGAGATGGACGGGTTCGAGGAGCGCGGCGAGGTTCGGATCATCGCCGCCACCAACCGCTTCGACATGCTCGATCGCGCGATCCTCCGGCCTGGTCGGTTCGACCGGCTCATCGAGGTCCCCAAACCCGACGCCGAGGGCCGCGAGAAGATCTTCGCGATCCACACCCAGGAGATGAACCTCGCCGACGACGTCGAGTTCTCGCAGCTCGCGGCCGACGCCGCCGACGCGAGCGGCGCGGACATCAAGGCCGTCTGCACCGAGGCCGGGATGTTCGCCATCCGCGACGAGCGCACCGAGGTCCGGATGACCGACTTCGACGAGGCGTGGGCGAAGATCGAAGCCGACGAGGAGGCGACCGGCGACGTGACCAAAACCTTCGCCTGAAAGCCCTCGGAACTGCGCGGGCCACCGGCCCGCGCATCCGGCCTCGCTTGCGCTCGGCCGGACGCCTGGCGGCGGTTCCTCGCCCTTTTCATGTCCGCCGGGAGAGCTTCGCTCTCCCGAGCCCTGCCTCACTTCGTTCGGCAGGACACCAGGACCGCATTGCGCGACCCGCGCTGTCGCGTCTGCTCACGGGCCGAGGCGCGTAGCGCCTCGTGGCGGCACGCGCTGAAGTCCCCGTCCCTCCCCGTGCGGCCGCGATAAACGCGGCCGCGTGGCTTCCTCCCGCTCCACACCGCCACTGCTCCGCCTCCGCGACTACATCGCCAACCGCTACCGCGCAGCGCTGCACGAAGTGCGATTCCCCTCCAGCCGACCTGGCCCGCGCGGCTTTGGCTCGCGACAAACATAATTTCCTCCATCGAAAATCGTTACCGGTGAATGAAAACCATTATCAGGTCGACGCGCCAACCAACGGACGATAGGACCATGGCACGCTTAGAGCTGCGGAACCTCCACGCACAGGTCGCGGAGGGCGGCGAGAAGATCCTCGACGGGGTCGATCTCGAAGTTCGATCGGGTGAGATCCACGCACTGATGGGACCGAACGGGTCTGGGAAGTCGACGACCGCGAAGGTCATCGCCGGCCACCCCGCCTACGAGGTCACCGACGGCGAGGTGCTCGTCCATCTCGACGAAGAGGAGTTCGAGGACATCGAGATCCCCGAGGACATGCGAACGGTGAACCTCCTCGATCTCGAACCCAACGAGCGCGCGGCGCTCGGCGTCTTCCTCGGCTTCCAGTACCCCGCCGAGATCGAGGGCGTCACGATGGTGAACTTCCTCCGCACCGCCCTGAACGCGAAGCTCGAAGAGCGCGAGGAGCTCTTCGAGGACGACGAAGGCGAGGAGGCAGAGGCCGACGCGGACGACGAGGACGCGGGCTACGACACCTCGCCGATGGAGGGCGACGTCGAGGAGGGCGACGTCGGCGTCGCGGAGTTCCAGGAAATCATGGCCGAGAAGATGGACCAGCTCGACATGGACACGGAGTTCGCCCAGCGTTACCTCAACGCGGGCTTCTCGGGCGGCGAGAAGAAGCAAAACGAGGTGCTCCAGGCCGCGATCCTCGAACCGTCGATCGCGGTGCTCGACGAGATCGACTCCGGGCTCGACATCGACCGGCTGCAGGACGTCTCGAACGGGATCAACGCGCTGCGGGACGAACAGGGCGCGGGCATCCTCCAGATCACCCACTACCAGCGGATCCTCGACTACGTCGAGCCCGATCACGTCCACGTGATGCTCGACGGCAAGATCGCCAAAAGCGGCGGCGCGGAGCTGGCCCACCAGCTCGAGGACGAGGGGTACGACTGGGTCCGTGAGGAAGCCTACGAGACAGCCTGATAAGGCTTCGACCACTACACAACACACATCATGAGTTCCGACCAAGACCACCTGCGCGAGACCGATTCGGAAGCTCGCTTCGAGTTCAAGAAGGAGGAGAGTTCGGCGTTCCGGGCTGAAAAGGGCGATCTCGACGAAGAGACCATCCGCCTGATCTCCGAGGACAAGGACGAACCCGAGTGGATGTTGGAGCGCCGCCTGCGCGCGCTCCGGCAGTTCCACGCGATGCCGATGCCGACCGACTGGCCGGGCCAGCCCGACCTCTCGGAGGTCGACATCGGCCAGATCGTGCCGTACATCCGGCCCGATATCGACACCCGGGGCGGCGTCGACGACTGGACCGACCTCCCCGAGGAGATCCAGGACACCTTCGACAAGCTGGGCATCCCCGAGGCCGAGAAGAACGCCCTCTCCGGGGTAGGCGCACAGTACGAGTCCGAGATCGTCTACCAGAACATGCAGGAGCGCTGGGAGGAGAAGGGCGTCGTCTTCTGTGACATGGACAAGGCGGTCCAGGAGCACGAAGAACTCGTCAAGGAGCACTTCATGACGAACTGTGTCCCGGCGAGCGACAACAAGTTCGCGGCGCTCCACGGCGCGATCTGGTCGGGTGGCTCGTTCGTCTACGTCCCCGAGGACGTCACGGTCGAGATGCCGATCCAGGCGTACTTCCGGATGAACTCGGAGGGGATGGGCCAGTTCGAGCACACCCTCATCATCGCCGAGGAGAACTCGGAGGTCCACTACATCGAGGGCTGTTCGGCCCCACAGTACAGCGAGTTCAACCTTCACTCCGGCGGCGTCGAAGTGTTCGTCGGCGAGAACGCCCACGTCCAGTACTCCACCGTCCAAAACTGGTCGAAGAACACCTACAACCTGAACACCAAGCGCGCGATCTGCGAGCGCGAGGGCACGATGGAGTGGATCTCGGGCTCGATGGGCTCGAAGGCCACGATGCTCTACCCCTCGACCATCCTGAAGGGTCGTGGTGCGACGGACAACCACATCACGATCGCCTTTGCGGGCGAGGGCCAGAACATCGACACCGGCGCGAAGGTCTACCACAACGCGCCCGACACCAAGAGCACGATCGAATCCAAGAGCATCAGCAAGGACGGCGGGCGCACGAACTACCGTGGCCTGGTCCACATCTCCGACGGCGCGGAGAACTCCTCGACGAGCGTCGAGTGCGACGCGCTGATGTTCGACAACGAGTCGACCTCCGACACGATGCCGTACATGGAGATCGAGGAGTCGAAGGTCGACGTCGCCCACGAGGCTACTGTGGGGAAGATCGGCGACGAGGACGTCTTCTACCTCCAGAGCCGGGGCCTCGACGACGACGACGCGAAGCAGATGATCGTCGCCGGGTTCATCGAGCCGATCACCGAAGAACTACCCATCGAGTACGCGGTCGAGCTCAACCGGCTGATCGAACTCGAAATGGAAGGGAGCCTCGGGTAAGCTCCCCACCGGACTATCGCAATGAGTACACAGGTACACGCAAACCTCACCGAGGAGCAGGTCAAGCAGATTTCCGAGGGACTCGACGAACCCGAGTGGCTGCTGGAGACACGTCTCGACGCGCTCGACGCGCTCGAAGGGCTAGAGATGCCCGACGTCATCAGAACTCCAGGACGCAACTGGACGAACCTCTACGACCTCGATTTCGCGGGGTTCGTCGATCCCCTCAATGCGGCCGAGGAGAAGGACCAGGTCGGTCCCGAGGAGGTCGAGGTCATGTCGATCGCGGAAGCGCTCGACGAGCGCGAGGAGCTCGTCCGCGAGGGCTTCGGCTCGGTCGTCGACCCCGAGGAGAACTACCTCACGGCGCTCTCGACCGCGCTCTTCAGCACCGGCACAGTCGTCTACGTCCCCGAAGGCGTCGACGCCGAGGACGTCACCGTTCGGACCCGGATGAACTCCCAGTCGCTGTTCAACTACACCCTCGTCGTCACCGAGAAATCGAGTTCGGTGACGATCCTCGAACGACAGACGACTGGTGACGAGGTCGACGGCGAGCGCTACTACAGCGGGCTCGTCGAGATCGATGCGGGCGAGAACTCGAACGTCCAGTACGGCTCGCTCCAGAACGTCGACGAGGAGACGTACACCTACACCCTCAAGCGCGGTCACGCCGACAGCCACGCCACGATCAACTGGATCGAGGGGAACGTCGGCTCGCGGCTCACGAAGTCCTCGGTCGAGACCCATCTCCAGGGCGAGGGGTCGGAGTCCCAGATCGTCGGAGCCTTCTTCGGTCACAACGACCAGCACTTCGACGTCGCCGCGCGGGTCTGGCACGAGGCCGAGCACACGACCGCCGACCTCGTGACCCGCGGCGTGCTCGACGACGACGCCCGATCGGTCTACGAGGGCGTTCAGGACGTCGGCTCGGACGCGTGGGACACCTCCTCGTACCAGCGCGAGAACACCCTGATGCTGAGCGACGAATCGGAGGCCGACGCCTCACCGAAGCTCATCATCAACAACCACGACACCGAGGCGAGCCACTCCGCCACCGTGGGCCAGGTCGACCAGCAGGACCTGTTCTACATGACCTCGCGCGGGGTGTCGCCACGCATGGCACGGAACATGCTCGTCGAGGGCTTCTTCGTCCCAGTCTTGGAGGAGATCGCGGTCGAGGAGTTCCGCGACGACCTCTCCGATCTCGTGGCCGAGCGGCTGCGGGAGTAATCGCTTAAGTCCTTCCGTCCGCGAACCAGGGTATGGACGTCCACGAGGCATCGGTTTTCGAGCGCGTTCTTTTTAGGTGGTTGCCGTGAGCGTGAGCCAGCCGGTGGCCTCGGACCACCAGCTCGCCCGTCTCCTCCAGATCGGGGTCGTGCTGGAGGAGGTCGTCGAAGCGCGCGCCCACCAGCACGCCCAGTCGTTCGAGGCGGATCTCGACCCCGAGATCGAGGCGCTACTGGAACACGCCGCCGAGGAGTCCGCCGAGCACCGCGACCGGCTCGCGGCGCTGATCGACGAACTCGACGCCGAACAGATCCCCTTCGAGCAGATCGAGCCGCTCGTCGCCGACCACTACGAGCGCGATCGGGACACCGACGGCGTGCTCTACGACCAGCTCGCGAACGAGGAAACTGCTTATAAATTCTACGACGATCTCGTCGCCGCGATCGAGGCGAGCACCGGTGAGTTCGGGATCGAGCGCGAGCGGCTCGTCGGGACGCTGTCGGCGATCCGCGAGGAGGAAGCCGAGGGGGCGGAGGAAGTCACGAAACTCATGGAGGATCGCGAATGAGCCGGGTCATCTCATCGACCGACCGGGAGGGGAACGACGATGAGCACGATCGTACACTTCGGGCGCTCCCTGTCTTCGAGCGGGCAACGCCCGCTCGAATGGTCCGTGGGACTCCGCAGGAGTCCCACGCTACTCACGGCGGCCACGGGGAGTGGTCGCCGTGAACACGGCCGAGCAGTACCTGAAGGCGATCTACCTCGTCCAGCAGGTCGAGAACGGCCCGGCGGCCACAGGTAGATTGGCCGACACTCTCGACGTGAGCCCCGCGAGCGCCAACGAGATGATCGGGAAGCTCGAATCCCGCGGGCTCGCCGACCACGAGAAGTACAAGGGTGTCACGCTCACCGACGAGGGGATCGAACGCGCGCGTGACTCGCTCCAGACGTACTGCATCATCGAGCGGTTCCTGGTGGAGGTGCTCGGCGTCGAGGAGTTCCGCGCCGAAGCCGGCCAGCTCGAAAGCGTGATCGATGAAACTGTGGCCGAGCGCCTCGACACCATCATCGATCGCGAGCCACAGTGTCCCGACTGCTTCGCCCCGGACGAGGACGTCTGTGCGCTGCTCGACGCCGAACCAGGCGCGGCGGACTGACCCCGCGGACGCGATCGAGCGCACCGTCAGGGCCCGTCGGTCCACGACTCCGGCGGCGGAACGATCCCCCACGCGACGAGCGCGAGCACGATCAGGTAGCAGCCGAGCGCGCCTGCGCCAGCGACGACGAACCACGCAGCGCGCACGACGACGGCGAGCACACCGAGAGCGAGTGCGACCCCGACGACCGCGGCTCTGACGCCTCGCCGTGCCCAGACCCGTCGGACGCGTTCGGGATCGCGACCGGCGAGCAGTTCGAACCCCACGGTCGAGCCAGCACCGAGCAGAATCGCCGACGGCGAGACGTCGATCCGCGTGATCCGGATGACTGCGACCGCGAGGACGAGGACGGCTGCGGCGAGCGCTCCGTCGGCCAGCCTGGTCGGTGGCTCCGGCGGCGCGCTCCGTTCGTCGTCCACGTCGACGGCGTTTCGGATCGCCTGGCGGAAAAGGGGTGGTCTCGAAGCGTTCAAGTGTGGTCCGGCGATACTCCGAAACGAAGTCCCGTGGTGTCTCGTCGAACGTAGTCTTCGAAACGGCTTCGCCGTTTCGTGATCTCGAAGTGCCTTCGGCACTTCGATGGCTCGTCGGAGCGGCGAAGCCGCTCCGAGATGACGAAAGGCGCTTCGCGTCTTTCGAACCATGAGGCGAGACTCACGGGACAAACGAGCGCAGCGAGTGCAGTCCCGTGGTGGTGAGAAAACCCGAAGGGTTTTCGAGGTACGCGGGACGACGAGTGAAGCGAGGAGTCCCGTGGTGTAGTGGCCAATCATAATGGCCTTTGGAGCCATTGACCGCAGTTCGAATCTGCGCGGGACTATATCGCGGAGGATCGTTGTGTCGCTTCGCAACGGGTGGATCGTCGTCAGGTCCACTCGATCTCGAACACGCGAGCGTCGCAGCCACGACAGACAGCGCTGACGACATCGTACGACCGACAGCACGAGTCGACGACTTCCTCGCCGAGTGCCACGGAGCCGTCACACGCCGGGCAGGTTTCGAGGAACAGCCGGAGACTACCGAGGAGCTGAAGCCGCTCGACGGGCGTCAGTGTTCCCCACGACGACACCGACGCCGGAAGGACGTCGGTCGCGGCCACGTCGGCGACGATCGCGGCTGCGGAGCTCCACTGGCCGACGGTCGCGTTGTCGTGGATCGCGACGACGTTGCCGTCGACCGTCTCGAACGTCAGGTCGTCACCGGGGTCGTCGATCGCGCGTTCGAGGTGTGTCGCTCCCGGGTCGCGTTCCCGAACGACCTCGATCCGGTCGCGCCACGCGGTTCGAAAGTCGGGCTGGAGACAGAGGTCATCCGCGTGCTCGCACGGGCCGATCACGTCGGCGTCCATCAGGAGCTCCTCGGGGGAGAACGCCTCGGAGGTCGACGAGCGGGCCGGTGCCTTCCCGAACCGCCGAAGCACGCGATCGGGGAGATAGCGCTTCGTTAGTGTCGGCGTGCCGGGGACGAGATACCCACGGAGGTAGATGACGGCGAGACAGGCCGCGAACGCCATCGCGCCGACGCCCCCGGTCCAGAGTCCGAGAACGCCACACGCGACGACCGCGATCCCGACGTTGACCACCGTACACGGAGTGCAGCGGTTCTCGCCGACGTGTTCCGGCTGTCGGAATCGGGAAAGGATCTCCATCGGCCTCCGTTTGCGGTCCGGTCCAGTTCAATCGTGTGGTCGCACGAACCCTCGCGACGATGGACGAGCCGTGAGGTCGGTATCGTTGACCACGGAGCGGGGACGACACAGGCTCGGTTCCGGCAACGCTACTCCTCGCTCGTGTTCTCGTAGTCGCCACCGTACTTCATGAAGACGTAGGCGAGACCGAGCGTCGACAGCATGAAGCTCATCGCGGCGATGCCGAGGGTCTTCGCGCTGTTCGGCACCGCGGGCTCGGAGGAGCCGCCACCGCCACCACCCTCGCTGACCTCGATGGTGCCGATCATGCCGGCGGGCTCGTGGGGGTCACAGACGTAGCCGAACGAGCCGGTCTCCTCGAACGGCGGCGTCGTGAAGCTGAAACCCGAATCCTCGATCGGCTGGTGACCCCAGTCGCCGTCGTCGGGGTTGACGTTGTGGCCGCCCGAATCCCAGACGAACTTCACCGCCGACCCGGGCGCGATCGTCGCCGTTTCGGGGTCGAACGTGAGGCTGCCGCCTGGCCCGACGGTGACTTCCGTGGCCCCGCCGCCACCGCCCTCACCCTCCTGGGCTGCCGCCGTCCCGCTCGCGCCCGCGACGGCCGCCGTCCCCGCTGCCGTCCGGAGGAACCCACGTCGGCTCACCGGCTCGTCGGCGTCGGTCTCGCTCATACCAGGCCTACCGACTGGCGCGTACTGAACATTACGATGCACTTTTTTTTACTTCGTCGGGTGCGCTCGCTGCGCTCACGGGTCGCATTCGCTCCCCGTTCGCAACGAGGTCGTTCGAGAGAGCGAAGCTCTCTCGTGATGACGAGACGCCGAAGGCGTCTCGAACCACGCTTACTTTGTTCGCGCCTCGCACCGCTCGCGCACCCTCCTCGCAAAAACCTGCACTGAAAACGCCCGCTCGCTCCCCACGGTCGCTCGCGGTAGGACTGCCGGCGCTTCCCGCAACTGCATCGTAGAAGCCCTCGCTCCCTCCGGAAGAGCTTCGCTCTTCCGTGCTCTCGCTCGCCTCGTCTGCTCACGGGCGCTTCGCGCCCGTTCGCATGGTCCGCGGGACCTCCGGTCGCTCGCCCTTCATCCACCAGGCGAGCTTCGCTCCCCTAAGCCTCGGCTCACTTCGTTCGCCGAGACGCCAGGGCCGCCACCGCTCAGCACCGCAACGCTGGTAGATATCACCCTTCATAGATCGTCAGCGTCGTCGTTCACAAACACCAATCGAACAACAAAAAGTCGTTTCAGCGAACCGTTTTGTAGGTATGCCACCAACGCACGCACATGGCGGTCGAAGACACGGAGTACGTCCAGGTCGCATCGCTGTCGGATCTCGAAGACGAGGGTCGGCAGGTCGTGAGCAACGACGGCCGACCGATCGCACTCTTCCACCACGAGGGCGAGGTCTACGCCGTCGACAACCGGTGTCCGCACATGGGGTTCCCGCTCACTCGCGGCACCGTCGAGGACGGCATTCTGACGTGTCACTGGCACCACGCGCGCTTCGAGCTGGAGGAGGGCGACACGTTCGACCTCTTCGCCGACGACGTCCAGACCTTCCCGACCGACGTGCGGGAGGGTGAGGTGTATCTCGATCCCGACCCCGAACCCGACGTGCCACCCGCGACCCGGCGGCGCAACCGGCTCGCCGACGGTCTCCAGGAGAACATCTCGCTCGTGATGGCGAAGTCGGTCATCGGCTTGGACGAGGAGGGCGAGGGGTTCTACACGCCGCTCGAAACGGCGGTCAACTTCGGCACCAGGTACCGCGCGATGGGGTGGGGTCGCGGCCTCACCACGCTCGGCTGCATGGCGAACCTCCACGGCCACGTCGGCGGCCGCGACAAGCGCCGCGCGATGTTCATGGGGGTCCGCGAGGTCGCCGACGACTCCGCGGGCGAACCGCCTCGCTTCCAGCAGTACGCCTTCGACAACCGGGACCTCTCGAAGTCGCGGCTCAAGTCGTGGTTCCGGAACACCTGCGAGGTGCGCGACACCGACGGCGCGGAGCGGTGTCTGCTCACCGCGATCGACTCCCTCCCGCCCGAGGACGTCGCGGAAATCGTGTTCACCGCCGCGACCGATCACCGCTACATGAACGCCGGCCACACGCTGGATTTCATCAACACCGCGTTCGAGACCACTCGACATCTCGGCTGGGAGGAGCACGCCGACGCCGCACTCGCCTCGACGGTCGCCCAGATCACCGACGCCACCCGCTCGGAGGAGCTCTCGTCGTGGCGACAGCCCGTCGACATCGCCAGTCTCTGCGCCGACGCGAACGATCTCCTGCCCGACCTCGTGGCGGCCGGCGAGGGGAAAGACTGGAAGCGCCCCGAGGAGTTCGTCGAGACGCTGCTTTCGGAGGACGCCGAGGCGATCATCGACGCGCTGACCGACGCGATCAAGGCGGGCGCGACGACCAGGCAGCTCGCGGACGCGGTCGCGCGCGCGGCCACGCGACGGGTGCTGTGGTTCGCCACGAACAACGAGTTCAACGACTGGAACACCGTCCACCACACGTTCACCTACGCGAACGCGGTCCACCGCGCGACCCGGAAGACCGACGCGACCGAACTCTACCGGGCGTGTTTCGACGGCGCGATGAGCGTCTACCTCGATCGGTTCCTCAACTCGCCGCGCGCGCCGGTGCCCGATCCCGACGAGTCCGATCGCGATCCCGCCGACGTTCGCGCCGATCTGCTCGACGCGTTCGACGAGCAGGGACAGGTCAACCAGGCGGCGGCGCTCGTGAGCGAGCACTTCGACGCCGGCGGCGATCCCGACGACCTGAAGCGCACGCTCGGTCGGGGACTGCTCCGCGAGGACGCGAACTTCCACACCCTCCAGAACGTCGAAGGCGCGTTCGGCCGGTTCGAGGTCGTCGACGACGCGGACGAACAGCGGATGGCGCTGATGGCGTGTGCGCGCTACATGGCCGCGCACTTCCCGACCCGGCGCTCGAACGAGCAGACCTTTTCGATCGCAACTCGGCTCCACCGGGGCGAGCGCCTCCACGAGGTGGAGTAACGACTGTGGGCCGAAATCCGTTCATTGCCGAAGGCGGTGGCGCGCGCGGACACCGTGCGAGGGATGACTGAGCCGAACGAGGTGAGGCGAAGGAGTCGGTTGGGGAGGTGTGTGGTCTGCGGTCTCTCATTTGCACCGTGATTCGTTGTCGACGAATCGGCTACTGATACCATGGCTGCCAACCCCCACCAACCAACAGTCGGAACGGGATTTTACAGCTATCCCGGCAGAAAGACGTTGAGAACCGCGACGACGATCCCGGCAAGCCCCATGCGAATGCCGGCGACGTACCACCGCTGGCGCGAGATCGAAGCCATGTACGCGCCGAAGGCGAACAACACGCCGACCGCGATCCCGACCGAGACCAGCGTCGCCTCGAACAGCGTGAACACCGCCCCCTCGAACAGGAACGGGGTGAGCGGCACCACGAGCCCGAGCAGCGGGCCGAGACCGCTCATCAGCGCGTTGACGACCTGGTTGCTCATCTTGTCACGCTCGACCTGCGTGTCACTCAGATTGGTGAGCATCGCCTCTTCGGTTTCTTGGATCTCGGCGCGCATCTCCGCCCGTTCGATCTCCCAGACGCTCCAGACTCCGGAGGTGGTGAGGCCGACGGCCGCACCGAGGCCGAGACTGATGACGGTGAGCCCGTCGTCGATCCCCGAGAGGTATGCGCCGACCGTGACGCCGACTCCGGTGAGCGCGCCGTCGAACCCGTTCGAGACGAAATACCGCCTGGCGATCGGGCCGATCACGTCGGTTCCGATCCGCTCGCGCAGCGACCCCGAGTCCGCACTCATCAGTCCTGAGGCGTCGGGGCGTCCTCGACGATGCGCTCACCGCAGGCGACCTGATCGACCGAGTGAACCGTCGCGCCCGTATCCTCGATCACCGCCGTCACCTCGTCGTAATCGATGTCATCGCCCTCGACGGTGAACTTGATGTTGCGAACCTCCTCGTCCATCTCGATGAGAATGGCGTTCACCCCATCGACGCCGTCGGTGTCGGCGATCTCCTGGGCGATCGAGAGCATCGTCGGCTCGTGGGGTTTGAGAACGTCCAGCACCAGCTGGCGGATCGTGGCCATACGACTCCAGTACGGAGCCGCACCGATAAGGAGGTGTTGATGTAACTATGTGCTCGTCGCGCGAGTCCCGTCAGGAAGACGATTCCTCGTCTTCGTCGTTTTCGTCCACATCCTCGAAGTCGGCGTCGACGTACTCCTCGTCGTCGTCGGCCGCGCCGTCGCCGCCCATGTCACCCATTCCTCCGGGGCCCGCGCCGCCGGGCCCGCCCGCCGCACCGCCAGGGCCGGCACCCGCGCCGCCGGCTCCGCCCGCAGCCTGCTGGGCGGCCTCCTGTTGCTGGTACATCTGCTTGCCGATCTCCTGAAGCTCGGTCGAGAGCTCCTCGGTTGCGTCCTGGAGCTCCTCGGTCGTGGCGTCCTCGTCCTCCAGAACTGCTTCGACGTCGCCGATCGCGTCCTCGATGTCGGCGCGGAGATCGTCGTCGACCTCCTCCTCGTTCTCTTCGAGGAGCGAGTTCGCGCGCTGGACGGCGCTCTCGGCCTCGTTGCGGGCCTCGATGCGCTCGCGCCGCTGCTCGTCCTCCTCGGCGTACTCCTCGGCTTCCTCCTGCATCCGGTCGATCTCGTCGTCAGAGAGGCCCGCACCGCCCTCGATGGTGATGTCCTCCTTGTTGCCCGAGCCCTGATCCTCGGCCTCGACGTTCACGATACCGTTCTCGTCGATGTTGAACGTCACTTCGATCTGAGGCGTCCCTGCAGGAGCGGGCGGAATCCCCGAGAGCTGGAACTCGCCCAGCAGCTCGTTCTCGTCGGCGATCTCGCGCTCGCCCTGGAAGACCCGAACCTGGACCTGGGTCTGGTTCGCCGCCGCGGTGGTGAAGATCTTCGATTCCTCCGTGGGAATCGTGGTGTTCTTCTCGATCAGGCGCTCGAAGAGACCTCCTTTGACCTCGATCCCGAGCGAGAGTGGAGTGACGTCGAGCAGCACGATGTCGTCGACGTCCCCGGAGAGCACGCCGCCCTGGATCGCCGCGCCGAGCGCGACGGCCTCGTCGGGGTTGACGTTCTTCTGGGGGTCCTGACCGGCGAGATCCGAAACCTGCTCTTGGACCTGTGGCATCCGAGTCGAACCACCCACGAGAATCACTTCGTCGATGTCGTCGGCGTCGTAGTCAGCGTCCGAGAGCGCCTGCTCGGTTGGCTCGACGGTCCGTTCGATGAGGCCCGACGTGAGGGACTCGAACTTCGCGCGGGTGAGATCCTCTTCGAGGTGGACCGGTCCCGAGTCCGTGGCGGTGATGAACGGGAGGTTGATCGTGGTCTCTTTGCGGTTCGAGAGTTCGATCTTGGCCTCCTCGGCCGCGTCCTTCAACCGCTGGAGGGCCTGCCTGTCCTCCCGAAGATCGAACCCGTGCTCTGACTCGAACTCCGCCGCGAGCCAGTCGACGATGGCGTCGTCCCAGTCGTCCCCGCCGAGGTCGTTGTCACCGTTCGTGGCGACGACCTCGTAGACCCCACCACCCAGATCGAGCACCGAGACGTCGAACGTCCCGCCGCCGAGGTCGTAGACCATCACGGTCTGGTCGGACTCGTCGTCGAGGCCGTACGCCATCGAGGCCGCTGTTGGCTCGTTGATGATGCGCTCGACCTCGAAGCCCGCGATCTCGCCGGCGTCCTTCGTCGCCTGGCGCTGGCTGTCCGAGAAGTACGCCGGCACCGTGATCACCGCCTTCTCGATCTCCTCGCCGAGGTACTCCTCGGCGTCCCGTTTGATCTTGCCGAGGATCAGTGCCGAGATCTCTTCCGGAGTGTAGTCCTCGCCGTCGATCTCGACGGTGTGATCCTCTCCCATGTAGCGTTTGATCGATTCGACGGTCCGATCTGGGTTCTGGATCGCCTGGTTCTTCGCCGGTTTGCCGACGAGTCGCTCGTCGTCGTCGAAAGCCACCACGGAGGGTGTGGTGCGATCTCCCTCGCCATTCACAATGATTTCGGGGTCGCCACCCTCCATCACTGCGAAGGCGCTGTTCGTCGTGCCGAGATCGATACCGAGGATCTTGTTGCTCGCCATTGTTGGGTACGCGTATCGCTTTCGGCGGGTTAAAAGTTGCTAAGATGCGTCACCAGCCGCGTCTCGTTGATCGTACTCCCCGGTTGCGGTTTCGCGGTTCGCGAGCCGTGATCGTCACCGACCTATATTCCGACCGCAATACGACCGCTCGGCGGGCGATCAACCGAACGCGCTCTCGGCTCGTGTCCACGGCGAAACACACGAGCCTTCGTGGCCCCTTCCACATCCATGGTCGTCGCCCTCGCGATGGACTGGCAGGAGCTTCTCTTCGCCAACTGGCCCGTCGATCCCGACCTCGTCGATGCACACCTGCCGGACGCGCTCGCCGTCGACACCTACGACGGGAGCGCGTGG
This sequence comes from Halococcus agarilyticus, assembly GCF_000334895.1. Taxonomy (NCBI): domain Archaea; kingdom Methanobacteriati; phylum Methanobacteriota; class Halobacteria; order Halobacteriales; family Halococcaceae; genus Halococcus; species Halococcus agarilyticus. The sequence continues at coordinate 129,091 of NZ_BAFM01000001.1, read as the reverse complement.
CTCTCGGTGGTGCCGTTCACGAACGCGGCCGTCCGCCCGCGCGGGCTTCCCACCCGACTCGGTGTCGACCTCCCCGAACTCAACCTCCGAACCTACGTCACCTGTGAGGACACCCCCAGCGTCTACTTCTTCAGCCTCGACGCCGAGGGCGTGCTGGGCGTGCTTGGCGCACGCCTCTTTCACCACCTGCCGTACTACTACGCCCGCATGAACCACCGTCGAAGCGAGAGCGGTACGAGTCGGTTCGAGAGTCGTCGGTTCCACCCCGGCGCGCGGCCGGTGGAGTTCGCCGCCACCTACGAACCCGCGGGCGAGCGGTTCGACCCGGAATCGGACCCCCTCGCGACCTTCCTGACCGAGCGCTACCGCTTTCACACCGAGGCCCCCGACGGCACGGTGCGGTACTCGACTGTCGAACACGATCCGTGGCCGCTCTACCCCGCGAACGTACGGATCGACGAGAACACCATCTTCCGAGCGAACGGGTTCGCCGATCCAGTAAGGGAACCGGTTCACTACTACAGCCCTGGCGTCGAGATCACTACCTCGCCGAGCAAGCGACTGCAAGAAGAGTAGTTGACTCGGGACGCTGTCGACGACCGCTACTCGCTGACGGTGATCTGGGCGGGCCGAAGTACCTTCTCGCCCATCTCGTAGCCTGGCCGGAAGACCTCGGCGACCGTGTCTTCGGGTTCGTCGCTCTCGATGCGCATCATGACCTCGTGGCGCTGGGGGTCGACCTCGCTGCCCGGTTCGGGTTCGATGGTCGCGAGGTTCTCCTCGGCGAGCACCCGGTCGAACTCCGCGAGCGTGCTCTCGACGCCTGGCCGGATGTCGGCGTCGGTGTCCTCGGAGAGCGCACGCGCGAGGTTGTCCCGAACGTCGAGCAGGCGCTCGACGAGGTCCTCGGTCGCGCGTTCTTGGAGATCCTCCTGCTGGCGCTGAGTGCGCTGCTTGTAGTTCTGGAAGTCGGCCTGTTTTCGCTTGAGCTTGGATTCGAGGTCGTCGATCTCGTCGGTCTGAGTTTCGAGTTCGCGCTCGGCCGTCGCCGCACGGTCGCGGAGTCCGGCAATTTCGCGCGCGAGTTCCTCGGTCGAGGCGTCTTCGACGCGGGCTTCGAGCTCCTCGCCGACCGCTCCCGCCGCCGCGCCCTCGGTCGCCGATTCCGATGGCGAACCCGCCTCTGACGTCGGCTCGTCCGCCGCGCTCTCGGCCGATTCGCTCGGCTCGGTCGCGTCCGCGTCGTCGGTCATGGTCGAAACCAGCCGACACGCGGGTAAAAGGATTCAGAAATCACCCAGCGTTAAGCCCGCAGAACACCGAGGGACCGCGTGACCGTCACGCTCGCGTTCGAGGACGGGACCATTCGAATCGAGGGTGACGTTCCCGATCTCCCGTTCGTCGAGACCGACCCGCGTTCGAAGACCGCGCGTGCGCCCGCCGTCCACTACGCGACGCTCCGCGAGGCGCTCGACGAGCGTGGCGTCGCCTACGACGACCGCGTGCTCGACGCCCCTTCGCTCGACGTGGCGTCGGCGTACGAACTCCGGGACTACCAACAGGAAGCGCTCGACGCGTGGCGCGCGAACGGCGACCGGGGCTGTCTCGAACTCCCGACCGGCAGCGGGAAGACCGTGATCGGGCTCGCGGCGATCGAGACGCTCGACACCGCGGCGCTCGTGGTCGTGCCGACCATCGATCTGCTCGAACAGTGGCGACGCGAGTGCGAAACCGAGTTCGACGTGGAGGTCGGCCAACTCGGCGGCGGCGAGCAGAACGTCGAAGCGCTCACGGTCGCGACGTACGACTCCGCCTACCTCCGGGCCGACGACATCGGTGACCGGTTCGGGCTCGTGGTCTTCGACGAGGTCCACCACCTCGGCGGTGAGGGCTACCGCGAGATCGCGCGCCTGCTCGCCGCACCCGCACGGCTCGGGCTGACCGCGACGTTCGAACGGCCCGACGGCGCACACGAGACCGTCGAGGATCTCTGCGGTCCGCTCGTCCACCGCATCGCCCCCGACGATCTGGCAGGGGAGCACCTCGCGGCATACGACATCAAGCGACTCGCAGTCGAACTCACCGACGCGGAGCGCGCCGCATACGACGATCACCGCGAGACGTTCACGAACTACCTCGCGGCCTCGAACCTCGACATGCGGAGCGGCAGCGACTACCGGAAGCTCGTGATGCGCTCGGGCAACGACCCCCAGGCGCGCGAGGCGCTGCTCGCCAACCAGCGCGCCCGCGAGGTGATGATGAACGCGGATGCGAAAGTCGAGACGCTTGCCGACCTCCTCGATCGCCACCGCGAGGACCGCGTGATCGTCTTCACCGCGCACAACGACCTCGTGTATCGGCTTTCGGAGCGGTTTCTCATCCCAGCGATCACCCACCAGACGGGGGCAGCCGAGCGCCGGGAGATCCTCGCGAAGTTCCGCGAAGGGACCTACTCGCGGGTCGTGGCGGCGAACGTGCTCGATGAGGGCGTGGACGTGCCGGCCGCGAACGTGGCGGTGGTGCTGTCGGGAAGCGGCTCGACCCGGGAGTTCACCCAGCGGCTCGGGCGGATTCTGCGTCCGACAGAGGATAGCGGGCGGGCGCTGCTCTACGAGGTCGTCACCGAGGAGACCGCCGAGGAGCGGGTGGCCGAGCGGCGACGGTGACACTCGGGCTGTTTGGCTATTCGTCGGTACGCCGCAAAACGGCTGCCGTGACTGTCGCTGTCGTGAGAACCGCTACGATTGCCGACTCAAATGAGAACCACAGACCACGAGCCTCCCCAGCCGACTCCCTCGTTCCGTTCGCGCTGCTCACTCCACTCGGTCATCCCTCGCACGCGAGTTGCGCGCCGATGAACGGCGCGCAGCCGCGCGCCACCGCTGCCGAGAGTGGACGACGGGTGTGAACGAGTTCTCGACTGACAGTCGGGTAGCGCGGTGCGATTTTTATACGACGGGCCACCATTTCCGGTGTGCTCACGAAGGACCTCCTCCGGGTGTCGCGCGCGGGTGGCGGCTACCACCCGCAGTTTTCGACCCGGGAGGACCGCCCGCTCGCAGCGCGGGTCATCGGGATCTATCAGGGCCACGTCGGCGAGCCCCGCCACGAACTCGACGACGCGCTCGAAGAACTCGAACGCGATGCCGACGACTTCAAGCTCGTCCGCGGGTTCGCGAAGCTGCTCGACCGAGAGGCCACCTTCGAGACACGGGCCGAGATCGACCCCGAGCGCGCCAGGCGCGCGACGTTCGCGGCCGCGGAGTCGGTGAGTGTCGTGACTGCGGCCGAGCGCGGCCAGGCACTCGCGGCGGCCGCCGACCGACTCGACAGCACTACCGAAGCCGTCGAGCACTCGCTGTACGCCGACCTCGAAGAACGCGAGATTCTCGCGGCGTTCGAGTCACCGTGGAGTCCCGAAGAACTCTGCGCGCAGTACGACCTCTCGCTCGCCCAAACAGCACTGTTCGACGCGACCGAGCTCCGAGTGCGAAGCGCGGACCCGAAGGCGCTCGTCTCGGCGGTGAAGCGCCTTCGATTGCTGTACGAGATCCGGAGCACCGACGCGAGCCCCGGTTCGACCGCAAGCGCGCTCTCGGACCGCGAGGTGGTGGTGACGGGTCCCGATAGCCTGTTCCGGCGGACGCGGCGGTACGGCACGCGGTTCGCCCGGCTGCTCCGGACGATCACGAAGGCGGGCGAGTGGGAGCTCACGGCGACCATCGACGACCGCGGGACCGAGCGCGAACTCCGGCTCACGGGCGACGATCTTCGAGTGCCTGGCACCGAGCCCGTGGTCGAAGTCGAGTACGATAGTACTGTGGAAGCGGACTTCGCCGCGCGGTTCGAATCGCTCGATCTCGACTGGGAGCTCGTGCGCGAACCCGAGCCGCTCGCGACCGGCTCACGGGTGATGATCCCCGATTTCGCGTTCGACTGGAAGTACGGGCCGTTCCGCGTGTTCTTCGAGATCATGGGGTTCTGGACGCCCGAGTACGTCGCGAAGAAGCTCGACCAGATCGAGGGGTTGGAGAACGTCGAGCTGCTCGTGGCGGTCGACGAGTCGCTCGGCGTCGGCGAGGCTCTCGAAGCTCGCGACGCCCGCGCGATCCCGTACTCGGGCACCGTGCGACTCGCGGACGTCCGCGACGCGCTCCGGCGATACGAGGACCGACTGAACGACGAGCAGGCGGCAGCACTGCCCGACGAACTCGCTCCCGAACCGGACGTGATCGGGCTCGCCGCGCTCGCGGCCGATCACGGGGTGAGCGAGACCGCGATCGAGGGCCGGGAGTTCCCCGAGCACGAGCGGGTCGGCCGCACGCTCGTTCGCCCCACGATGCTCGATACGCTCGCCGACGAGATCGAACCGGGAATCGAACTCTCGACGGTCGAGGAACGCCTTGCCGCGCACGGTATCGAGGACGCGAGCGCGGTGCTGTCGCAGCTCGGCTATCGGATCGAGTGGGCGGGGTTGAGCGGCGGTGTCGTCCGGGAGAAGTAACCGTCGACAGACTCGATCCCGGTGTCGGCAGCCCTATCACCGTCGTCGTCGGAACGGGGGTATGAACCCGTGGCTCGTGCTCGTCGTCGCCGGCGTGTTCGAGGTCGGCTGGGCCATCGGTCTCGAATACTCCGAGGGCTTCACCGAGCTCCTGCCGAGCATCGCGACCGTCGTCGCGCTCGTCGTCAGCATGCTGTTGCTGGCGCGGGCGGTCGAGTCGCTCCCGATCGGGACGGCCTACGCGGTCTGGACCGGCATCGGTGCGGTCGGGGCGGCGACCCTCGGCGTCGTGCTGTTCGACGAGCCGGTCAGCGTCGCTCGCGTGGGATTCATCTCGTGCATCGTCCTCGGCGTCGTCGGACTGAACTTCACCGCCCACTGACCATCCGCGGCGCGCTCATGGCTCGCCCGCATCCACCCCTCGGAGCTCCCGACGACGCCCCTTCGGGATCTGCGAGCGGAGTTCGCCGTGGAGGTAGAGCCCGACGCCGAGCGGTTCGCGCTCGCCCGCGAGGTCGTGGGCCACGATCAGATACCCCCAGTCGCCATCCCACTCGATCTCCTGATCCTCGCCGGCGACGAACCGCCGTGCCTGCTCGCGCGAGAGGGTGAGCACGTTCCGACTCGCGTGACGGCCGAAGCGCTGAACCGCGTCGGTGGTGGGTTTCCAGTGTTCCTGGCGCGTTCGGAGAAAGGTGATCCCGAGGCTCTCGATCGCGATCGGCGAGTCGATCTCCCCACGAAACGCCCAGAGTTTTCGTGACCCCTTCTCCCAGAACGTGTAGTCGGCGAAGACCGCGGGATCGATGCCGTACCGTTCGTCCCAGAATTCGAGCACCGCCTCGCGGGTCGCCCGGCCCACGACCTCGCGCTCGGCGGCGGTGGCGGGCAGGCGATCGAACCGCGACCCGTCGTTTTCGGCGAGCCCGTCGCTCGGCTCGCTCATCCGCCGACCTCCAACTTCGCACAGAAGAAGCCCCCTGTGTCGTTCAGGTGCGGGTAGATCCGCTTGGCCCGCTGCACGCTCGAATCGAAGCGCTCGCCCTCCCACTCGGTGATACCGGGACGGCTGTCGAGCGCACAGTCAAAATCGAGGAGCCGGCAGTTTTCGCTGTCGAGGGTTCGATCGAGCACCGCCTCGTTCTCCTCGGGGGCGAACGTACACGTCGAGTAGACCACCGTTCCACCGGATCGGGTGGCCTGGATCGCCCGCCGGAGGATCGCTTCCTGAGTGCTCGCGATCTCGTCGAGGTAGCCGAGCGACCACCCATCGAGCGCGTCCGGGTTCTTTCGAACTGTGCCCTCGCACGAACACGGCACGTCACACAGCGCGCGGTCGAACTCGTCGAAGTCGAACGGTGCGAGCGAGTAGTTCCGGGCGTCGCGGTTCGTCACTGCCATCGAGGTCACGCCCAGACGTTCGGCGTTGAACCGCAACGCCGAGAGCCGGCCGAGGTTGCGGTCGTTGGCGACCACGAGGCCGGCGTCGTCGGCGCGCGCCGCGAGCTGGGTGGCCTTCCCACCGGGCGCGGCGCAGGCGGCCCAGACGCGCTCACCGGGCTCGGGATCACAGACGAGGGCGGGCAGCGCCGACACCTCCTCCTGGCCGTGGAGCCAGCCGTGGAACGCGCCCCACGTCCGACCCGGATGGTCGGTGTCGAGCCGGAGGAGTCCGGGATGCCACTCGCAGGGTTCGTGATCGATCCCTTCCTCCTCGAGGGCAGCGCGGGCGCGCTCGGGCGTCGTCTTGATCCCGTTGACTCGGACCACGGAGGGGAGGGGGCGTTCGCAGGCCGCCCGGAAGGCCGCGAAATCGTCGATCAGCGGCTCGTATCGGGAGAGCACGTCCATTGATTGGAGATCGGCGTCGGATCGTTTGTCGATTTCGGAGTGTATCGTCGGTCGGCCGTCCGACCCGAGACGTTGGCCGCACGCCAGGGAAGCGATGCGGGTCCCTGAAATCTCGAACGACACGTCGACAGTGGGGTCGGAGTTAAGTCGGTTGGGTGAAAAGAAAACACATGGCACGCATCGATGTCGTCGCCGAAGACCTGTCCCTCGACGCGCCGGTACTCGTCGAGGGGTTGCCCGGTGTCGGCCTGGTCGGGAAGATCGTGGCCGATCATCTCGTCGACGCCTTCGAGATGAAGTACTACGCCGCGGTCCGGTGTGAGGGCGTCCCCCAGGCGGCGGTCTATCGGGGCGAGCGCTCCCCGCTCCGGCCGCCCGTCCGACTCCACGCCGATCCCGACCGCGATCTGCTGGTGCTCCAGAGCGACGTGCCGGTGTCGCCCTCGGATGCGACCGGCTTTGCGTCCTGCATCACCGGCTGGCTCGACGCGAACGACGTCACGCCGCTGTACCTCAGCGGCCTCCCCGACCAGTCCGACACCGTCCCCGAGGTCTACGGCGTCTCGACCGGCGAAGGCGAGCGCCTGCTCGATGAGGCCGGGATCGTCCCGCCTGCCGAGGGCGGCCTCGTCAGCGGGCCGACCGGCGCGTTGCTGTATCGCGCTGGCCAAGAAGGCCTCGACAGCGTCGGGCTGATCGCCGAGACCAACCCGCAGTTCCCCGATCCCGAGGCCGCCCGTGCGGTGCTCGAAGGCGGCGTCGAACCCATCACCGGCATCGACGTCGACACCGACGCCTTGGTTGACCAGGCCGAGGAGATCCAGGACGCCCGCGAGCAGCTCGCCCAGCGGATGCAGCAGGCCGACGACGAGAGCTCCCAGGCCGAGCCGCTTCGGATGTTCCAGTAGTACCTTTTTACTGCGGGGGGTGCGCTCCCTCGCTGCGCTCGGTCGCCCACCCCCGCTTGCAAAAATCTACGCTAAAAACTCCCGCTCGTTCGCTACGCTCACTCACGGTGGGTGTGGTAGCGTTCTCCGCGACCGCAACCCCACAGCACCGCCCGAGCCCTCGGCTGCGAGGCGCGAACGAAGTGAAACGCCTCGGAACGGGCGAGCGGCGAAGCCGCGAGCGTCCTCGCCCTCGATCCACCAGGACCGCAGGCGCACTGCAACCACAGCCGCAGCCACACCGCGACTGCAGCCGCTCCGCAACCGCACCGCGACCGCGCCGCGGCCGCAGCCGCTACTCCTCGATCGGCTCGCCATCCGGTCGTTTCGCGCCCTCGGAGTCGTGGACGACCACCTCGCCACGCCCGGGGTCGGCAGGGGCGTACTCTTCTCGCACCGCGATCGCCTCTTCGAGCTCACGCACCGCGCGGCGTTTGAGCGCGGCAGCCAACTCCTCGGCGTCCTCGCGGTCGATATCGCGGCCGAGCCCCTCACACTCGTGGGCGCGAACTGATCCCACTTGATCGACCGCCTCGCCCATCGGCTGGCTCGATCCCTCGACGGCGACGCTGAACGGGTAGGTCCGACAGATCAGCGGCCGATCGTCGTGGACGGTGCACGCCCCCGTTCCGTCGTCGGCCTCGGCGTAGAACGTGCAGTCGTCACAGTCGTCGGTCTGAAGCGCCCACTCGAAGGTCTCGCCCTCCGGGCCTTCGGGGCCGTCGGTCAGTCCGTACGGCATCGGCCTGGCGACGTCCCGCCAATCATATTCGCCTCGCTCCTGCAGGTTCCTGATCTCGTCCGGAAACACCGTCGCAGTGTGCTCCTCCCGCTCCCCGGAATCGGTCTCGGCGGCCTTACAGCACGCCCCACACCGCGTACACTCGAACCCGATCGACTCGATCGCGTCGGCGAGGTCCCCGGTGTCGAGTTCGCGCGCCCGGTCGAGTTCGGATTCGAGGCTCACGATCCCGTTTCGCCCCCGTGCCGCAAAGCTTCTCGGGCGCTCGCCCGTACGCCGTCCCACGCCACCCGCCCCTCGACGGCGAGTTTTTCGAGGTGGGCCTCGACCGTGGCCTCAGCGAGATCGCGCACCCCCGAGACGTCCTTCTCGTAGGCGGCGTCGGTGATTTCCGCGACCGTCTCCGCACCCTCCCGCACCGCCCGCAGCACCGCCGATTCCCGGTCGAGGCGGTGGGCGATCAGCCGTTCCAAAACTTCCCTCGGTTCGTCGATCGCCGGCCCGTGGCCCGGATACAGCCGCTCGGGATCGCGAGCGTGGAGCCGCCGGAGCGCGGTGAGATACCCGCGCATGTCGCCCTCGCCCGATCCCACGACCACGCTGCCCGACGCGATCACCAGATCACCCACGAGAGCGCCGCCGTCGAACGCGAGCGCGACGTGATCCGGCGCGTGGCCCGGCGTCGATGCCACAGTAATCGACCCCGCGTCGGTCTCGATCGTGGCCCCGTCACGAATCACGCCGTCGGGAACGACGCCGGTCGCGCGCTCGAAGCGGTCCTCGTATCCGGCCCGCGCGAGCACGGTGGCCCCCCGCTTCGCGTACGCGGCGACGCCACCGAGGTGGTCGGGATGGGTGTGCGTGACGAGGACCGTGTCGACCCGGCGACCGTCGAGCGCGGCGTCGAGTTCGGGCGTCGCGGCCGCGGGATCGACCAGCACGGCGTGATCGCTCCCGAGAACGTAGGCGTTCGTCGTGCCACCGGGCGCGGCGGTGTCGACCGGGATCGGGACCCGCTCGGGCTCCATGCTGGTCGACGAACGCGACGGGGCAAAAACCGTTCGTCAGCGCTACGTGTTGAGGAAGTAGACCTGCTTGCGCGCGTCGTGGAAGCTGTAGCGCGAGCCGACGAGTTCGACGTCTTCGAGCCTGTTGAGCGCGTAGCGGACGGTTCTGTCGGGGAGGAGCGACTCGTCGGCGAGCTGGCCCTGCGAGAGCGGCGAGTCGGATTCGAGAACCTTGGCGACGAGCTTCGCGCTCGGGGGAAGCTCGCGCAGGCGATCGCGGTACTCGGTCTGCGACAGCGCACCGTCGGCTTGTGCTTGGTCCGTCGTGGCACTCATACCCGCTCCTCCACCGAGGGCACCCGTAAACCTTCTCCATATATTCGCATGTATAATACGGCCACATGAGTTTGTGAGTATGTCCTTATATTCCGTGGTCACAACCGCTTTGACGAGCGACGGCGAACGCAGCACATGGCGTCGATCCCGGAGTCGTTCCACGATCTGTTCGAGCGCGAGACGTACGCCCACTTCGCCACGGTGATGCCCGACGGCACGCCCCAGGTGACGCCGGTCTGGGTCGACTACGACGTCGACGCCGACCGCGTGCTCGTCAACACCGAGCGCGGCCGACGGAAGGAGCAAAACGTTACCCGAGAGACGAAGGTCGGCCTCTCGATGGTCGATCCCGACGACCCCTACCGGTTCGTCTCAGTACGTGGAGAAGTCGACGAGCTCACGGAGGACGGGGCGGTCGAACACATCAACCAGCTCGCCCGCCGATACATGGACGTCGAGGAGTATCCCGGCCTCGAAGACGAGGAGGGCGCGCGCGTCCAGATACGAATCCGGCCCGACGACGTCGTGGCTGGCGGGGCCGATTGAGGGGCCATCCCGAGGGAGCGGGGGACGAGAGGCCACCGACCCGTCGAGCGCATCCAGTACGGTTTTATCCCCGGGCGAGCCAAACCCGAACAGCGTGAAGGGACAGGAGTGGTACCAGGCCGACGACGTCGCCGCGGACTACGAGTCGAAACGGTTCTCCGACGGCGGCCGGCTGATCGACGAGCGCGAGAAACGAGCCGTGCTCTCGGCGGTCGGGCCGGTCGAGGGCAAGCGAATGCTCGAGATCGCCTGCGGCACGGGGAGGTTCACCACGATGCTCGCCGAGCGCGGCGCGGACATCGTGGGCCTCGACATCTCGCCAGCGATGCTTCAGGAGGGACGGAAGAAGGCCCGCGCGGCGGGCGTCGCCGACCACCTCGAGTTCATGCGCGGCGACGCCGCCCGGCTCCCCTTCCCCGACGATCACTTTCAAACTGTTATCGCCATGCGATTCTTCCATCTCGCCGACACGCCCGCCTCCTTCCTCGCGGAGATGCAGCGCGTCGCGCGCGATCAGGTGGTCTTCGACACGTTCCGCCGGTTCAGCACTCGGAGCATCTACAACTGGCTGCTTCCGATGGGCTCGCGGCTCTACGCCAGGGTGGAGATCGAACGGCTGCTCGACGGCGCTGGCCTCCGGCTCGCCGACGAGGACCACGACTTCTTCTTCCCGTACGGGCTCTACCGCGAGCTCCCCGATCGCCTCGCGACTCGCCTCCGGGAGGTCGACACGGCGATCATGGGCTCGCCAGCGAGCGACTACCTGGCGTCGGTCTCGTACTGGGATACCCGACTGAGAGGGTAGCCCGGCGTACCGGAGCGTCACACCGACCGACGGGACCGGCGTCGACGGCAGCGCGACGACCGTGCCAGGCAACGACACGTCCTCGCTCGGGATCGACGACGTGTCGGTCCGGCGAACAGTTGTGACGTCTCCGAGCCACGTCTGCTTGGCTACAGAACCCGTAGCAACGAGTGGTTCGTCACGAGGTAGCCGACCAGGAGGGTCAGCCCGTAAAAGCCCGCTGCCACAGTGAGGTGACTCCGGTGGTGCTCGACGAGCCCGAACACCGGCGTCAGGAGGATCGGATACCACGGTGACCACTGTGTGAGAACGAACACCGACGCGACCGCCAACGTCACCGTCGCCAGCGCGGCCAAATCCGACTCGTACCGGTAGACGACGGCGAGAACAGCGAGTCCACAGACGAGCCCGCCCGCGACTATCGGGGAGAGTCCGGTCGTCACGGCGATCGGACTCGGATTGAACTGTGCCGTCTCGCTCAGTCGTGCGAACCCGGGGAGCGACAGGACGAACGACACCGTCGTCGCGCCACCGAGGACACCCACTACCCCTACTCGCCGGTCGATCATCCACTCCTGTGTCCGGACGTACCGCACTAGAGCGACGATCGCCAGCGGCCCCAGATACCAGAGTCGGTAGTGGAGGGAGATCGCGCCGACGAGCGCCATCATGGCGACTCCATCCCGTTCCTGTCGATACGCGAGGACCCCATAGAGCGCCACGGCGGCAGCAATCGTATCGAAGAAACCGTTCATCCCCCAGAACACGTAGAGCGGCACGGCAACGAGGAGAACGGCTCCAGCGAGGACCGGATGATAGGTTCCGCGTACGGTCCGGGCAAGCAGCCACACCGCTCCGACACCGCCGAACCCGAAGGTCAGTACCATCGCGAGGTTGACAGCCGGAGCGGGGAGCAGTCCCAGGTTGTTCACCGCTCCGAACGGCAAAAACAGGAGCAGCGAGCCGAACGGGTAGAGATAGGGGAGGGATGGCCAGTTGACGAACGGCCGCAAGGCCCCGAACTCCCATTGTGCGATCGGCGTCGTGAAAACCTCCGGCCCGATGTTGAGGAGCGCCCACGCGGCGTAGGCGTGGTGGAGGTGGTCGGTGTACAGCGAGTCAAGCGAGTACACGGGCGGGGAGCCGACGACGATCACGATCAAACAGACGGCTACCGTCAGCCATGCACAGAGCCGTTTGATCGGATCGGCGGCGAGAAACCACCGGCGGAGGGAGCCGAAAGGCGAACGGCCGTTCGTGTCGACCACGATCGGCATCCGGCGAGCAGTCACGTGAGGTTTGTGGCCCGACGCCGATCGGACCCAACCGTGAGACGGTTCCCCGAGCCTGGGACCACTATTCGTCGATGGCGAGCCGGGGGACGCCCCACGGCGCTCAAAGGGGACGTCCATCGACGTTCGACCTGCTTATCAGGCATCGGCCGAACGTTCACGCCCGATGGAGTCGCGTCTCGATCTCCGATATCTCTTCCCGCTCGCCATGCTCGCGTTTCTCGCCCACTCCGACACCCTCGAGTTGTGGTTCGTGGCCACGGATACGTTGCCGCTGATCGAGACGAGCCGGGTGACCGAGTCGGCGGGGATCGTCGACCTGTTCACGCGCCCCCTCATGGCCGGTTCGGATTTCGTCACACGAGCACTGTTCTACCGACCGGTCGCCAGCGTGACGTACGCGATCGATCACGCGCTCTGGGGGCTCTCACCCTTCGGGTACCACCTCACGAACCTCGTCTTGCACGTCGTGGCGACCGTCCTCGCGGTGATCGCGATCGCGGACGTGACGGGCCGCCCTCTGGCCGGCTATCTGACCGGGCTGCTGTTCACCGTCCACCCCGTGACCGTCGAGGTCGTGCCCGTGATCGCACGTCGCCAGGACGTTCTCCTGACCGTTTTCGTGCTGGGGACGGTCTCGCTGTTCGTGCGGTGGCACCGCCGCTGGCGACGACATCGAGCCGAGAATCGTGGGTGGACGTTGCGACCGTATCGGCCACTCGTCGCCGCACTCGCGGGGTATGCACTGGCGCTCGGATCGAAGGAGACCGCTCTCATGGTGCCGGTACTGGTCGGGGTCTGGGCCGTCCTTCACGGAAGTCACGATCGAGCACGGGAACGACTCGGTAACGCCTTCGCTGCGGTCGGACCGTTCGCGGCCCTCACGCTGCTCTACATCGGGATCAGAGTGGCGGTTCTCGGCGGTCTCGGAGGATACAGCCCGTCGACTCCCTTCGCCGAGCTCCCGGGATACACGCTCGAAAACGTGCTGTCGACCGCCGGGAAGTACGCTCTCTGGGCCGTGTTGCCGGTCCGCTTCGGTGGCGTGGGAGCCCTCGTTCCGGCACCTCACGTGGTCGTTGCCGTTCTCGCCGGCGTGATCGTGCTCGGTGGCGTCGGTTTCGTGGCCCTGACGAGCCGTGAGCCGCTCGTCACCCCGATGCGCCGTCGGTTGATCTTTTTCGGGTGTTGGTTCGTGGGGCCGTTCGTCGGTCTGCTTCTCGCGCGGCAGATCCTCCTCCAGCCGCAGTCCTTCGGGTTCGGGATCCGCAATGCCTACGGCGTGCTCGTGCCCGTGTTGGCCGGGTTCGTGACGCTCCTGTTGGAGAGCCTCGATCGGATCCGAACGCGGATCGAGCGGTCTCACGCGACTGTCGATCTCGGCAGGAGTCTCGTCGTCGCCGTCGTGAGCGTGGTTCTCGTCACGACCGTCGCCGTTTCGCCGGTCTTCTCTCCGGACGACGGGTGGGAGGCTGCGGGTGAACTCAACCAGCGATCGCTCGAAGGCGTCGACGATAGCCTCGAGGGAGCGCCGAACGCCACCACGGTCTACCTCGTCGACTTTCCGAACCGATTCGACGCGCGGAACGCCACCCCGCGGAGTGCCCGGTCGGTGACGCCGCTCCTGTCGTACTCCGTCGAAGCGTGGCTCGCTCTCCACGGGTCGTCGCCGCAGGTCCAGTTGATCCGACCGCGAACCGTCGAGACGCTCCCCGATCGGCTGTCGTTCGCGACGCGGGTCCGCGGCGATGTCGTCGTCCTTCGCGTCGACGACGACGCTCGATCCCTGGACCGGGGCACCGATTCGGGTCGGAAGCCACCGGAGCTGAAACCGTGGGATTCGGGGAGTGTCGTGCTCAGTTAGGGTGTGGTGGATCACCACGGAGTCAGAGGACGGAGACAGGCCGGGTTCACGTGTCGGTGTGAGTTGATCTGCTTGGTATCCGATCCCAGGATCCACGACGGTCTCTGATCTCCCTGCGGGGATCCGCTGGCTGGTGGTGGAGGATCGGGGCTGGCCGACGAAGGCATCACAGAGGACTGCCGATCGCGACCTTCACGCGAGAGAACAGCGAGGACTGTCGGTCCGAGTGTCCCCGTGGCGACTCGCTGGCGAGATCAGAGCAAACGGGGATGTTTCGCTTGCGGACACCAACGCAGTCGCGCTCGCCGCGGATCGTCACGCGACGCTCGTCGTCGGGGCGGACGATGGCTTCGAGGACCTCCCCCTCGACGTCGATCCGTCCCGGTTTCGCTCGGACCCCGCGTAGAGAGACTCGACCCTGCTCGTCACGATGCTTGCGACCGGATTCCCGACGAGGCGTTTCTCGGGAGCCACGAACGCGTCCCTCTGATTTCGATTGCCCAGGAGTCTCCGGTCGTGCAGGGGTAGTAGCAGGCTTCTCGACCGACAGCCGGAAGCCAAACCATCCGTTCTCTGGAAATCCGGTCCACCGCGGTGTCAAATTTTAAGCCACGACTCCCCGTTCCTCTCGTATGCCGGACGCTACCAATGGTGGTGGTGTGACGCTGCTACAGGCCGTCGCCATCGAAGTCGGTCTCATCGTCGGCGGAGCGCTGTTCAGCCTGACCGGCGTGGCCGTTGGCATCGCGGGCGCTGGCGTCGTGGTCGCGTTCGGTCTCGCGCTTGGAATCGCCATCCTCGGGTTGATTCCGACGGCGATGCTCGGCTCGCTCTTTCCGACGACGGGGGGCAACTATCGCTATCCGGCACGGTTCGTTTCGGTCCCGCTGGCCTTTCTGGCGGCGTGGGGACTCGGCATCAGCATGCTCGGCGGCGGACTGCCCCTGTACGCGCTCACGGCGGGCCAGTACGTCGCCGCACTGACGCCGGTCGCGCCGACCACGGTCGGGGTCGTGCTCCTCACGGCGTTTTTCCTCCTCAACCTCCTCGGGATCCGCCTGGCCGCGATCGCACAGGTCCTCATGTTCGTCGTACTGGTCGGGGCTCTCGGCATGTTCGTCGTCTTCGGCGTGCCGGCAGTCCAGACGGCGAACCTGACGCCGCTGTTTCCGAACGGCGCGGTCGGCGTCGTCACGGCGGCGGGGATCCTCTACTTCGTCTGCCTCGGTGCGAACTTCGTCGTCGACATCGGCGGCGACGTCCGGGATGCGACGGTGGCCATCCCCCAGTCGTTCGCGCTGAGCATCCCGCTCGTGTTGGTGCTCTACGTCGGCGTCGGGGTCGTCGCCGTCGGTGCCGTCGGTGCGGACGCGATGGCCAACGCGGCGCTCACGGTGCCGGCCGAACGCTTCCTTTCGGGGACGCTCCAGTCGGCGTTCGTCGTCGGCGGCGCGCTGTTCGCGATCGCGACGAGCATGAACGCCGTGTTCATCATCACGCCGAAGTATCTCGAAGTGCTCGCCGCCGACGGGCTGTTTCCAGCGTTGCTCACCGTGAGGAACGAGCGCTTCGGGACGCCACACTGGGGACTGACTCTCATCTACGGGCTCTCGGTCGCGATGTTGCTGTCGCCGCTGCCGGTCGCGAATCTGGGCTCGCTGCTCAGTTTCGGCGGCGTCTTCCTCGTCGTCCCGGTGATGCTCGCGGCCATCGCCGTCGTGCGCACTCACGGGACGGTCGGCTCCTCGGCGGTCCCGCTCGCGCCACGAACCATCGGTGCCGCTGGCGCGCTCGCCGTGGTCTCGAACCTCGTCTTGCTCGTCTTGGTCGCCTCGCAGTCGCCGGCGATGTTCGCCATCTGGCTCACCGCGCTGTCGATCGGCGGGTGTTATTACCTCGTTCGCACACGGTTCGGAAGCCAAACGGTCAAGAGCACCCGGACGGAGTGGTGATACCATGCAACCGGCCTCCACCGGCGTGGTCGGCGCGGGGCTGATGGGCCGTGACATCGCGGGACTGCTCGCCAACGGCGGCTTCCCGGTCACGCTCGTCGACATCGACGCCGACGCACTCGAATCGGCTCGCGAGTACCACCGCAGCTCGCTGCGGGGGGCGCTCGCGGCGAGCCACATCGAGACGGCGGACGAACCGCTCGCCACGCTCGACTACGCGAGCGATCTCGCTGCGCTGGCCGACTGTGAGTTCGTCGTCGAAGCGGTTCCCGAGCGACTCGACCTGAAGCGCAGCCTCGTGGACGACCTCGAAGCAGTCCTCGATGCCGAGGCGATCATCGCCACGAACACGTCCTCGCTCACACCGAGCGACATCGCCGTCGGGGCCGACCGTCCCGAGCGTGTGGTACTGTTTCACTTCGCGAACCCCGCGATCGAGCGGGACGTCGTCGAGATCGCGGGCGACCACGCGAGCGACGACGCCCTCGACACCGCCCGTGCGGTCGCGACGGCGATCGGCCACGAGCCGATACGGCTCGAGGCGGAACACCGGGCCAACTGCCTCTCGCGACTCTCGGCGAGCATCAAGTGTGCGGGGACGTGGGAGCTCCGCCGAGCCGAGGCGGCGGCGATAGACCGCGGCGCGACGGCCGTGGGCTTCGAGCGCGGCCCGCTCGAGTTCATCGATCTCATCGGCATCGACGTCCATCTCGCGACCGTCGACAACCTCGCCGGAGCCTACGGCGAACGCTACGCTCCACCGACGGAGCTCCGGAGCCGCATGGAGACGATGGTCGAGGCGGACTCCCTCGGCATGAAGACCGGGCAGGGATTCTTCGAGTGGGAGGACGGCACCTGTCTCGTTCCCGAGGTGGACGAGCCACACGACGTCACCCCCATCGTCGCTGCGCTGGTCAACGAAGCTCATCGCCTCGTCGCCGACGGTGTGGGCGAGCCCTCGACGATCGACGACGTGCTCAAACGTGGCTCCGGCGGGTCGATCGGACCGTTCGATATCGAATCGATGCTCGGAGCCGACGCGCTCAGGGAGGCACTCGAACGGCGATACGCGGAGACCGGTGCCGGGGTTTTCGACCCGGTGTTTTAGCTCCAGTGTGGGGCGCTCGCCCGCCCTCCTCGGCGAGCGCGTCGGCGCGAGCGGGGCGAGGGAGTCCACCCGAGCTTGACTACACCAGCAGCGGCGGCGCGGCGAACGGATCGACGGCGATATCGAGCAGCGTGGGTCGATCGCTGTCGAGTGCGTCGGCGATGGCGGGACCGACGCGCTCGGGCGCTTCGATCCGTTCGCCGTCACAGCCGAACCCCCGTGCGACCTGCGCGTAATCGACCTCGGGATGGAAATCGGTCGAGACATCGACGCTGTAGCTGCCCGCCTGGCTCATCTTCGAGGAGCCGAGCGAGTCGTTGTTCGTGACGACGACGGTAACCGGAAGGTCCTCGCGAGCAGCGGTCTCCAGATCGGCGATGTGATACCCGATACCGCCGTCGCCCGAGAGCACGACGACCGGCGTCTGGGGGAGTGCTGCCTGAACGCCGAGCGCCTGTGGTAGCGCGACGTTGATACCGTCGCTGCCGCGTGCCTGCAGGTAGCTCGTCCCCGTCCGCTCGGTCTCGTAGAAGGCTCCCGTGAAGAAGCCGGGGAAACTCGTCGCGCTCACGAGCACCGACTCGGGAGGGAGCCGTTCGTTCAACTCGCCGACGACGCGCTGGGGTTTGATCGGCGTGTCATCGCTCGTGAGATCGGTAGCGAACCCCTCGCGCCAGTCGGCCCGGTCGGCGGCGAGCGAGTCGACGCGGGCCGCCCGGTCGTCGGTGCCATCGGCACGGTCGGCGAACGCCGCGAGCGTGGGTTCGAGATCCGCCCGGAGTGCGACCGCTGGCTTGTAGTTGCGCCCGAGCCACGCGGGGTCACGGTCGACGTGGACGAGCGGGACGTCCTCGGGCACCAGCGACCAGCCGACGCTCGTCAGCTCGCCGAATCGAGTCCCGAAGCCGAAGACGAGGTCCGCGTTCGCGAGCGCGTCGTTGGCCACCTGACAGAACCCCCACCGTCCGACGACGCCCAGCGCGTACGGCTCCGTCTCGACGACCGCGCCCTTTCCGTTCATCGACGTGACCACCGGAACGGCTGCGTTCTCGGCGAACGCGGCGAGCTCCGCCGTCGCGTCGGCGCGGACGACCCCTTCCCCGGCGACGACGACCGGGCGTTTTGCCCCGTCGAGCAGCTCGACGACCGCACGAACGTCGGCGTCGTCGGCCGGCGGGCGCGAGGTGGGATAGGCCGCATCGACGTCGTCCCGGGGGGTGCGATCGGTCTCCTCGCGCAACACGTCCTCGGGGAGGTTCACGTGTGTCGGAGAGGGGACACCGGCCGTTGCTTCCCTGAGTGCGTGTTCGAGGGCTTCGACGGCCCGATCCGGCGTTTCGGGGTCGGCGGTGGCCGTCGTGAAGGGGTCGAGGATCGCCTCGTTGTCGCCGTCCTGTATCACGCCGTCGCCGCGTGTCTCGCGCTCGTTTCCACCCGTCAGCGCGATGACCGGCGAGGACGCACCGGAAGCTTCGGCCAGCCCGACGCCGATGTAGGCTGCGCCGGGGCCGCTGACACCGTCGACGACGGTGGCGCGCCCCGACGCACGCGCGTAACCATCGGCCATCAGCGCGGCGCTCGCTTCGCTGCGAGCGAGCACGTGCCGGAGTGACGAACTCCCGAGGCTCGCGTAGTAGGGATCCATCTGCTCGCAGGGGAAGCCGAAGACCGTCTCGATGTCCGTGCGCTCGAGTAGCGCGACCAAGGCATCGGTCGTTCGCATCACCGACCACCCCACTGACGGGTAACACGTCGCATACGGCCCTCGAAACCCCCGACCGAGAAAACCGTTGGGCCGTCCAGCGGATGTCCGATGCGGGCGTGACGGTCGCACTCGGCACTGAGGGCGCTGCCTCGAAGAGCGATCTGGACCTGTTCGGCGAGATGCGCGACGCCGCCATGCTCGGGAAACTGGCCACCGAGGACGCTACTGCACTGGTTTTCTTCTCGCGGATCACGGTGGGGTGGGCTGTTGGAGTGCGTGGCCTGGCTTCGACGCCGATAGATATATCACGATTTACTGTGACGTGTGACCTAGTACCATGAAGACGGATCGTCCGGCAGCACGGTTGATCGCTGCTCTCGTCGTGATCGGGGTGGTGGCAGGAAGCGTTCTGAGTGCCGCACCGCCTGGTGTCGTTGCTCAGGACGACGGCGGTGTGGAGACACCCACACCGAGTAACGACGGTGACACACCCGACCCATACGACTGTAGTGACTTCGACTCGCGCGAAGAAGTGAACGCAGTGTTTGACCCAGACGACGACGAGTCAAACCTCGATGATGACGGCGACGGTATCGCCTGTGAAGACGCGTTCCCGACGGCGACGCCGTCGGATACCGCAACCGCGACGACAACCGCGACGACAGCTCCCACCGAGGAGGCGAGTGAGACTGAAACCGAAACGACCTCCGCGGCACCCTCTGTCGAAGAGTCAGCATCGCCAGCCTCGTCCTCCGAAATCGATTCGTGTGTGCGAATCGACGAACCCGGCCGCTACGTGCTCACCGCGGACATCGAGGACAGCACGGACGACCAATGTATCCAAGTCCTCGCTCGCGACGTCGTCCTCGATGGTGCGGGGCACTCGATCGACGGTGTCGATGACTTCCCGACCAGCGGAATCGTGGCTTTCGGTCGCTCCGGCGCTACCAACGTCACCGTGACGAACGTCACCGTGAGCGACTGGGGAGCCGGCATCGTATACGAGGCCGCCAGCGGTGCGATACACGACAGCGTGGTCACCTCGAACTCCCGAGGCTTCGCCTTTACCTTCGGAGCCGGTGGAATCCACGTCGCAGATAACACGATAACGGAGAACGATCAGGGTATCTACCTCCAATCGAGCAGCGGGAACGTGATCACGAACAACACGGCGAGCGGCAACGATCAGGCCTACTACTCGGACAGCGATCCCCAGGAAGGTCCATCGGTCAACAACACAGTCGGGAACCTGGAACTCGACTCGGCGACGGTCTCGTTCGAATCGAAGGACGTCGTGGTTCGGGCGGTCGACTCGATGCCTGCCGATCCGGAGGATCGGACGAACATCGGCCAGTACGTCGACGCGAGCGCCAACAGCCCCGACTCGTTCCTCGATCTGAGCGTGAGCTACGAGGAGGACGACCTCGGCGAAGTCGACGAATCGACACTCGCGCTGTGGAGATACGACGGTGCCTGGTCGACCGTACCCGGAAGCACCGTCGACTCGGGGGCGAACGTCGTTTCCGCGAACATCACGGCATTTGCGAACGGAAGCGTCTTCGCTCCCCTAGGAAAAATCGGAGACGGCGGGGAGAAAGCACAGTCCGCGTCGGTCACGTTCGAGAACCAGACTACCGATGGAACGACCGTGACGGTCGAGTCGGTCACGATGTCCGAGGGCGGGTTCGTCGCGATCCACAACGCGAGCCTGTTCAACGACAACGTGCTCGGTAGTGTCATTGGTGTGTCCGAGAAGCTCTCGGCCGGCACCCATGAGAACGTCGAGGTGACGCTGTTCGACGTGCCAGGCCAGGGCTTCGCCGAGGACACGACTCTCGAAGAGAGTGGGACGCTGATCGCGATGCCACACTTCGACTCGAACGAAAACGGCGTCTACGACTTCATCACCTCCGGCGGCGAGGCTGATGGCCCATACACGACAAATGGTAGCGCTGTCGTCGACACCGCCTCGATTACTGTCGGAGAGGAGCCGGACGCCGAAGCGACGTACTATCAGGTCGACTTCGTCAGGGGCGAGCCGATCGAGAGCCTCGACTGGCCGGACGGCACCTACACCAACGATCAGCTGATCCGCTTCGCCCACGGCAGCACCGACGAGGCGATCACCCGCCGTTCGGAGGGTGAGTTCACCACCGACGCGGCGCTCGCCGAGCGCATCGACAGTCAGGAGATCGCGGTCGAGAACGGCACCGCGACGATCACGTTCACCGTCGCCGACGGCGAGTCGGTGACGCTCTCGCTCGCGAGCTACACCAAACCCGATCCGATCTGGGATCCCGAGGACGAGGACGACCAGGTGTTCGTCGACGCACAGACCGACACCTACGAGTCCGGCACCCACACCCTCACCGTCGATCTCCCGGATGCTGGAGCGGCGGACGGGGACGAAACGGACGAAGCAGCCGATGAAGACGGATCCGACGCGACCGACGACGGAGCCAACAGTACCGAGAACGCGACGACGCTCTCCGTCCTCTCGTACAACGACATCCAGACCGCTGCCGCGAAGGACGGCAACTTCTCCCGGCTGATCACCTTGATCGAGCAGCGCCGGCAGGCCCACGACAACCCGACCGTCGTGGTGGGTGGCGGCGACCAGATCGCGCCGCACGCGCTCGGGCCGGTCAGCCAGTGGCGCGCGCCGGTCGACGTGCTGAATCTCGTCGATCCGGCCGCCGACACCATCGGCAACCACGACCTCGACTACGGCCTCGCGGCGTTCGCGAACGCCTCAGACGCCTCCGAGTTCCCGTGGCTCGCGACGAACCTCGAAAACGCCTCGACGGGTGAACCGATCGACGGCGCGGAGCGCTACGAGATCGTGGAGCGGGACGGCGTCCGGATCGGGCTCATCGGGCTCGCGGACGCGGCGATCCGGAACAAGACCAACATCGAGTTCGGCGAGAACGCGACCCGACTCACCGACTTCCGCGAGGTCGGTCCCGAAACCGCCGCGATGCTGAAAGCAGAGGAGAACGTCGACACCGTGATCGCACTCGCGCACATCGGGGTTCCGGAGGCGAAGGAGCTCGCCCGCGCCGACGACGGTGCGATCGACGCGATCGCGGTCGGCGACGACGAGATCTACTATCCGCCCCAGGAGACGTCTGGTACTGTGATCACCGAGGCACAGGCCCGCGCGGAGCATCTCGGCGAGCTCAACCTCACGATCGAGAACGGCGAGGTCGTCGAGTGGGACGGTCGGATCATCAACGTCACCGACGAGATCCCGAAAAACGAGACGGCATCCGGGATCATCAACGAGTACCGCAGCGCCGAACTGCCGGGAACGAACGCCAGCTTCGACGAGGTGATCGTCCGCTCGGAGTCGCCGCTCGACGCACGGTTCGCCTCGAACTTCGCCGGCGAGACGGGCTACGGCAACCTCATCACCGACGCGATGCGGGCCGAGACCGGCGCGGACGTCGCCATCACGAACGCGGGCGGCATCCGCTCGGACCGGGTGTACGGTCCCGGCAACATCACGGCGGGCGACGTCTACAACACGCTGCCCTTTGCGAACACGCTCGTCACCGTCGAGGTGACGGGGACCGAGCTGCAGTCGGTGCTCGCGAGCCAGATCGGCTCGGGCGAGGTCGGCTCGCAGGTCAGCGGCATCACCTTCGACTGGACCGACGACGCGGAGGGCGCGGACACGGTCCGGAACGTGACCGTCGGCGGCGAAGCGCTCGACGAGGACGCGACGTACACGCTCACCGTCAACAGCTTCATCGCCCAGGGCGGCGACAACTACCCGCTCGCCGACAAGCCACGAGTGAGCGAGACCGACACGCTGCTCGCCACCACCGTCATCGAGTACATGCAGGCCCGCGAGACGGTCGCACCGGCTCCCGAGGGTCGGATCGAGCGGATCGGCTCCGATGCGGCGAACGACAGCGAGAACGCGGCGGCGATCGAGATGCCGAACGGCATCCAAGCAGCCACGATATAGACACTCGCTCGCGACGTTTTTGGCGGATTTGGCGTGATTCGCTGCTCAGTTCTCGACGGCCACCTCGACCGTCTCGACCGCCCGCTCGCGGAGTTCCTCGACCCGCTCACTCTCGGCGTACACCCGGACCTTGGGCTCGGTGCCGCTCGGCCTGACGAGCACCCACCCCTCGTCGAGATCGAGCCGGACGCCGTGTTCGGTCTCGACGTCGGCGTCCGGGAACGCCTCGGGGAGCGTCGTCGCGAGCCGCTCCATCACCACATCCTTTCGATCGTCGGGGCAGTCGACGCTCACCTTCCGGTAGGGGCGCTCGGCGATCGGCTCGCGGAGCGCGGCGAGTCCCCGATCGGCGACCAGCCGCGAGAACACCGCCGCGCTCGCCACGCCGTCGATCCACGGCCCGAGGGCGGTGTGGATGTGTTTCCACGGCTCGGCCGCGAAGACGATCGAGGTATCGGCGTCGCCCGCTTCGCGCGCCGCTGCGATTCCCACGTGGAGCGCCCCGAGTCGGACGCGCTCGACCCGGCCGCCCGCCACCGCGACCCGCTCGTCGATCCGCGAGGAGGCGTTCGGCGTCGTCACCACCACCGGGTCGGCGGCGTCGCTCGCGCGGGTGTAGTGCTCGGCGAGGATCGCCACGATAGTGTCTTCGTGGACGATTTCGCCATCCCCACCGAGAAAGACGACTCGGTCGGCGTCGCCGTCGTGGGCGATCCCAAGCACGGGATCGTCGGTTCCGTCGGCTTCGCCGCCATCGCGGAGAAACGCCTGGAGGTCGCCGAGCGTCTCGGGCGTGGGCTTGCTGCCGCGGGCGGGGAAGTGGCCGTCGACGTTCGCGTTCAGACCGGTGACCTCGGCCCCGAGCGCGCCGAGCACCTGGGGAGTCGCGCGGCTCGCCATCCCGTTGCCGCAGTCGACGACGAGCTCGATTCCGTCGAGTGCGCTTCCGTGGCCCGCGGCGTACTCAGTGATCCGATCGCGGTAGTCCCGAAGGGGCTCGATCCGCTCTGCACTACCCCACTCGTGCCACGCCGTCGGCGGGTCGGGCTCCGCGACGCGCGCCTCGATCCTGGCTTCGGCGTCGTCGCCGTACTCCTCGCCGTTTTCGAACAGCTTCAGGCCGTTGTCGGTCGGCGGGTTGTGGCTCGCGGTGACCATCACGCCGCGACGGTCGCGCGAGGCAAAGGCGAGCGCCGGGGTCGGGAGCATGCCGGCGCGTCGGACCGCCGCGCCCGTGCTTTCGAGGCCGGCTTCGAGCGCCGCCGCGAGCGCCGGGCCGGTCTCGCGGCCGTCGCGCGCGATCACGAACTCGGCAGTCGAAGCGCGATCGGCGGCGTCGGCCCCGGCGGCGCGGCCGACCGCGAGCGCGAGGTCGGGCGTGAGGCGCTCGCGGACGTCACCGCGGATGCCGGCGGTCCCAAAGAGCGTCATGATCGGGGATCGAACGGGCAGTATTTAGGGCGGGTGGTTTCCGGCGTGCGCCTCAGAGCTCGACGCCGCCGGGGATCAGGCTGTGCTGGCGCACGAGGTTGCCGTCGCTATTATAAACGAGAAACGTCGATTTGTCCTGGGCGAGCACGTCCCGGCCCTCGAACCGGACGATCACGCGATACCGGCCCTCGCCGTCGGTGGCCTCGCCGTAGGCGCGCGCCGCTCGGATGAACCCGAGCACACCGTCCGCGTCGGCGTTGAGTTCGAGCACGAAGTCGCCGGTGATGCGGTTGGTGATGGAGAGCACGCCGTCGCCGTCGTCGGCGTGGAGGCGGTAGTTGACGTCGGTCTCGTCGGCGGCGACGAGGCCGTCGTCGGTTCCCGCGAGTCGCTCCTCGAGCACCTCGCTCGGACCGTCGAAGTCGATGGTGACGGTGGGTTTCGCGGGTGAACCGTCCGCCGCCACCCAGTCGGTGTTGCTGACGTGGAGGTCGAAGTACTCGCGCCTCATTCGGTGTGGTCCGTCTACAACGCCTGGCGTCATGAACGTAACGCCGGTGTGGTCGATCCGCGGGTGACCGCTCGGTCGAGGATCGCCGAGGCGAACGGTTGATACTGTCGGACAGAGGCGGAATATCCATCGGCTACCTGGCAACGCTGGGCATCCGATATTCAATCATCTCTGTCCGACAGTATGAGGAGGGCGCGGGTCGAACGCGACCCACCGAATGGACGACGACGATCCCCCCACGCGCCGCGGGGTGCGGGAAACCTACGATCGGATCGGGAGTCACTTCGCCGAAACGCGCGCGCATCCGTGGCCGGCGGTCGAGCGGTTCGTCGAGCGCGCGGCCCCGACGACCGACGCGTGGGGGCTCGACCTCGGCTGTGGCAACGCCCGCCACGCGGCGCTGCTCGCCGACCGCACCGAGCGAGTCGTGGGGATCGACGCGAGCCGAACGGTGCTCGACACCGCGCGCGAGCGGAAGACGGATCAGGAGATCGCGCTCTGCCAGGCGGACGCGACCCACCTCCCGCTCGCCGCCGACAGCGTGGCGCTCGGGGTCTACATCGCCACGATCCACCACCTGCCGAGCCGCGCCGATCGGGTCGCGAGCCTCGACGAACTCGCGCGTGTGCTCGCGCCTGACGGGCGCGCCCTCGTGAGCGCGTGGAGCACGAGCCACGAGAACTTCGACCGAGAGGCGGGGTTCGACACCACCGTCGACTGGACGCTGCCCGGCGACGAGACCGTCCCCCGGTACTACCACATCTACGACCCGGATGAGTTCGAACGGGACGTCGCAGCGAGCGCGCTGGACGTCGAACGGACGTTCGAGGAGGCGGGGAACTGCTACGCTGTCGTGTGCAGCTAAAGGGAAAGGTCCTTAGTCGACGCCGCAAGAGAACCGAGTGAGCACCAGTGGTCTAATGGCAAGACCTGGGCCTTCCATACCCGGACGGCCCTCGTTCGCGTGAAGACAGCCCATGATCCGAGTTCGATTCTCGGCTGGTGCAGTCCACTCCCGGCAGCGATCACCGCTCGGTCGTCTCGCCTGGCGGCCACTCGAACTCCAAGGTGAGCGTTTCGTCGTCGAGATCGAGCGCCGAGTCGTTCGTTTCGGCCGTTGCACGGCGCGGTGACGCGAGGCGCACGTCCGTCTCGCCCGCCACGATGCGGAGTTCGTCACCCTCCTCGACACTCGTCGCCACGCGGCGGAGGTCGGCGGCGAGGCGGTCGCGGTCCGCGGCCCGCGTGCTGTCGGTGGTGTGAAAGCCGATCACGGGGTCGATGTCGACGTCCTGGCTCCGATTCGAGAGCACGGCGTTCACCGCCGCGCCGACGAGGACGATGAGCCCGCTGACGTAGAGCCATGTGAGGAGGACAAGGATACCGACGATGACGCTGCTGTCCTCGCCGGTTCTGAGTGCGGCGTAGAACTGGAACACCGAGACGAACAGGACGAGCCCGACGGCAGCCACCACCACCCCCGGGACCACCTCGCGGATCGACACGTCGGCGTCGGGGAAGACGTAGTACATCGGGAGGAGAACGAGCCCGAGGCCACAGACGAGCACCAGACGCTCGAGCAGCCACGCGCCGAGCCCCGGGCCGTCGGTGGCGAGCACCGCATCGACGCCCCACGCCACGGCGATCGCGAGACCGACGGTGAGGAAGACCACGACCGCGTCGGCGAACTGATCGGCGATGGTGTTGTGCGCCTCGGTCTCGTAGATCGCGGAGAACGCGGTATCGAGTCCCCGAAAGATACGGAGCGCGCCCCAGAGTAAAACGACGCCTCCGAGAGCCGAGACGCCGGTCGACGCACCGGCGGCGTCGAGTTCGCGCAACAGCGCGTCGCCCGCGTCCTCCGTGAGCACCGCGCCGGCGAGCGAGACGATCGCCTCCTCGGGCGGGTTGCCGACGGCCGACAGCACCGCGATCACGAGGAGGAGAAAGGGAAGCAACGAGACGAACGCGTGGTAGGCAATGGAGCCCGCCACGAACGTCACCTTCTCGACCCGGAGTTCGTGAACGATCGCTCGTCCCACCGTGACGGCGCGTTCGAGAGTCGCGTTCATGCGCCGGCCACTGTCCGGACTTGCAAAAGCGTGCGGGAGACGAGGCGGCGACGATCGGCCGACGATGCGCTACCGTGCAGCAGTGACTACTCGGTCAGTCCGTAACCGCGCTGGAACAGCCAGACGTCGATCGTCACGACCGCCGTGGCCCCGCCGGCGAGGACGGCGAGGGAGACGTTCGGCTCGATCGACGCGATCCCGAGGAAGCCGTAGCGAACGCCGTCGACCATGTAGACCATCGGATTCACCAGCGAGACCGTCCGCCACACCGACGGAAGCGCGTCGAGCGGGTAGAAGACCGCGCCGAAGAACACGAGAGGTCGGATGATGAACTGGTTCAACACGGTGAGATAGTCGAAGTCGCGCGCCCACAGCCCGCCCATCACGCCGAAACCCGCAAAAAGCACGGCGATCACGAGCACGAACGCGAGCGCGTAGATCGGGTTCGCGAGGCCGACGCCCGTCCCGATCGTCAACGGGATCATGACCGCGCCGACGATCCCGATGAGGACGCCGATGATCACGCCACGGAGCGCGCTCGCGCTCACGTACGCGCCGACCATCTCGGTGTACGAGAGCGGCGAGGTCTGAATCTCGTGGATGTACTCGTTCCATCGGCCGTGGAAGATCGAGAAGGAGGCGTTCTCGAAGGCGTTCGCGATCACGCCGAGCACGATCAGCCCCGGGAGGATGTAGAGGATGTAGTCGACCCCCTCGATCGCGCCGACGCGCGCACCGAGGATCACGCCGAACACCGAGAAGTAGAGCACGTTGGTGATCAGCGGCGGCAGGAACGTGTTCCGTGGCCGGCGAACGAACCGCAGGATCTCGCGGTGGACGAGGGTTCGCAGGCCGGTCGAGACGACGCTCATGTCGAGGCCCCCGGTGATTCAGTTTCGTCGGCTCGATCGGTCCCGTCGGCCCGATCGACCTCGTCGGTTTCGTCCGCTTCGTCGCGCCTGGTCAGCTCGACGAACACCTCTTCGAGCGAGGTCCGCGAGATGTCGATGTCGATCACGGTGTGGCCCTGGTGATCGAGCTGGCGGATGAGGTCGGGTGCGACCTCGCCACCCTGTGAGGCCGTGGCGATGAGGTGGTCGCCGTCGAGATCGACGCTCTCGACCCGGTCGTTGTCGATCGCGGGGACTCTCGCCGGGGATTCTCGGAGCTGGAGCCTGATCGTGTCGTTGCCGCGGGCCATCAGCTCGTCGGGGCTCGCGACCGTGACCTTCCGCCCCGAGTCCATGATCGCGACCTCGTCGCAGAGGCGTTCGGCCTCCTCGATGTAGTGGGTGGTGAGGAGGATCGTGGTGCCGTCGTCGTTGAGCTCGGTGATGATCTCCCAGAGGTCCCGGCGGAGTTCGACGTCGACCCCGGCGGTGGGTTCGTCGAGGATCAGGAGATCCGGATCGGAGACCAGCGCGCGGGCGAGCATGAACCGTCGTTTCATCCCGCCGGAGAGCCAGTCGAATCGGGTCTCGCGCTTGTCGTAGATCCCGACCGTTCGGAGGGCGTCGTCGGCGCGCTCGCCCGCTTCCGCGGTCGAAATCCCGTGATACCCCGCCTTGTGGATCAGGACTTCACGGATCGGGAAAAAGCGGTCGACGTTGAACTCCTGGGGCGCGAGCCCGATCCGGTCGCGGGCCTCGCGGTACTCCGCTTCGACGTCGTGGCCGAACACGCTGGCCTCGCCGCCGGATTTCCGCACGAGTCCGACGAGGACGTTGATGAACGTGGTCTTGCCCGCGCCGTTCGGTCCGAGGAGGCCGAAGAACTCGCCCCGCTCGACCGACAGCGAGAGCCCGTCGAGTGCCTGCACGTCGCCGTAGTGTTTTTCGAGATCCGTCGTCGAAATCGCGAGCGACACTACCGGATGGTGGGTCGGAGAGCGATTAAGCGTGTTGGCTTCGACCCGAAACTGTTCGAATCCGGCGTGGCTTCTTACGGATCAGTCGCCCGGCGTGGGCGTCGCGCTCGGTGCAGGATCGAGGCTGTAGAGTGCAGCGAACACTCCTGTGGCAACCACGATGAATCCCGAGGCCGTCAGGAAGGCGACGAACACGCCCGTCGCGTCCCAGATCGCACCCACGGTGAAGGGACCGGCGACCTGGCCGACCTTCCAGCCGATCGAGCGCAGCGAGAGGCTCGCTGCGACCGCGTCGAAGTGTTCGCCCTCCTCGACGAACAGCGCCATGCTCGCGGGAAGCCGGAGGCTGTCGGCGACGCCGATGACCGCGAACGCACCGAACAGCACGAAGAAGGCGGGCGCGAGCGTGACGCCACCGAACGCGCTCGTCGAGAGGGCGGGGAACACCGCACCTGCGTATTCGGCGAGCGGGATGATCGCCGCGCCGAGCGCGTACACCAGCGCGCCCGCGATCACGAACTGGTGTTTGTGGCCGATCCGATCGGTGTAGCTCCCGACCCGACCCTGGAGTAAGGATTTCGTGAGTTTGCCGCCCGCGAGCACGATCCCGACGAGGAAGGGGTTCATCCCGAACTCGGTCCGGGCGTAGATCGGGAGGAAGATGATGACCGCCATCTTGCCGAAACTGAGGCCGAGCCGGAGGACGACGAGCGCGCGGATCGCGGTCCGGTCGAGCAGCCGGCGGAGGGTCTCGACACCGGTGGCCGCCTCGGGGTCGCTCCGCCCACCGGGGTTGTCCCGGAGGAAGAAGAAGACCGCGACCGTCGCGCCAAGGGTGACGACGCTCAGGACGGCGTACGTCAGGGTGAACCCGTAGGCAAAGAGGAGGAGGCCGCCGACGAGATCGCCCGCGAGGCTCGAAAACGCGCCCACCTGGTTGTAGGTCCCGAGCCACTTCCCGCGCTCCTCGTTCGGGCTGAGCTCGCCGACGACCGCCGAACCGGTGATCCAGAGTATGCTCGCGCCGAACCCCTGGAGCACGCGCATCAGGATCACGCCGGTGACGTCGCCGACCAGCGAGAAGCCGACGAAGGTGAGAACGTTGAGGACGAGGCCGACGAGCAGGAACCGCTTCGCGTTGTGGGTGTCGATCAGCCGGCCGAGCGGGAGGACGATCAGCAGTTGGACCAGCGCGAACGCCGTGCCGAACAGCCCCTCGACGGTCCCGGTGGTGCCGAACTGGTCGGCGTACAGCGCGAGCGCGATCAGGATGGTGGAGTACGCCTGCGAGCGCGCGAACGCGGTGCTCGCGAGTGCGACGAACTCCCGGTTTCTGAAGAGGCCCAGCGAACCGCCACTGCTTCCCGACACTACCTCGAAATCGGCGATGGAGACTGAAAAATTCGGCTGTTCCGGGGATGTTCGAAGGGTTCTGGTACGCTAACACTGAACATATACTATCCGGGTGCGGGAGCGGCGGCGGTACGCCCCTGGTGGATCGAGGGCGAGGACGCGAGTGGGGTAGTTGAGATATAGAGGGTTTAGCGGTGTCGTAATTCGTGAGTTCGAGCGAATCCACTCGTGATCGGACGTAGAGCAGGTGCCAGCCGATGCTCCCGACCCGACGACAGGACGGGAGTTCCTCGAGGATCGGGTCGCCGATCACGGACTGGACGAGGCTGAACCGTTGGTGGAGACAGGTGATGTCGAGACTGTGATCGGGAATGCAGCCAGCCGGTCGGACACTGGTCATCGTCGGGGCTATAGAAGCGGGTTACTCTCACGAATCGTCCGCGGATCATATAGAAGCGGGTTACTCTCACGAATCGTCCGCGGATCACTTCCGTTGTCCGTGCTTGACGACGTTGAGACGACTGTATTACTCCGATTCCGCGATGGCCATGACGGGAACCGGTGCCGAGCGGACGGTCTTCTCGGCGACACTGCCGAGCAGGATACGATCCGTGCCACGTCTCCCGGTCGTCCCCATCCCGACGGCGTGTACGTCGTGCGACTCGATGGTGTCGAGAATCACCTCGGCGGGCGTCCCGTGTTCGATATGGCTGACAGTAGTCCCGACACCACGTGCTTCGGCCTCTGAGACGACGGTCTCGACAGCGTCAGTCGCGGCCTGTTCACTTTCGTTTCCGGAGGTCGCCGACCGGACGTCCAGGCCGAGTCCAGCGTCGTCCACGACCGAAAGGACGTGGACGCTTGCATCGAGCGACGCCGCAAACTCGACGAGATGATCGGCAGCATACGTCGCAGCGGAACTCCCATCGGTCGGGATGAGGATGGTCTCATAGGGGAACGTCAGCTGTTCGTCGGGCTGCATCCGGACTGTGAGAACGGGAACCGAGGAGAGCCGGACGACCTTCTCGGAGACGCTGCCAACGAGATATCGCGAGATTCCCTCGCGGCCGTGAGTCGGCATCACGACCAGGTCCTGGTCGTACCGCTCGGCGTAGTCGACGATCGTCGGGGCCGGATTACCCTGAGCGACGTCGGTATCGTACGGGACGCCGAGCGTGTCCAGCGTTTTCGCGGCTTCCCCGACGATCTCTTCACCCTTCCGTTCGAGCACATCGACGGGTTCGCCGCCGACGACGGTGACGCTGTCGCGCGTCGTATCGGCCACGTAGAGCACTTGAATGGTCGCGTCGGCCCAGTGAGCGACTTCGCTGGCGTGATGAAGCACCTCGGCTGCGCCCTCGCTACCGTCATACGGAAGGAGGATGTTCTCGTACATGACTCGATGAGACGGGGTTCGTTTGCCGAGTCCTAATGGTTTTCCACCCGTCTCTCGGGATGGTGACTTCCAACCGCCGGAGATCACACCGACGATCGCAGGACACTTCCCCTCCACGTATCGACTGGGCCAGTCTCGACTTCAAACCAGCGTCACTGAAAACCTCCTCCTACGGCTAAGCGGCTGAGAGACAGCCAGTCAATCGGTTTCGCCGTCGCCGGGTGGCGACTCCTCTTCGACCGGATCGGCGGTGTCGCGATCGACGGTCATCCGGACTTCCTGAATGCGGGTGTCTTCCAGTTGTTCGGCCCGCAGCGTCACGTTCTCGTAGTCGAACTCCTCGTCCTGCCCGACGAGACGGCCCGCGAGGTTGAAGATGAAGCCCGCGATCGTTTCGAACTCCTCGCCCTCGGGAAGGTCGATATCGAGGGCCTCGTTGACCTCGTGGATGTTGACCTCGCCGCGGACCAGTACCTCGTTGTCGTCGACGAACTCGATGGGGTGGTCCTCGCCACCTACCAGTATCTCCCCGACGATCTCCTCGAGCACGTCTTCCATCGTGATGAGACCCTCGGTGGCACCGAACTCGTCGATGACGATGACCATGTGCAGCCGGTTCTCGCGCATCTCCGAGAGGAGTTCGTCGACGTTCTTCGACTCGGGAACGTGGAGGGTCGGATTGACCACGTCCTCTACCTCGAGGTCGGCGAAGGCGTCGTAGTCGGCGTCCTCGAGCTCGCGGATATCGAAGACGCCGATCACATTGTCCAGCGAGCCCTCGTAGGCCGGCAGGCGGGCGTGTCCCGACCGGATACAGTTCTCGATGGCTTCCTCGACGGTCGCGCCGTTCGAGACGGCCGCCATGTCGAGGCGGGGCGTCATCACTTCCTTGGCGGAGGCGTCGGTGAATCGCAGCGTGCGCTGGAGCATCTGCCGTTCCTCCTCGTCGAGGATGCCCTCGCGCTCGCCCGTCTTGATCATGTTTCGAATCTCGTCGCGAGTGACGTACGTCGACTCGATGGACGCGCTGCCGCCGGTGATCTTGTTCACCACTGTCGTCAAATAGTAGAACAGGGTGATGAGCGGCCACAGCACTTTCTCGACGATTTTCAGTCCTCGGGCGACGCGCCGTGCGTGCAGTTCGGTGTTCTCGACGGCGTAGGACTTGGGTGCACTCTCGCCGAATATCAGGACCATCGACGTGATACCGAACGACGAAACGAGGACTGCCGTCCCCGGATCGAAGTAAAAACCGACGAGGGTCGTCGAAACGGAGGACATCGTGATGTTGACCATGTTGTTGCCGACGAGGATCGTCACGAGCAAGCGGTGGGGGTCCTCCTTGAGGGACTTGACCGCGCGTGCGCCACGTTTGCCCTCCTCGACCATCGCGTCGATCTGGTGGGCCGGCAGGGAGAACAGCGCGATCTCGGACGACGAAAAAAAGCCCGACCCCATGAGGAGCAGCAGGATCATGAGGACGCCGACTGCGGTGATTTCCGCCTGCCCCAGTTCGACACCGATGACCGGCACAGTGTACAGTGTGATGCTGGTCCCAGATACTGCTGTGAGTACGGGGGACATCCTCAATACCGCCTATTTCTGGAGCGGGAAAGTAACCCTTATGCACCCGGCATCGGTGTCACCGCGCACACCGACATCGGCGCGCTGGGCTATTTCCTTGGTGGTATCGCCCGGCTGGAATCGATTTAAACACGGCGGGCCAAAGACCTTTTTCGAGAAGTGTCGTCCGTCTCAAGTGCTTTCGTCGTCTTCTCCAACCCCGTAGGATCGGCGAGTATGATCGTCAAAAGACACCAGCGAAAGGTCCGTTACGTCCACGAGTTCGTCATAAACGGCCGAAGCACGGACGCCGATCATGCGTAACGTGTGTATTGAGAGTGTCAGTCTCGACTTCTGCCGAGGGGGCGAGCGTCCGAGGGATCGTGTGGTGCTGTACGGAGAGATCCCGTTCGCGCGAGCGAAGCGAGCGCCTCCCGCCGCTCACTCCACTCCCTGCTTCGCATCCAACACGGTGCGCTGTCGGTTGCTCACCACCGTTCGCAACACGACAGCGGGCGTGGCGGGACTCCCCACGAGCGTAGCGAGTGGGAGTACGTCACGGCCGCGAAGCGGGCGTGACGGGATTCGAACCCGCGATCGAGAGGTTAGGAACCTCTCGCCCTATCCGCTAGGCCACACGCCCCGGCGGGGCGAAGTGGCGGGGCCGAAAAGCCGTTGTGGTTAGTTGCTCTCGACTTCGGTGTTCTTCTCGTTGACTTCGGGCGGGTTGTGATCGACCGTATCGCCCCCCGAACTGGCGTCGTTCGCCGCGTTCGTCCCGCCAGACGGATCGGTGTTACCCTGGGCGACGTCCTGCATCTCCTCGAGTTCGTTCTCGACTTCCGACCGTCCCTGCTCGAACTCGCCGCGAGCTTCGCCGAGCGCGCCGGCGAGTTCGGGGATCTTGTTCGCCCCGAACAGGAAGACGATGATCACGAGGATGATCAACACCTCCGGCCCACCGGGGACGCCTGGTATCTGGAGTATGGCTCCGAGCATCGTGGCTACGACTTACGATGTGTGAGTTATAGGCTTTTTGCTCGGGTAGGAAGGGTTTTGAGGCTGTCGTGGCTATCGCGATCGATGGTCGACACCGGCGACACGGCCCCCGATTTCAGCGCACCGCTCGCGAACGGCGATCTCGGCGAGACGTTCACGCTCGCCGATCGCCTCGACGAGGCTCCGATCGTGCTCGCCTTCTTCCCCGGCGCGTTTTCGAGCGTCTGCACCGGCGAGATGCGGACGTTTCAGGACCGCCTCGGAGCCTTCGCGGACGCGGGCGCGAGCGTCTACGGCGTCAGCGTCGACTCGCCGTTCGCGCTCAACGCCTTCCGTGAGGACAACGGTCTGGAATACGATCTCGTGAGCGACGCGAACCACGACGTCGTCGACGCCTACGATGTGGGGATGGCGTTCGACAAACTGGGGATCGACGAGGTCGCAAAGCGCGCCGTGTTCGTCGTCGACGGCGACGGCACGATCACCTACGCGTGGGAAAGCGACGATCCCGGCGTCGAACCCGACTACGACGAGGTCGAGGCAGCGGCTCGGGACGCAGCCTGAGGCGGCCGACGACTACGGATCGGCGGTTGCGTCGGCGCTGCATGCTGCATCGCCGCGATCTCTCGCCCGACGGTGAGCAAGCCGATGAGTTTTCCTTCCGGCTGTCGAACACCATCGCATGAGTGACAGCGCCGACGCCGCAGGCAACGGTCGCGTCTACAGCCCGGAAGCCGATCACGCCTTCCCCGACGAGCGGGTGAACGAGGTGCTCGAACTCGTCGAGAGCGACCCGGAGATCCAGGCCTATCTCGACGCCCAGAACGTCAACCCGGTGGCGCGCAAGCGCTACAACGACCACGGAGCCAAGCACATCTCGATCGTCCGCAATCGCGCGCTCTGTCTCTACGACCTGCTCAAGGCCGGGAACGTCCAGTTCAATGGCGCGAGCGATCAGGGTCTCGACGAGGCCGACGAGCCAGTCATCATCGCGCTCGCCGCAACCCTTCACGACATCGGCCACGTCGTCCACCGCTCGGATCACCCCTACTACTCGATCCCGCTCGCCGCCGACGTGCTCGACCGGGTGCTCCCCGAGTTCGGGTTCTACGACACCGAGGCCCGCGTCCGTGTCAAGGGCGAGGTGCTCCACGCGATCCTCTGTCATCACACCCCGGAGACGCCGCTGACGCTGGAGGCCGGCGTCGTCCGGGTCGCCGACGCGCTCGATATGGAGCACGGCCGCTCGCGCAAACCCTACGAGCAGGGCGGGCGGGGGATCAACACCGTGTCGAGCCAGGCGATCCAGGAAGTCTCGCTCGAACCGGGCGACGGCGCTCCCGTCCTCGTCGAGATCGAGATGACCGACGCCGCCGGCGTGTATCAAGTCGACACCCTCCTGAAGGCCAAGCTCAACGGCTCCGGCCTCGAAGACCACATCCGCATCACCGCCGTCACGACCCACGAGACCGACGACCGACTGATCGAACGCATCGAGCTCTAGAGGCACCCACTTTTTTAGAGAGGGTCCTCCCTCGCTACGCTCACTCGGTCGAACCCCCTCCAAAAACCTGGACTAAAAACTCCCGCTCGCTCCCTTCGGTCGCTCGCGGTACAACTGTTACGCTCTCCGCAACCGCTCCACACAGCACCGCCGAAGCCCTCGCTCGTTGCACTCGCTCGCCCTTCATCCGCCAGGCCCGCACCGCACTACTCCGCACGCATCTCGGCCAGGTCCAGTCGGGAGTCACGGCACTCGACAGTCGCTGGCGATCGAGTCAGGCCGACGTGGCGATCGCCGGGAACAGCTCGTCGAGCGCCGGATCGGTTTCGGCGAGCCGGTACTCCTTTTCGGTGCGTTCGACGACGCCGCCCGCGGCGAGGTGATCGAGGTGGGCGTACGCCTCGCCAGGCCCGTGGAGGATGTGAATGCTCGACAGGTCGCCGAACAGCTCCGCACTCACCGTCCACGCGTCCGCCGGCCCCACCTCCGAAAGAACGTCGACCACCCGTCCCGTGCGCTCGCGGTGGTGGGCGGCGATCTCCTTTGCACGTCCCGCGGGATCGTCGATCGGATCGCGGTGGCCCGGATGGGCACGATCGAACCCGCCGTCGACGATCCGTTCGAGCGTTTCGAGATATCTGGCGAGGGGAGCCTCGACGCGCACGTCCGCCCCGCCGACGTTCGGCGTGTAGTGGGGAAGCAGGGCGTCGCCGCTGAACAGCGCGCGACCGTCCTCGCCGTCGACGACGAACCCGGAGAGTCCGGCGGCGTGCCCCGGGAGGTGGAGCGCTTCGAGATCGCCCTCCGGAGTCGAGAAGCGGTCGCCGTCGGCGAACGGCTCGACCGTCGGCTCGGGGCCGGTCAGCTCGTCGTGACTGTCGAGGAAGTCGAGCAGTTCCTCGCGCGGCTCGTCGGGCACGCCCCACTCGTCGAGGAGCGCGCGCTGGCGTTCGTTCATCGTGGTCCACGCGTCGGGATCACGCTCGACCAGGGGCGCGTCGTCGGCGTGGACCCTGACCGTCGCGTCGCCCGCGGCCTGGATCGCGCCCGCGAGCCCGACGTGGTCCTCGTGCCAGTGCGTGAGGAGCACCTCGTCGACGTCCGCAAAGTCCAGTCCACAGTCGGCGAGCCCCTCCTCCAACTGCTCGCGGACGTCCGGCGTGGCGACACCGGTATCGATCACGGTGGTCTCGGCCTCGGGATCGGCCCCGAACACGTAGGCGTTGTTCAGCCCCTCGAACACCGCGTTGCCGAGCCGGATCCGTTTCATCGCGGTCCTCCAGTGAATCGGTCACCACGACCGCGTCCGTTCGGGCTCCGGTCGTCCCCGCGATCGGCCTGCATACCCTCGCTATCGCCCCCCACCCACATACCACCCGCGGTGTCGAGCGCTCCGGTCAGTCGTCGCCGGCGGCGCGCGAGGCCGAGCTCAATCGCAAGTCGGCCGACACCGCCGGAACGTCCTCGTCGTCCACCCCGCCGGCGGCCTCGATTGCCTCGACGCTCATCGGGAACCGCCGGAGGTCGTAGTGGATGGCGATGCCCGCCTTCGCGCCCTGGCCCATCGCCACCGGGATCTGGTTGTGGCCCGGCGTGAGATCGCCGACCGCGAAGACGCCCTCGACGGAGGTTCGCCCGTGATCGTCGACCGCCACCGTCCCGTCGTCGGTGATCTCACAGTCCAACCCCCTCGCGAGGTCGTTGTTGTACTGCGAGCCGTACATCGCGAACCCGCCCTTGTACTCCCGTCGGGTGCCGTCCTCGAATTCGAAGCCGCCGAGCCAGTCGGGATCGTCCTCGTCCGAAAACTTGCTCTCGATCTCGCTCTCGACGATCTCGACCGGATGCGCGCGGAGCTGGCGGTCGGTCTCCGCGGACCACTCGGGGTCGTGGCCCCGAAGCAGGAGGTCGACCTCGTCGGTGAAGTTGAGCATGATCATCGCGACGTGGGCGGCCGACTCGCCGTGGCCCATCACGTACACCGACTCGTCGACGAATATGTACGCATCACAGTGCAGACAGTAGTGGAGGCCGCGGCCAGTACGAGGAAGCGGCGGGTCGGGGTGTTCGTCCGAGAACCCGGTGGCGAGCACCACGCGATCGACCGCGATCTCGTCGTCGGCCGTCTCGACCCGAAACGCCCGCCGACCGTCGGTCGCCTCGACGTCGGTCACCGAGCCGCGGCGGTACTCCGCGCCGTAGTTCTGGATCTGGTCGATCGCGGCCTGGAGGAGTTCGTTGCCGCTCACGTCCTCGGTGACGCCGATCACGTTGTGGGTGTCACGCATCATCGCGGCGCGCCCGCCGCCGCGGTTGACGACCACGGTA
This sequence comes from Halococcus agarilyticus, assembly GCF_000334895.1. Classification (NCBI taxonomy): domain Archaea; kingdom Methanobacteriati; phylum Methanobacteriota; class Halobacteria; order Halobacteriales; family Halococcaceae; genus Halococcus; species Halococcus agarilyticus. Next base: position 91,435 of record NZ_BAFM01000001.1, on the reverse strand, counting down.
TCGTGGCCCAGCCGGGTGGTGTAGAGGGCTGTCGTGAGACCGGCCGGCCCGCCACCGACCACCGCGACGTCGAACTCGTTTTCGTCTCCCATGTGGGGAGAAGGAGGGTCGCGAGCCCCATAACGGACCGGATCGCGATCGCCGGAGCGGCGCGATTCGCGCGCGAGCTACTGGTTCGCGACCACGACCACGCCCTTCATTCCGAGCGACTGGTGGGGCTCGCAGTAGTAGGGGTACACGCCGGGCGAGTCGAGCGTCGCCTCGTAGGTCACGCTCTCGCCCATCTCCGCCTCCCCGCTGTCGAGCGGACCGTCGCCCTCGGAGAGGACGTTGTGCGCGCCGCCTTCGCCGGTCCACGTCCACGTGATCGTGGTGCCCGGCGAGACGCGGACCGCCGCGGGATCGAACCCGAACCCGCGATTGCCGGTCCCGACGGCGACCTCGATGGCGTCGGAGCCGGTCTCGTCGGTCACCGAGCCGTCGTACCCGTTCGCCTCCGAGAGATACTCGTCGACAGCTCCCGTCCCGACGGTCGTCCCCGATGTCCCGTTCGTCGTCGCCGTGGCGTTCGTGCCCGTGGTGGCGGTGCTGGCGTTCGACGCCGGGGTTTCGTTCCCGGTGGCGTCGGTACTCGTCGCCGTCCCGTCAGCGGTTCCGGCGTCGGTCGTCCCGTCGCCCGATTCCGTTCCGGGCGCGGTGGTTTCGGCGTCGGTCGCCACGGCCGTGGTCTCTACCTTGGTGGTCCCGGCGTCCGTCGTCGCGTCGCCGCCGGTCGCCCCGGTTTCGGTTCCCGAGTCCCCGGTGTCGTTCGATCCGCCGTCGCCGGAGCCACCGGAACACCCGGCGAGCGCTCCGGCGACGAGCACGCCGGCCGCACTCCGGAGAACGGTTCGCCTGTCGAGAGCGTCGTCGCGTTTCATCTGTCGATCCGGGTTCGCTCGTTCGGCCCAAAAGACCGCCGATTCCGTCCTCGGGGGGACCGCCTACGGGCCAGGCGATACTGTCGAACGACGGCCCGTGAATCGAAAGCCGAATCGATCGCCGTGGCCGGACGGCTTTAGCAGTCGTCGTCCCTCGTGTGGCTATGGACGACTCGCCGCACCGGCGATCGGGAACGAGGTCGCGATGACCGTCTGGGTCCTCGGCGACCAGCTCACCCGCGAGGTCGGGCCGCTCGCGCCGACGCCGACGAGCGCGTGCTCGTGATCGAGGATCGCGTCGACGGGATCCGTGACCGCACGAGAGCCGACGACCTGTGAACCACGGCGGCTGCAGGCCCCGTCATTTATTTTCCCCGGCCACCGAGCGAACGCCGGACAGGACGATGAAACCCCCGACCACCGTTCGAACCGACGGCGGAGCGTCGACCGACGACCTCGAAAGACGCGTCGTCGTGAACCCCGAGAGCGGGTCGGGCGATCATCTCGATACAGTCTACGGTCTCGCCGACGAGCGCGGCTACACCGTGCATGAGACGGTCGAGGCAGGTCACGCGGCCGACCTCGCGCGGGAGGCCGCAGCGGACGGGGTCAGCGTGCTCGGCGCGTGCGGCGGCGACGGCACGCTGAAGGAGGTGATCGAGGGGCTCGTGGCGGCTGAAGCACTCGACGACGTCCGGCTCGGCGTGATTCCCGCAGGCACGGCGAACATCGTGGCAACCGATCTCGGGATCGAGGGGATCGAACACGGGTTCGCGATGCTCGACACCGGCAAGGTCCGCAATATCGACCTCGGTGTCGCCGACGGCGAGCCGTTCGTGAAGTCCTGCGTCGCGGGGCTGACTGCGGACGCGAGCGCCGCGACCACTTCCGACGTCAAGGAGCGGTTCGGCCCGCTCGCGTTCGTCATCACGGGCGTCCAGCAGGCGACGACGTTCGACCCGCTCGACGTGACGATCGACGCGGTCGCCGACGGCGAGACGTGGTCGTGGTCGGGCGAGGCGCTCTGCGTTCTGGTGGGCAACTCCCGGCGGTTCACCAACCGGATCGGCCAGGCGAACGTCGAGGATGGCCTCTTCGACGTGACGGTGATCGAGGAGATGCCACAGAGCGATCGCGTCGCGGAGGCGATCGGGCAGCAGCTCCTCGGTCGGGACACCGAACACGTCGATCGGTTCTTCGCCCGCCGGCTCCGGATCGTGGGCCACGACCGCCCGATCGACTTCAGCCTCGACGGCGAGATCAGCACCCACGACGAACTCGACCTCCAGGTGCGGCCAGGCGCACTCAGGATGGCCGTCGGCCCGGAGTACGACCCCGATCCGACCGACTGAGCTCCGTTCGGGACTGAGTGAGACGAATCGGGGCGGCTCACGCCGCGAGGAAACGAGACAGCCTCAGCGTCGCCGGTGTTCGTCGTTCGTCCCCACGTCGGTGCGGGATTCGAGCGCGGTCGCGATGCGTTCGCTGGCGCGAGCGATCCGATAGAGGAGATAGAGAACGAACAGCGGAACGACGACCGAGACGATCACGAACACACCGAGGAGCAGCTGGCCGGCGATGAAGACGCTGTAGAGGACGATCACGATCGTCAGCGCGGTAGCGACGGCGAGCAGCGTGCGACCGTATCTGTCGTCCGGCGAGTGCGACATGAACCCGGCCACGTGGACACGACTGTTAGCTTCTCCGATACATCGAGAAAAGCTGGCGACGGCGGCGGCCGTTCAGGACGCCATCCGTCGGCAGGACTCGACGCAGTCCCGAAGGACGTCCGCGCAGGCCTGGCAGTGGTCGTGGTCGTGTCCCTCGCACTCGTCGGCACAGGCCTCACAGACGTCCGCGCAGGTTTCGGCGAGGTCCGAACTGTACGCCGAGTCACGTGCCATCAGCCTGGCGTGGAGCGACGCGATGTCCGCGACGTCCCGGCAGAGCCGGACGCACTCGGCCATCTCCTCGCCGTGGCCCGCACACTCGTCGGCACACCACTCACAGACCGGGGCGGCTTCGAGGCAGTTGTCGAGGCACTCGCGCGCGTCGTCGTCGAGGTGATCGATCTCTTGGAGCGCCATTGCAGCCTGTTCTTCGGGAGGTCGGCTTTCGTCCGTTGTGGCTAACGAACCGAAGTCGCCCATCCGACGAGAAGGGTTCGTCGCCGATCGTCCCGGTCGCGTCCCGCGGTTTGGTTTCGAAGACGGAATTCACGTAACTCCGGAGGCCCTATCGCACACATGGCCATCGTCGACGGTCTCGTCGAGGCGGGACGGTTCGTCGCCGAGATGACGTGGGAGACGTGGTGGGCGCTCGTGCTCGGCTTCACGATCGCGGGCGCGGTCCAGGCGTTCGTGACCGAGGAGCGGATGACCGACCTCCTCGGCGGCCGGGGACTGCGAGCGCTGGGTCTCGGCTCGTTTTTCGGCTTCCTCTCGTCGTCGTGCTCGTTCGGCGCGGTCGCCACCACGAAGTCGATCTTCGAGAAGGGGGCCTCGCCGGAGGCGTCGTTCGGGGCCTTCCAGTTCGCGAGCACGAACCTCGTGATCGAGATCGGGCTCGTGATGTGGATCCTCCTGGGCTGGCAGTTCGTCGCCGCCGACGTGTTCGGCGGGGTTCTGATGATCCTGCTGCTCGCGGGGATCACGAAGTACGTCGTCCCCGACGAGTGGTTCGCGGCCGCCCGCGAGAACCTCGACGACGAGGGGGCCCGCGATCCGATCTGTGGGATGGAGGTCGATCCCGAGGAAGAGGACACCTACTCGGTCGAGACCGACGGCGGAACCGAGCACTTCTGCTCGCAGTCGTGCATGGAGACCTATCGAAATCGCGATACGGACGACACGTGGCGGGACAAGCTCCTGACCAGGGAGGGCTGGAAGAACGCCTTCCGGAACGCGATCGGCGAGTGGGACATGCTCTGGGAGGACATCGCGGCGGGCTTCGTGGTCGCGGCGCTGATCGCGGCGTTCGTCCCGGGGTCGTTCTGGACGGGCCTGTTCTCGATCGCGCCCGAGGGCACGTTCGCGTGGGTAGCGCTGGGCAGCGTGATCGGGGTCGCCGTCGGCGTGCTGACGTTCGTCTGCTCGGTCGCGAACATTCCCTTCGCGGTGGTGCTCTGGAACGCCGGGATCCCCTTCGGCGGCGTCATGAGCTTCATCTTCGCCGACCTGATCGTCCCCCACATCGTGAACATGTACCGGAAGTACTACGGCGCGCGCCTCGCCGCCGTGCTGTTCGTCTCGATCTTCACGCTCGCGGCGGTCTCGGGGATCGTGATCCATTACACGTGGGCCACCCTGGAACTGATCCCACAGTCGGGCAGCGCCGGCGGGACGGCCCCGAGCGGGTACACCACGATCCTGAACGTCGTCTTCTCCGCCGTGTTCCTCGCCGAGATCTACGTCACCTTCTTCGAGTCGAGCGGCGGCGACGAGGGCACGATGGCGCACGCGGACTGAACGACGGTCCCCGGCGGTTCCGGGCGGTCAGTCCGCCGCGCCCTCGCGGAGTGCCTCGTAGCGCTCGGTGAACTGCGCCTCGCAGGAGGAACAGCAGAAGTGATAGCGGTCGCCGTCGAGGCACGCGGTCGTGCCCTCCTCGTCGACGGTGTTGTCACACTCGACGCACTCGGGGGCGAACGCCGCGTCGCCGATCTGTGGCGTCCACGACGTGCTCGACAGCGGGCGGACGTCGTACTCCCTGATCTCGTCGAGGTCGATCGCCTCGGCGAGGAGTTCGCGGACGTCGCGCCCGTCGGGCCTGGCGTCGAAGACGATCCGGGCGTCGGCGGTGGTGAAGACGTGCTCGGTCGCTGGGGCGGCCTCGACGTCCGCCCGGACGTCGTCGAGTGTCGTCGGCCGGACGTGGAGTTCGACGAGAACCGGACTTCCATCGTCGAGCAGCGATCGATCGAGGTCGAGCGTGAACCCGCGGATGACGCCGAGTTCGCGGAGTCGGTCGACGCGATCGGAGACCGCGGGCGGCGAGAGATCGACCTCGTCGGCGATCGCGCGGTACGAGCGGCGGGCGTCGTCGGCGAGGATGGCGAGGATCTCGCGGTCGGTGTCGTCGATGCCGCGCATACCGGCTGGAGGCGCGATGCGGTGAAATCGCTTCCGGCGGACCGGGACGAGCCCCCGGTTTCTTGTGACGTCGCGCTGTGGGTGGTTCGTGGAAGAGCAACAGAAGGTCGCCGAGTTCGTGGACGAACACGGCCTCGACATGAGCACCGAGTACCGACTCCTGAACCTCGTCGAGGAGGTCGGCGAGATCGCCGAAGACGCCATCGAATCGGCGGAGTACGGGGATTCGCCGGGGGAGATAACCGTGACCGAGGACGAGTTCGGCGACGTCCTGTTCACGGCCCTCCAGATGGGAAATTCCGCCGGGATCGACGCCAGCGAGGCGCTCGACAGCAGCCTGGCGAAGTACGAGGAACGCATCGACGAGTCCGGAAGTCCGACGTCGTAACGGCGTCCGCGGACCGCCTCGCCGGCAAGATTCGGGCTACAGCGCTCCGCGCGCCACGTCCGTTCTTTCCGGCGTCGACGGCCGGAACGCGGCCGGACGGCAGGGCGGGCTCGGTTCAGTCGGTCGAACCCGTTTCATCCCGCCCGAGGGTGTGGAACGCCTCGTTCGGGCGGATGTCCGCGAACGTCGACATCCGGTTCGAGAGGTTGAAGAAGGCGGTCACGCTGGCGATGTCCCACGCGGCCTTCTCCGAGAAGCCGACCTCGCGGAGCCGGTCGACGTCGCTCGAATCGACAGTGCCAGGAGAGTCGGTGAGCTTCACCGCGACGTCGAGCATCGTGCGATGGGGGTCGTCGAGGTCGGCGGCGCGGTGGTTGGCGGCGAGCTGGTCGGCAAGCAGCGGGTCGTCGGCGTAGATCCGCAGGAGCGCGCCGTGGGCGACGATACAGTAGTAACAGTCGTTCGCGCCGCTGACCGCAACCACGATCATCTCGATCTCCTCGCGTTCGAGGGCGGTGTGCTCGACCAGCGCGTCGTGGTAGGCGAAAAAGGCCCGGAAGTGCGAGGGTCGGTATCCGAACGCCCGAAAGACGTTCGGCGTAAAGCCTGCGTCCTCGGTTTCGGCCGCGATACGTTCCTGGAGGTCCTCGGGCAGTTCCTCGACGGCGGGCGTCTCGAACTCGCGCATGGGTTCGACCATGCTCTATCGGCGGCACGCTGCCGCTTAGCCCTTGGGTCGGTGACGACCGTCGAGCGACGGCGGAGACCTCACCGATCGCCGAACCACCGGTTGAACAGGAAGAGCGCGGCGTAGCCGACGAGCCCGACGGCGAAGACGGTCGCGGGGATGACGAACGGCCCGAACGTCCGGAACAACACCTCCACGACCGTCTCGAACACCGCCACCAGGCCGGCCATGGCGGGCCTTCGGCGGCGGCCGGGTTAACTCCAGCCTTCGCGGAATCTGAGACGGGCAGGAAGCCCGCGCCTCAGAGCTCGTCCTGGGCTTTGAGCTGCTCGATGATGTCGTCGACGAACGAGTCGGGACTCTCGTACGGGAAGTTCCCGCCGTCGAGTTTGGTGTTGAGCTCCATCGCGGTCATCGAGAAGTCGCCGGACTCGAACTTGGTCGAGGGACCGTTCGGCAGCGCCGGCACGAGATCCATCGGGCTCGAGATCGGGTAGTCGGCCTCTTCGAACGCGTTCGTCATCTGGGAGCGGAGTTCGTCTTCGTCTGCCATAGCGCTCACGCCATCGCCGACTGACACCAAAAACGTTCGGGAACCTCGAATCGGTTTGCCGCGGTTGTCGTCAGCCCGCGTCGATCGCCGCGAGCACCGACGCGACGTCGCCGAGGCTCTCGATCGCGTGATCGGGCTCGATGTCGCTGTCGGCGAGCGTCGCCCGATCGGTGACGCCAGTGAGGACGAGCACCGTCGTCATTCCGTGGCGCTCGCCCATCGCGACGTCGGTGTCGAGCCGGTCGCCGATCACGAGACATTCGTGGGGGGCGCAGTCGAGGCGGTCGAGCGCCGTCTCGGCCATCGCCTCCGCGGGTTTGCCCGCGATCCAGTCGGGTTCGCGATCGACGACCCCCGCGATCGCCTCGATTATCGCGCCCGAACCGGGCACCGCGCGACCGTCCGCGGTCGGGATCGTCCGGTCGGGGTCGGTGCCGACGAACGCCGCGCCGGCCTCGATCGCGCGCAGCCCGTCGGTCATGTCGTCGTACGCGAACCCGCGGTCGTACGAGGTCACGAGCACGTTACAGGTCTCGGGATCGTCGACCAGCGTGAAGCCCGCGTCTTCGAGGACCGAGCACAGACCCGGCGAGCCGATCACGAACAGCCGCGCGCCGGGGTGGGTTCGTTCGAGCGCGAGCGCGGTCGCACCCGCCGCCGAGACGATCTCGTCCGCATCGGCAGCCAGCCCCAGATCGGTGAGTCGGTCGGCGAACTCGGCGGACGACTTCGAGGGGTTGTTCGAGACGAACTGGACGCCGTACCCTGCGTCACGGAGGGCTGCGAGCCCCTCGCGAGCGCCCGCGAGGAGCGAGCCGCCGCGGTAGACCGTGCCGTCGAGATCGACGATCGCACCACGGGAAGCCATTCGATCGCTCTACGGGGAGCCGCGGGGGAAACCCCGTCGGTCGGCGAACCCCCTGTTCTTCGGGGCGGCGGGCGTGCCGTGACGTCACGGCGACCCGCCGCCGGCGTTTCGTCCACCGGCTGACGGCGTGGATGCCCGCCGCGGTCGCGACCGCAGCCACGTCAGACGTATCCCAGCGCATCGAGTCGTTCTCGATCGTCGTCGGCTCCGTGAACCCGGGTGACCGGGAGCGACTCGGGCGGGGTCAGATCGGGCTCCCGGGTCCGACGGTCGTGACCGGTCGTCTCGGCCCACGGGACGGCGAGCAGGGCCGGGACCGGAGTGTGGATCGGGTGGCCGTACAGCCCCCACTCGCCGAACAGGTTGGCGTGATCGGCGGTGATCGCCACCCGGCCGTCGACGTTCGCGAGCAGAGTCTCGACCTCGTCGAGAACGTACCGGAGGTTCGCCTCGTAGGCGTTCCACACGCGATCGGTGGTGATGTCGCCGCGTCGCAGCAGCACCCACGGGTTGGTCGGGTGGGTGTGCGTCCCGGTCCGTGCGAGCCCGTCGTCGGCCGATATCGGGTCCGGCACGAACGGGTGGTGAGGCTGCATGTAGTGGACGACCAGCCGCTCGGGGTCCGACTGTCGTGCATGCGCGATCGCGCGGTCGGTGATCGCTCGCGCGGGCACGGTCCCGAGATCGTCGTTCCACGCGTACTTCCAGACCTCGTCGAGCGCCCCGAAGTCCCCGGCGGTGAGGTATCGGTCCGTCCACGTGTTCCCCGTGACCATCACCGTCCGGTCGGCCTCGGGACGGCCACGGAACGTGTTCTCCAGCCACTCCGAGGACGAGCTGCCGACCGATCGGATCGTCTCGACGCGGCCGACGAACGAGAACGCCGAGGCGACCGTTCGGAGGAGGTCCACGCGACAGGCATCGAGAACCACCAGAACGTCCCAGTCGCGTTCGTAGACGGTCGTGCCGTACGGCAGGTACCGGCCGACCGCCTGGAGACAGCGGAGGTACACGGTGCCGCGACGGCTCATCCCCGGTTCGACCACGATCACCCCACGCGACGGGCGAACAAAACGGTTCCCCGGTCGTCCCCGTCGCTCGACGTCCGCCGATCGGCTCACGGCGACGAGAAGGCGGACGACGATGCGGGCGGGGTTTATCTCCTCGCCGCCACAGTGGTGGGTGTGGAGTGTCTCTTCGTCGGGGCCGGCGACATCGCGACACAGTACGCGGCTCTCACGACAGACAGCCGGCTCTCGCTGACCGGCGTCTGTGATCTCGACGCCGAGCGAGCCGCGTCGCTCGCCGAGAGACACGGCACCCGAGCGTTCGACAACGTCGAGGCGGCGCTGGAGTGTGTCGATGCGCCGCTGGTCGTGAACCTGACGGACCAGGCCGCCCACGCCACGGTCACGGCGGAGGCACTGTCCGCCGGCCGGCACGTCTACTCACAGAAACCGCTCGCGCTGGCGGCCGATACTGCCGCCGCCCTGCTGGCGACGGCCGAACGCGAGTCGCTCGGGCTCGCCTGCGCTCCGCTGTCGCATCTGTATCCGGCCCAACGCATCGCCGGCCGTCTGCTCGCCGAGAGGCGACTCGGCCGTGTCGGGATCGGGTACGCCCACGCCCACGTCGGCCGGGTGACCGACTGGCACCACCGGCCGGAGGCGTTCCTCGACGTGGGGCCGCTGTACGACGGCGGCGTCTACCCGCTGACGCTACTGGTCGCGTGGTTCGGTCCGGTACACGAGGTTCGGACGGCGGACGTCCTCGACGTCTGGCCCGACAGGGAGCCCGGCCAGCCGGAGACGAGTCACGTCGAGGCGATGCTGTCGTTCGCGGACGGGCCGACGGTGCGGCTGACCGCGAGCATGTACACGCCCCACCGGGGTCGGGAGTTCTACGGGCTCGAACTCCACGGCGACGACGGGTCGGTGTATCTCGACGGAGCCGGGGCGATGACGGCGACGACCGATACCGTGCAGTTCCGCCGGGCGGGACGGGAGTACACGAACGTACCCCCACAGACACCGAATCGATCCGCCACGTACCTCGACGCGGTCGAACGGTTCGCGACCGCCATCGCCGCCGGCGACTCCCCACGGACGAGTGCCCGCTGCGGCGCTCACGTCGTCGCCGTCTGTAACGCCATCGAGCGGGCGGCCAGCGAGGAGCGGTCGGTCGAGGTTCCGGCACACGGAACAGTCCAGAAACCGATCACCGCACCGACCGTCAGACCCGCCCGTGCCGGTGGGAGCGACGAGCGCGAGGCGGCGCTCCGTCTCCCGCCCGTCGGGTTCGGCTGCTCGCGGTACCGCGACGGCGAGTACGTCGAGCGGGTCGACTCGATCGCGACGGCGCTCGACGCCGGCTATCGGCTGCTCGACAGCGCCGAGCTGTACGGCAACGAACACCGCATCGGCGACCTGCTGGCCGCACCGGGGGCCCCGAACCGCGATCACGTGTTCGTTCTCGGGAAGGTGTGGCGGACGAATCATCAGTTGCCGCACCTGCTGGCAGCCTGTGCGGGCAGCCGGACGGCGCTCGGTATCGAGGCGTTCGACTGCTATGCGCTGCACTGGCCCGAGGCCTGGGCCCACCGTGGACGGCTCGCGCGACTGGCCGAGAAGCCGATCCACGAACAGGAGGCGCTGACGTTCCCGGAGGACGACACCGGGAAGAGAGAAACGGCCGGCGTCTCCCTCGAAGAGGCGTGGGCGAACCTCGAGACGGTCCACGAGCGCGGCTGGGCACGGACGCTCGGCGTCTGCAACGTCTCCCGCGAACAGTTGGACGTGATCCTCGATACGGGATCGGTGCCACCCGCGCTCGTTCAGATCGAGCGGCATCCGTACCGACCCCGAACCGACCTCGTGTCGTACTGTCATGAACGCGGGATCAGGGTCGTCGCACACTCGCCGCTGTCGGCCACGGGCCTGCTCGACGAGGCGATCGTCCGGGACATCGCCGCCGAGCGCGATCTCTCGCCGGCCGGTGTCGTGCTCGCCTGGAACGTCACCCGAGGCGTCGTTCCCATTCCATCGAGCATCGAGACGGAGCACGTCGTCGAGAACCTCGAAGCCGGGGGCGTGCGGCTCACGGCCGAAGAGTGTGCCCGTATCGAGGAGCTTCGGGATTCCGACTTCGACCGATCGTGACGGGGAGCGGCGTGCGATTCGGGGCCACATTTAATGAGGGCACGTGCGTACGGGAACCATGACAGCGACGGAGAGTGGGCAGACGGGACTGCAGACGGAGTCACTGCCCGGCGTCGTGTGGGTGGGCATCGCCGCGGCAGCCGTGACCGCCCTCGTCCACCTGTTTCTCGGTGTTCGGCTGGTGCCCTCGGGACTGGGGATCAGCTTCGTTCTCGCGGGGCTCGGCTTTCTGGGGGCCATCGCGCTCGTCCTCGTCGGCTACCGCCGGTCGACCGTCTATCTCGTGGGGATTCCGTACACGCTCCTCCAGATCGTGCTCTGGTACTACATCAACTTCGCGGGTGGATCGAAGTCGTTCCCCGGCGACGTGGGGACGCTCGGCGCTATCGACAAGATCGCCCAGGTCGTCCTGCTCGTCGTCCTCGTTCGCCTGCTCCGGTAGTCGACGCCACTACGCGATGGTTTATGAACGGGCGGCCCAACTGATAGTGGGTTCGGGAGACATCGATGAGTGAACGTCCGACGGGCGGCACGGGAGCGGGATGAGCGGCCGCAGTCGGACGCGGACAGGGAGGTTCCGATGAGCGAGGCACCGCACGGCGGCTCGCTGCGGCTGAGCCTGGAGGTGGGCGGTCTCGTAGCGATCGCTGGAGTGCTTCTGGTGGTGAGCTATCCGCTGATACCGGCCGCAGTGGTCGTGCAGAGCCCGCTCCACCCGGCTCTCGTCGTCGGCGGACTCTGGACCGGCCAGCTCTGGTACCTCACGCGGAACCTCACCGCCAACCGAAGCCTGGGTCTCGGGACCCGTCTGCGGTCGCTCGGCGTCGCCAACGCCGTGACGCTGCTCCGGGGGGGACTGTTCGCGGTGGTCGCCGGGTTCGTCGTCGTGCCGCCGGACACGTCGCTGGCGTGGGTCCCAGCCGCCTGTTACGGCGTCGGTGCCGCCCTCGACAGGGTCGACGGGCTCGTCGCCCGAACCGTCGGACGCCCGACCGAACTCGGCGAACGGCTCGACATGGCGTTCGACACGTTCGGGTTCGTCGCTGCGCCGGTGGTGGCCGTCCTCTGGGGCCAGCTCCCCGTGTGGTATCTCTCGCTGTCGGCGGCGCGGTACGTCTTCCGCGGGGCGAAGTACTGCCGCCAGCGACGGGGCCGAACGCTGTTCGATCGGCCGGACAGCGACCTCGGGAAGTACCTCGCCGGCGTCCAGATGGTGTTTCTCACGATCGCGCTCGCACCGGCGATACCGACCGATCTCGTCGTGGCGGTCGCCCCCGCCGTGCTCGCCCCGTCGCTCGCCGTGTTCGTTCGGGACTACGGCTACGTCGCCGGCTGGCTCCCGATCGACGGCCGTGCCGGACGCAACTGAATTGGGTGGTCGTGACCACGGGTCGGTATGCTCTTTCCGACGCACCTGCTCGTGGCCGCGGTCGTCGGCCACGAGTCACGGCTCTCGTCGGTCTGGCTCGTCGTCGGAGCCGCGATACCGGACGTCGTCGACAAGCCGCTGGGGCTCCTCGGGATCGCCGATCTGTACCACTCCGTCGGCCACACGGCCCTGGGTGCCCCGCTTTTCGTCCTCCTCGCGCTGTCGAGCAGAGCCGGGCTCGCGGTGGCCGTCGGCTGGGGCTCACATCTGCTGTTGGATGCGCTGCACGTCGTGCTCAACGGTCGACCCGGTGACGCGCTGTTTCTGGGCTGGCCGCTGACCGTTCCACCCGACCCGCTGGGCATCCCGCCGGGCGAGTTCCTGCTGTTTTACCTCTGGACGCCGTCGTTTCTCGTCGAGAGCGCCCTCTGGGGAGCGCTGGCGCTCGTCCTCGTGAAGCGTCGCTCGATCCTCCCCGGTCCGAGCGGGTGAACGCCGCGTTTCGGTCGCCAACGGGTGACAGGGCCCTTTTTCCTCCGCGGGCCGTTCGACCCACCGACTCCGGATGAGACAGCCATTCAACGCCCTCGTGGGCCGTATTTTCGCCGTGGACAGGGTCGTCGCCGAGGCGATTGCCGAGCTCAGGGAGCCGCTCGTGACGAAGGTGATGACGTCGGTCACCGGCCTGGGGTCGGCGGCGGCCGCCCTGGTGTTTCTCGGGCTCTTCCACCTGGCGGGGTGGGACGACGAGCTGGACGTCGCGATGCCTGCGCTCGTGCTCACCGGCGTCGTCGTCGGTGGGTTGATGCTCACCGTCCAGCGGGCGTTTCCACCGCACCCGGTCTGTCTGCGGATCGGCTCCGAGGCGGCGACCACGTCGTTTCCCTCGGGACACGCAGCCAGCGTCACGGTCTTCGCGCTGATAGCACGTCGCTCCGACACGCTGGCGACGCTGCCGGTCGCTGCAGTCGCCGCGTTGGTCGCGGTCTCGCGGATATATCTCGGAACTCACTACGTGAGCGACACGATAGCGGGCGTCCTGATCGGTGTCGTGGCGTTCCTCGTCGCTCAACGAGTGAAGCGTCGTTCGGCACGACCGTCGTGACGTCTTCGTCCGTCGATCGCCCTCGATGGAGTCGAACGCCTCGTAGGCATCGATCGTGTGTTCGGGGCCGGCGAATCCAGACCGGATCCCGGTCCGGGGAACGGTATCGTGTTTCGATCGCCCTGTCCGTTGGCTACCCGTTCAGGGCGATGGTGACGGTCTTTTGCTGTCGATACTCGTTCAGTGCTTCCGGCCCGCACTCCCGCCCGATACCCGACCGTTTGAAGCCACCGAACGCCAGTCCCGGCGAGAACCGTGCGTAGTCGTTGACCCAGACGGTGCCGGCCTCGATGTCCGCGGCGGCCCGATGTGCCAACGAGAGATCCTCCGTGGCGATCGCTGCAGCCAGCCCGTAGTCGACGTCGTTGGCCAGCTCGATCGCCTCGTCGTAGCTCCCGAAGGAGACGACCGAGGCCACGGGGCCGAAGATCTCCTCCTGGGCGAGACGGCTGTCGTTCGCGACCCCATCGAAGACGGTCGGCTCGACGAACCACCCCACATCCGCCCCATCGCTGCTGTCGCCGCCGGTCACGAGTTCCGCGTCGCTTTCCCGACCGAGCTCGATGTACTCGTGTACCGTTTCGAGCTGCTGTTCGGAGGCCAGCGGTCCGATCGTCGTGTCCTCCGCGAGGGGGTCGCCGACGGTCCACTCGGCGGCCGCCGAGACGAAGCGTTCGAGGAACTCGTCGTGAACGGCCTCGTGAACCAGCGTTCGTGAGAGCGCATCGCAGGACTGACCCGCGTTGTAGAGGATCCCCTCGGCTGCGGTGGCAGCGGTCGCTTCCAGATCGGCGTCGGGGAAGACCACGAACGGTGACTTGCCGCCCAGTTCGAGCGTGACGGGAGTGATGTGTTCGGCGGCTGCGCCCATCACGATCTCGCCCGTCGTGTCCTCCCCGGTGAACGAGAGTTTGTCGATCCCCGGGTGACCGGTCAGCGCACTGCCGGCCTCGTCGCCGAGCCCGTGAACGACGTTCAGCGTTCCCGGTGGCAGGAGTCCCTCGGCCAGCTGTGCGAACCGCGTCGCGGTCAGAGGGGTCAGTTCGGCGGGCTTGAGCACGACGGAGTTGCCGGCCGCCAGTGCGGGACCGAGTTTCCAACAGCTCAACAGAACCGGATAGTTCCAGGGGACGATGAGGCCGGCGACACCGTACGGTTCCTCCCGGGTGTACGCGTGGGTCTCACCGTCGATCGGGACCCGCTCGTCGGTATCGCCGTGGAGCAGGTGGGCGTAGTACTCGATGTAGCCGATCCCCTCCCGTATCTCGGCCTCGGCGAATTCGAGCGGCTTCCCGGTGTCGAGACATTCCAGCAGCGCGAGCTCGTCGGTGTGTCGGGTCAGCCGGTCGGCCCACTCCAGCAGCCGATCGGCCCGTTCCTCGTGCGAGAGAGCGCTCCAAGCACCCTCGAAGGCCGTTCGAGCGGCCTCGACAGCGGCGTCGATTTCGGGCTCGTCACACCGTGGGACGGTGGTGATCGGGGTGTCGGTCGCGGGATCGCGCGTCGCGAAGGTCGCCCCCGATGCGGCCTCGTGAGCGCTCCCGTCGATCCACGCGGCGAACCGTCGTCCGTCGGTGGCCCGTTCGATGGCTCGCTCGTGGGCTGTCGCCAGGTCGTCGGTGACGTTTCGATCGTTCATGAGTGGTCGTGATCGACCCCTGACTCGGCGAACCGACGGCCGAGAAAGCTCACCAGCAGATACGCAGCGAGGCGCTGCGTCCCCTCGCTGTCGTCGTATCCCGGGGCAACCTCCATCAGGTCGATCGCGCCGACGGCATCGTGCTGGCCGAGTGTTTCGACGACGGCGAGCGCTTCGTCGGCGGAGAGCCCGCCCGGTTCCGGCGTGCCAGTCCCCGGCGCGACGGCCGGGTCCACGCCGTCGATGTCGTACGTCACGTACACCGCGTCCGTCTCCGCTGCGGCTGCCGTCACCGCGTCCCGAACGACGTGACGGATGCCGTGTTCGGCCACGTCACGCATCGTGTAGAGGTTCAGGCCGGTCTCGTCGGCGAACTCGAAGAAGTCCGGTGACTCGTAGCCACGGATCCCGACCTGGCTGATGTGACGATAGTCGCTGTACGGGGAGTCGGCGACCAGCGCGGCACTCGATCCGTGGAACTCGTCGCCGAAGACGGGACTGGCGGTACTCGTGTCCGTGTGTGCGTCTATCTGCACGAGCCCGACCGTCTCGTGCCCGGCCCCCGCAGCGAAGCCCCTGACGGCGGGTGCCGTGCAGTAGTGATCACCGCCCAACACGACGGGAACCGTCTGCTCGGCGATGGCCCCCACGTGCGTCTCGATGCTCTCGGCTGTCCGTTCGTGATCCATCGGGAAGACCGGCACGTCCCCACAGTCAGCGACCGAGAGTGCACCGAAGTTCACCTGATTTCCGGTCCGCATGTCCGTGAGCCCCCCCTTGTACCCGGAGAGGTACGCCCACCACCCGCTCGCCCGACGGATCGCCCGCGGACCGTAGCGCGCGCCGGGCCGATTGCTCACTGCACCGTCGTAGGGAACCCCGATCACCCCGGCATCGACGTCGGACAGGCTCCCGACGTCTCGATACTCCGCCTTCAGGAAGGTGTCGATTCCGGCATACGGCAGCTGGACACCCGGATCGTGAGCGGCGGCATCGCGGGCGAACCCGTTATGCTCCGTCACGTCGCCCCTCCGGTGAGTGCCGCACGGAACACCTCGACGCCACGACCCGACTGGACTCGTTCGGTGGCGAGTGGCGCTCGGAACCGGCGCACGTTCTCGTTGCCGAAAAACGACTGCCGGAGATCGCCCGGCGTGGTTTCGACCGGCCGTTCCGCGAGGTCGGCGACGGGTCGGCTCGGGTGGGCGTAGCTGCAACCGTGGACGACCGTCTCCGTGTGCTCGTTCGATCGGGAACTGGCTTGCTGGGACATGTGTTGACAGTGTGGCAATTGTATGCCACCGTGTTCGTGATGGAGATCGGGTCACCTAAAAATCTTGAGGTGCGCGCAGCCGGCGCGGTCGACGTCCCGGACTGGCGGTTCCGAGCGTTCGGAGAGGGCGGAGAGGACTGCATCCGGATCCAGACGGGTTCGCGGTCGTCACTCGGTCCCCGGGTCGGCGCACGAGGCGGTCCGTCATCGCTGCGGGGAACGCCGACCGTGAGACACGGGGACTTTTTGGGTCGTCGGCCCGACGAGTCACGCAGCGAATGGGGACAGAGATGGACCGTCGGACGTACGATCTGTTGCGTCTGATCGACGAAGACGAGCCGATCGGGAGCATCAGGCTCGTCGATCTGATGCAACGCCGCGGCTACTCCATCAAGGACCGGACGATCCGCCTGCTCCTCTCGGAACTCGATGCCGACGGACTCACCGAGAAAGTGGCTGGAAAGGGTCGCAGACTCACCGAGGAGGGGAAGGCGGAGCTGCTTCGTGGCGACGTGGGGAGTCGCCTGGCGCGCGTCCGTGAACGGATCGCGACGCTCACCAGCCAGGTGACCTACGACCCGACCGAGGACAGGGGCGAATGCATCGTGGGGATGGGACGGATAGCCGACTCGGACGCCGACGCCGCGTTCGACGTGCTCTCCCGGCTCCACACGTCCGCGATCGGACCGGTGCTGGTCGACACCGAGTACGATGGGGAGGGCGTGGAGCTGGTGATCCCATCGAGCGTCACCCTCGACGGCGTCCTCCTCACCCGTGGCATCAACGCCCGTCTCATCACCGCGGGACTCGTCGAGTACGACGGACGTGTCACCCGATATACGGACACGATCAGCGGGGAGGGCTCGACGATGGACGTCGTGAGTCTGCTGATAGACGCCGGAAGGACGGACGTGACCAGCTATCTCGAGGCCGGCACGGGGGTGCTGATCGTCGACAACCGCGAGGTCCCGCTGACTCGGTTCGAGGAGACACGAACCCTTTCGACGGCGACCCGTGAGCAGCTCGGCGGGGTCGTGGACCTCCGCCGACCACGCGAGTCGGGACCGTTTCCGGTCGGCACACCCGGATGGGATTTCGTGTCGCTCACCTACGGTGGGGCCGGCGAGATCGCGCTGGCGTTGTTGCAGGAGCACGACCTGCTCGACGAGTGGCGCTCGCTCGAGGGGGTTCGCGCGCGGACTGCACTCGATCCCGTGCCGACGGTCGCCGGACAGCGGTGAGTCGGTCCCGACGTCAGGCACCCACGACGATCCCCACCAGGAGCACCGCAAAGAAGCCAGTCCACATCACGAGCGACCGAACCGTGTACGATCGGTCCTCGAGGGTCCGCACGGGACCGCTTGCCGTGCCTCGTTCGTCGCCCAGCCCCTGAGTGAGGAACCAGTAAACGACGACTGTCCCGAAGACGAACTCGGCGAGCCAGAACACGACGATCATGCCGGTAAAGAGGGTCTGGCTCATCATGCTGCGTCACCGTCCCGATCGGACGAACCACCGTCGGTCGCGACCGACGATCCCTCTTGGGCGATGGATTCGAACTCGAACTCGTCGGGGGAAGCGATGCTCACTGCAGCCCCGAGCCCGGTCGAGACGAGATGGCCGATCGCCATGATCTCCCACAGCATGAAATCGGGACCGGTCACGACCACGTCGTAGCTGGCTGCGAGCAGGAACGCGGTGATCAGCTGTGAGACGACGATACCGGTGACGAAGCCGGCACTCGACATCTTCCGCCAGAACAGCGACAGCGCGAACGGCCCCACGAGCGCGGAGGCACCGATACCGCCGACGAGCAGCAGCTGAGTGAAGCTGATCGAATCCAGCAGGAGCACCGTCGCCACGAACATCACCACCGCGAAACCGACCGACGCGACGCGGGCAACGCGGAGCTGCCGGTCGTCCGACGCGTCCGTGTCGAGGTGACGATAGTAGATGTCCCGCGCGGTCAGGCTGGCGATCGCGGTCAGATACGAGTCGACGGACGACCCCAACACCATGAGGGCGACCAGCAGAAACGCGATCACCGCCCACTCGGGCATGAGACCGAGCACTTCGGTCGTGAGGCTTCCCGGAGCGGCGTCGGTGAACGTCGCCAGCCCGACGAGACCGATGACACCGTACATCGCGATGGTCGTGAAGACACCGATCCCCCCGATGGTCAGGAATCGGGAAGTCTTGTCGCGACGGACGGCGAAGACACGCTGCCACGTCGCCAGCGAGACGACGCCCCACACACCCAGTCCGAGTGCGTAGGGGAGGAACAGCCCCTCGATCGCGTCGAGGTTCGCCAGCGAGAGGAACGCGGGTGCGTCGGACCCCAGGTTCTGTACCATCTGATCGTAGACGACCCCTGGGCCCCCGACCTCGAACACCAACAGCGGAACGAACACCAGGGTCAGAACCAGTGCGCTGATGAACTGGATGAAGTCCGTCGTCATCGATCCCCAGAGCCCGCCCAGAAGGATGTACACGCCGATGACGCCCATCAGCACCGCCATCACGAGGTTCGGATCGATACCGGTGAGACCGCCGATCACGGTGCCGCCGACGAACAGCTGAATCACCCCGCCCAGAACCATCGTGTAGAGAACGACGAAGACGACGACGAGATGGGCGGTCTTGTCGAATCGTTTGATGAAGTACTCCGAGTACGTCAGCCCCTGCGGGAAGAGCTTGCGCATCCGGAGCGCGAACGGGATCACCACGAGCGAGGACAGCACCGCGGGAGCAGCGTACATCCAGATACCCGCGACTCCAGTGATGCCGACGTACTGGGGCACCCCGAGCACGTCGCCGGCCCACATCCACGTGACCGCGAACGAGGCGGTCGCGAGTCCGACCTGTGCACGGCCGCCGGCGGTGATGAACTCCGAGGTGGTGTTCACCCCCTGGCGTCGATAGATGAAGTAGCTGATCGAGATCATCACGACCGCCCAGAAAGCGAGGAGACCGAACCCGCCGAGCTGATCAACCATCGGCGCTCCCCCTACGGAGTCGTGACGTGATCCGCCCGACCGATCCCACGGTGGTAATGTGTTGCCACATCGGGTCGAGGCTAGGCAACGGTGCTAATAAGTCTTCTGCCACCACATCACACAGTATTTGTCGGTCGCGGCGTATCGCCGAACGTGCCGATCGATCTCAGCCATCGGATCGAAACCGGGATGACCGTCTATCCGGGCGATCCATCGGTCTCAGTCGAACCGCATGCGACCCACGCTCGGGACGAGTACCGAGTCGACGTCGCCAGATTGGGAAGTCACACCGGTACCCACGTCGACGCGCCGATCCACGTCATCCCTGGCGGACGGACTCTTGACACCTATGCACTGGACCGATTCGCCTTCGAGGCCGAGAAGGTGGACTGCACGGACTTGGGCGATCGGGATCCCATCACGCGGGAACGCGTCCCCGATCGCGAGCTGGATCTCGTCGTCTTCTGGACCGGCTGGAGCACCCACTGGGGGACCGATCGGTATCTCGACCATCCCTATCTGACGCCCGAAGCGGCCACGGCGTGTGCCGAGCGCGGCTATGCGGTCGGCACGGACACGCTGAGCCCGGATCCCACCCCGACCGAGAACGCCACCGGGAGCGAACCCGACGGGTTTCGAGCCCACCACGCCGTTCTCGGAGCCGGCGATCTCGTCGTCGAGAACCTCCGCAATCTCGGGGCGCTACCCGAACGCTTCGAACTCCGCGCGTACCCGCTGGCGCTCGGGGGCGATGGCGCTCCCGTTCGCGCGGTCGGCATCGTGGAGTGATCGAGACATCGGGACGCCGGGGGCTCGCCGATCGGGCGACGGTGCTCCCATCGGATGCCCACCGATACGCCGGTCGGCACAGACGATCCGTGTCCACTCGTGGCGGCCATCACGCTCGCATCGGCTTCGGGTATCTCGACCAGACGGGGGTGAGAACCGTCCGCGTGCTGGTTCGGCTGTTCCTCGTCGAGAGTCCACGTTCATCACAGTTGATGCTATCGGATAGTGTGGGTTCTGCTGGGGCGCTCTGTGTCGTGCGTCCGGGCAACGGTCCGTGTTCGTGGAGTTTCCTGTGAGATCTTCGAGAGTTCGTTCGGACGCCTGTCGACCGTCCTACAGACTGCCTCGGACACGTCGACACCGCCGAACGTCGAGGGAGCAGATGTGCTATATTATTCTTTGTACCTATGACTGTTGAGAGTACATGGCCCTCGATCCACTCACAACACGGTTCGGCACCTCTCCGTGCAGCTACTTCTCGTTTCGTGTTGAGTCAAAGGAAAGCCAGACTGTCCAGAAGTGATCGAGAGACCGATCAATAGTATGGTTTTTAATGTCCAGGATCAGTTCGAGTAGGATACGGCCGATCGGGGAGAAGTGAGTACGCGGCTGAAGTCGGAGTGCTGTAACAGTAGTATCCCCGTTACTCAGTTTCGTCTCTCGTGGGTGCTCACCGTAACCAGGAAATCGGTGCACCCGCTCGTGGAGCACCGTGGACCCGAGTCAGTGGTGAAGCGACCCAGTCGTTTGCCCCTCCCGAACAGATCGTCGGCCGGGCGAGTTCACACGTGAGGCTGGCGGACGGATTGCGGTAGCATTCGTCGTGTCATGTCGGATCTCCGCAGTGGATCCCATCGGAAGCCACATTGTCGACGGTCCCCGTTCGCCGATTGCAAACGCTCCTGATATCGATCGATCGGTACAAGAGATCTTTTCGTCAGGTTTGAGCGGATCGAAGACCGAAAATTGGCGTTTGCAATCGGCGAACAGCCGTTCGTCAGCCGGTACTTCTCGAGATCTGGGTGGCGTTCAGTTCGATGACGTTGGCCGCTCCACGGACGATTTCCGGCAGTTCCTCGTTGAATCGCTCCTTCCCGAAGCGGGTCGTCGGGCCGGAGATACTGATCGCGCCCGGCATGTCACCCGTCGGGTGCTGGACCGGTGCGGCGACACACCGGAGACCGGAGAGGACCTCCTCGTCGTCGAACGAAACTCCCTGCTCGCGAATCCGATCGAGTTCGGCGTGCAATTCGTCGCGGGTCGTGATGGTGCTGTCCGTCTGTCTCGGGAGCCCCTTCTCGTCGACGATCTGGTCGACACGTTCGCGAGAGAGCTGGGAGAGGATCGCCTTTCCGAGCGCTGTGCAGTGAAGCGCCTTCCGATTGCCGGTGTACGAAGCCGTCTGGATCGCGTTGTTCCCCCGCTCCTTGTGGAGGTAGACTCCCTTGCCGTGCTCTTCGACCATGAACTGCGCCACCTCCTCGGTTTCGTCCGCCAGACGCTCGACTTCGGCTTTCGTGATCTCGTAGATGTCGACGCGACTCTTCGCGTACTCGCTGAAGTCGACGAACCGCAGACTCACGTCGTACGTCTCGTCGTGTTTCACCACGAGCTCGTTGTCCGCGAGCGTTGCGAGGTGGCTGTGCACGGTCGCTTTCGCCAGCCCCAGATGGTCCGAGATCTCGGTGACACCAGCGCCGTCGAGGTCACGGAGCGCGGTGAGGATTCGACAGGTCGTCTCGACGGCCTTCACCCGCCGTCCGCCGGGAATCGACGCGTCACGTTCGTCCATACCGTCCCGTGTCCGTCCGGGATCTTAACTGTTTGCGAGGCGCGAACGGAGCTACCGGGGTGAACGAGCGAGAGCGACGGACCGGATCAGGCTCGTGGCGGACGTTCGATCGACTCGTCGGGTTCGCTGTTCTTGATCGCAACGCCGGTCTCGGCGTCGAAGAGGTGGACCCTGCTCTCCGGGAAGTCGACCGAGATCTCCTCGCCGGCTTCGACGGCGAGACTCCCCTCCGTACTCACCGTGTAGGTCTCGCCGCCGATATCGACGTAGAGATACGTCCGTTCGCCCATCGGCTCGACGACCTCGACCTCGGTCTGGATCACGTTCTTCCCACTCCCGTCGGTGATCCGAACGTGTTCGGGGCGGATACCGAAGGTCAGCCGGTTGGGCATGGTGTCGACGTCGGCGGTCGAGGCCGAGAGGTCGTACACGAACGTCTCGTGCTCCAGACTGTGCCCGCTGCGTTCGACCGTGAAGAAGTTCATCGACGGAGAACCGATGAACCCGGCGACGAATCGGTTCGCCGGCTCGTGGTAACACACCAGCGGCGGCCCGACCTGCTGTAGCTCCCCGCCGTCGAGGATCGCGATCCGGTCGCCCATCGTCATCGCCTCGGTCTGGTCGTGAGTCACGTAGATCGTCGTGATGCCCAGATCCCGTTGGAGCTGCTGGATCTCGGTTCGCATCGTCGTTCGGAGCTTCGCGTCGAGGTTCGAAAGCGGTTCGTCCATCAAGAACACCTCGGGTTCCCGGATGATCGCCCGCCCGAGTGCGACTCGCTGCTGTTGTCCGCCGGAGAGCTCCGCCGGTTTCTTTCCGAGCAGGTCCTCGATCTCCAGCATCGTCGCGGTCTCGTCCACCCGGCGATCGATGTCGTCGTCCCCGAGATCGCTCGTGATCGACAGTCCGTAGCCGATGTTCTTCCTCACAGACATGTGCGGGTACAGCGCGTAGTTCTGAAACACCATCGCCATCCCGCGCTCCTTCGGCTTGAGATGGGTGATATCCCGACCCTCGAGAGTGATGCTCCCGGAGGACACCGTTTCGAGACCGGCGATACATCGGAGTGTGGTGGACTTCCCACAGCCGGACGGCCCGACGAGTACCAGAAACTCCCCGTCTCGGACGGTCAGATCCAGTTCGTCGACCGCGACGATCGCGTCTTCGCCGGGGTCGAACACCTTGCTCAGTTGTTGCAGTTCGAGGTGACCCATGATAGTGCTGTGAGTGTTCCGTCGGTTCGGAACCAGTACACATAAATCCACCCCTGGGACGCCGCACGACGACGGAACTGCACCGATCCGCTCGGCGGTGACGGGCCACCGCGTGAAAGCTCCGTGGTGCTGCCGGCGACGGGCGCTCGCGGCTCCTCCCGTAGACGACGAGGGCAGCGACTGTGAAAGCGGGAACCCAAATCTTTATTCGCCCCATGTGCCAGTTGTCGACGATGAACGACCGAAAGCCGGACTATCGCATCGAGCAAGGTGGGGGTGTCCCCTGGCGGGACATGGGCATGGTCGAGACACACCGTCCGCCCGAGCGGGACGTGGCGATCACCGGCGTCGAGACGATGGCGATCGCGGGCAACTTCACGTGGGGCATCGTGAAGGTCGAAACCGACGCCGGCGTGTACGGGCTGGGCGAGACCTTCCGCGCGGAGGCCGCACTCGACATGGCCGATCGGATGGAGGTCGACCTCGCCGGGGAGAACCCGCTCGACACCAACCGGCTCCGCGAGCTCCTGGAACAGCGCTACACCGGCACCGGCCGCATCGGTCAGGCGGCGTTCACCGCGATCGAGACCGCCTGCTACGATATCAAGGGGAAACTGTTCGGCGTCCCGGTCTACGAGCTACTGGGCGGGAAGTACCGCGACGAGATCACGATCTACTGTGACACCCACGGCGGGGAGTCGCTCGGCGAGGCGGGCGGACGCGATCCCCGGGAGGTCTACACGCCGGAGTCGTACGCCCGGGCCGCCCGCGAGGTGGTCGACGAGGGGTTCGAGGCGCTCAAGTTCGACCTCGACGTGCCGACCCACGCCGACTACGACGAGGCCAACCGACGGATGGACAACGAGGCCATCGAGCACAAGGTCAGACTGGTCGAAGCCGTCCGCGACGAGATCGGAGACGACGTCGATCTCGGGATGGACCTCCACTGGAACTTCACCGTGGAAACCGCGATCCGACTCGGCAAGAAGCTCGAACGGTTCGATCTGGCGTGGCTCGAAGACCCCGTCCCGCCGGAGAAGACCGCGGCCCAGAGGCGCGTCACGCGGGCGCTCGACGTGCCGGTGTTGACCGGTGAGAACCTCGTCACGACCGCTCAGTTCAACACCGCCGCCCAGGAGGGAACGCTCGACATCGCCGCCCCCGACGTGAACAAGTGTGGCGGTCTGGGGGAGTACGTCGACATCGCCACCGTCTGCGATCTCTACGGCGTCCCGGTCGCCTCGCACAACATCTCCTCGCCGCTCGGGACCGTCGCCGGCGCACACGTCTCGGCGGCGATCCCGAACTTCCTCTGCATGGAGTGGCACTCGCGGGACGTGCCGTGGTGGAACGAGATGGTCGAGCGGGTCGACGGCTCCGGTCCGATCCTGGACGACGGGTCCATCGATCTGCCGGAGGGACCGGGGCTCGGCGTTCGGCTGAACCGCGACGTCTGCGAGCAACACCTCGTGGACGGCTACGACCTGATCGTCTGACGGACCCCACCCATGTCAGAACACACCGTCGTCGTCACCGACCACGATTTCGCCGATCTCTCGATCGAACGCGCGGGCCTCGACGATCTCGCCGACGTGGTGGAGCTCCCCGGCGGCGTGGGCGAAGCGCGCGACACCCACGACCGCCTCGCGACCGCCGACGCGGTCGTCACCCTTCGGTACGAGCTCGACGAGACAGCAGTCGCAGCGATGGAGGACTGTCGAGTCATCGCGCGATACGGTATCGGGGTCGACAGCGTCGCCGTCGAGGCGGCCGCCGATCGCGGCATCCCCGTGACGAACGTCCCCGATTACTGCCGGGAGGAGGTGGCGACCCACACGCTCGCGCTGATACTCGCGCTCGCCCGGCGGCTCGCGACCTACGATGCCGACGTCGCCGCTGGCGGCTGGTCCCGTGGCGTCGGGACGCCGATCCACCGCTTCTCGAACTCGACTGTGGGCGTCGTCGGCTACGGGGCGATCGGGCGGGCGGTCGGGGAGCGCGCCGCCGCCCTCGGCGCGGACGTGCTCGCGAGCGACCCCTTCCTTTCCGAGACGGACCTCGCTGACGATCCGGCGGAGCTCGTCCCGTTCGAGGAGCTGCTGGCGCGCTCCGCGTTCGTGACCGTCCACTCGCCGCTGACCGACGGCACCCGGAAGCTGTTCGACGCGGACGCGTTCGCCCGGATGCGGGAGTCGGCGTCGCTGGTCAACGTCGCGCGCGGCCCGATCGTCGACACCGCGGCGCTGCGTGCGGCGCTCGACGACGGCGAGATCGCCGGTGCGGGGCTCGACGTCTTCCCCGACGAACCGCCCGCGGCGGACGACCCGCTCCGAGATCACCAGCGGGTCATCACGACCCCGCACGTCGCGTGGTACTCCGCGGAGGCGAACGAGGAGCGCCGCCGGACGGTGACGGAGATCGTCCGGAGCGTCCTCGTCGGTGACGGTCCGTGGAACGTCGTCAACGGGGTCGAGTAATCCCCGACCGCCGACAGCATCGGTTCGGTCCGCTCCCGTCAGCTTGACGCGCTTCCGTCGGTTCGGTCCGCTCCCGTCGGTTCGGCCCGCACCGACCGTCGTGAAGCGGTCGCGATGTCGGCCGCCCGGCGTCGCCCGCGGGAGTAACTGTTATTATCGGGCGGTCTGTTGGCTCCGGTGCATGGCGGACAACTACATACAGGTCGTCGATCCGACGGACAACGTCGCGACCGCGATCCGGGACGTCGAGGCGGGCGAGACCGTCGTCGTCGCGGTCGGCGACGAGGAACGGCGCATCGACGTCACCGAGGACGTACGGTTCGGCCACAAGCTCGCGATTCGGGACCTCTCGACCGGCGAGACCGTCCGGAAGTACGGCACGAGCATCGGCGACGCCAGCGAGGACATCGCGGCCGGCGAGTACGTCCACGTCCACAACGTCGAGTCGAACTACGGTCGGGGGGATCTCGCGGCCGACACCGCGACCGCGGGGGGTGAGTGATCCGTGACCGACGCGGAGTTCCTGGGTTACGAGCGGCCCGACGGGAGCGTCGGCATCAGGAATCACGTGGTGGTCGTCTCGACCGCCCCCTACGCCAACGACACCGTCGAGCGCACGGCGGAGATCGTCGAAAACACCGTGCCGATCACCCACCCGCTGGGGCGGTGTCAGACCAAACCCGACGTGTTCCAGACCTACCGCACCCTCCTCGGCTACGCGACCCATCCGAACGTCTACGGCGCGGTGGTCGTGGCTCACGCCGGCGAGATCGTCGACGGCGACGAGCTCGCGGCCGACGTGGCCGAGACGGGTCGCCCGAGCGCGTCGATCAACGTCCACGCCGAAGAGGGTGTGATGAACGCCCTCGATGCCGCAGTCGACGCCACACGGGAGATGGTCCAGGACGCGAGCACCATGCGGCGCGAACCACACGACCTCTCGCATCTCACGTTCGGCATCAACTGCGCCACCTCGGACACCACCTCGGGGCTCTGCCAGCACAAGGCGACCGCCGGGGCGGTCTGGCGGCTGATCGACGACCACGGCGGCCGAGGATGCTTCGCGGAAACGCCGGAGTTCTTCGGCGGCGAGGAAGAACTCGCGGAGCGCGCCGTCAACGACGAGGTCAGAGAGGAGATCTTAGAACGGGTGCAACACTGGGAGGACCGACTCCAGGCGACGGGCTACGACGTGCGCGGGGCCCAGCCGACCCCCGACAACATGGACGGCGGCCTGACGACGATCGAGGAGAAGTCGCTGGGGGCGCTGGTGAAATCCGGCGACGGTCCCATCCAGGACGTCGTGGACTACGGCGCGAAGATCCCCGACGGATCGGGGATGTACATCATGGACACGCCGGGCCACGGTGCGGAGTCGGTCACGGGGATCGGCGCGGGCGGTGCGCAGTTCATGGTGATCTCGACGGGGCAGGGCCACACGCTCTCGAACGCCGTGATGCCGACGCTGAAGGTGACGGGCAACCCGGGGAGCGCCGAGCGGGTGCCGGAACAGACCGACGTGGACGTGAGCGAAGCGCTCGTCGGCGACCGGAGCTTCGAGTGGGCGACCGACGAGCTCTGGGCCGAGATCGAGGCGGTGGTGAACGGGAAGCTGACGGGGTCGGAGGCGATGGGCGAGAGCCAGTTCGCCATCCACCGCATCGGCCCCTCCACCTGAGATGGAGATCGAGCGGACACGCGCGACCGAGACCGCGGCCGCGGCGTTCGAGGCCCACGGCATCGGCGAGGCCGACGCACGTCTGACCGCCGGCGTCCTCGTGAGCGCGGACGCGCGCGGCAAGCACTCGCACGGACTCCTTCGGCTCCCGCGGTTCGTCCGCGGGATCGAGGCCGGCAACGTCGATCCCGACGGCGAGATCGAGGTGACCGCGGACGGCGGCGCGGCCGCGACCCTCGACGGCGGATCGCGGCTCGGCCCGGTCGTCGCCAGCGAGGCCACCGTCGCCGCGATGGAGCGGGCCGACGAGCACGGCGTCGGCTGCGTCGGCGTCCACGATGCGAACCACCTCGGGATGCTCGGGTACTACACCGACGAGCTTCGGCGCGCGGGCTACGTCGGCATCGGACTGACGAACACCGAGCCCGCGATGCCGCCCCACGGCGGGAGCGAAGCGATCCTCGGGACGAACCCGATCGCCATCGGGCTCCCGACCGACCCGCCGTTCAACCTCGACATGTCGACCGCGGCGATCGCGCGCGGCACCGTCGAGCGCCGTCGAGCGGCGGGCGAGGCGCTCCCCGAGGGTGTCGCGCTCGACGCGGACGGCGAGCCGACGACCGATCCGGCGGCCGCCCTCGACGGAACGATCCTGCCGTTCGGTGGCGCGAAGGGGTCCGGACTGGCGATCGCGGTCGAGGTGCTCGCCGGCGGGCTCGTGGGCGCTGCGATGGGGAGGGAGGTGACCGGCACCTACCACACCGAGGAGCCCTGCACGAAGGGCGACCTGTTCGTGGCGATCGATCCCGCAGCGATGGGCGTTCCCGATTTCGACGACCGGGCGAGCGCCTTTCTCGATCGCCTCCGGTCGTCGGGGATCGCCACCGGAGCCGAGGGGGTTCGAGTGCCCGGCGAACGATCGGTGGCTCGTGATCGCTCGGCGTCGACCGTCGAGATCGACGCCGACCTCTGGGAGCGGGTGCAGTCACTGTCGGGCGATCGCTGACGACCGGCGGTCAGATCGGTTGGCGAGGGGACCGAAAGCGGAGGGAGTCAGGACTTCCCGACGCTGGCGGTGAGCCCCTCGACGATCTTTCGCTGGAACAGCACCATGAACAGGATCAGCGGGACGATCGAGAGGAACACCGCTGCGGAGATCGTCGCCCACGGGAACGTGTACTCGCCCTGATAGAGGGCGATCCCGACGGTGATGGTCCGCATGCTGTCCTGGGTCATGAACGTCAGCGCGAACAGGAACTCGTTCCACGCGTAGATGAACACGATGATCGCGGCGGTCGCCATCGCGGGTGCCGAGACCGGGAGGATGATCCGGAACAGCACGCCGATGCGCGACAGCCCGTCCATCAGCCCCGCCTCCTCCAGCGAGTCGGGCAGCTCCTTGAAGTACGCCTGGAAGATCCAGACCGCGAACGGGAGCTGGAACGCCGAGTACGGGAGGATGAGGCCGAGGTAGTCGTTCAACAGCCCGGTCTGGCGAGCGAGCTGGAACAGCGGGATGAGCCGGGAGAAGAAGGGCAACATCGCCGAGAAGAGGATGATCAGGAGGACCGGCACCTTGTAATCGAACTCGAGTCGCGAGAGTGCGTAGCCCGCGAGCGCGCCCAACAGCACGGCGACGATGGCGGTCCCGCCGGCGACGATGGCGCTGTTCACGAGATACCGGAAGAACGGGGCCTCGTTGATCGCCGTCTGGTAGTTCGCGAGGGTCACCTCCGTCGGGAGGTACTGCACGGGGAACTGGACGATCTGGCTCGCCGGCTTGATCGAGGTGAGGAAGATCCAGACGATGGGGAAAAACGAGACGAGACACAGCGCGGCGACCGAGCCGTAGAAGCCGAGCTTCTCGCCGACCGACTGAAGCGACTTCCAGTCGAACCGAGAGCGATCGATAACGCTCATCTATCGCACCTCCGGTTCGTAGAGGGTCGTGACGTACAGCAGGCTGATGCCGAGAGCGATGAAGGTGATGACCGTGGCGGCGGCCGAACCCTGTCCGAAGCTCAGCCTCGTGAAGGTGATGTCGTTCGCGTAGAGGACGAGCGTGGTCGTCGCCTCGCCCGGACCGCCGCCCGCGAGGCCGAACGGGAGGCCGAACGCCTGAAACGCCGGCAGCGTGCGGAAGATCAGCGCGACGAGGATGGTGGGCTTGAGCAGCGGCAGCGTGACGTCGCGGAACTGCCGCCACCGGGAGGCCCCGTCCATCCGGGCGGCCTCGTAGAGGTGGTCCGGAATGCTCGACAGGCCCGCGAGCAGGATCAGCGCCATGAACGAAGTCGTCTTCCAGACGGTGACGAAGATCATCGCCGCCAGCGCCGTATCGGAGTGAGCGAGGAAGGCGAACGGTTCGGCGATGACGCCGAGACGCACGAGCAGGTCGTTGATGACGCCGTACTGGCCGTGGAACAGCCACGCCCAGATCCGAGCGTTGATGATCGTCGGCAGCGCCCACGGGAACAGGATCGCCGCCTGAGCGATGTACCGTCCCTTGAACTGCCGGTTCAACAGCAGTGCGATGGCGAGCCCGAGGACGAGCTCGACGGGAACGCTGATGAACGTATAGAGGAGGCTCACTTGCAGCGCGTTCCAGAAGCTCCCGTCGGCGAACAGGCGCGCGTAGTTCTCCAGACCGACGAACGCGGATTCGCGGGTCGGCAGGATGTAGCCGGTGTGAAGGCTCCCCCAGACGGTGTCGAGAATGGGATAGAACGACACCACGAACAGGAACGCGAGCACCGGTGCGAGGAGGAGGGTCGCGAGCTCCGACTCGCTGAGTCGGAGATCACGGTAGCGCTCCAGCCGCGCTCTGAGTGCGGATCGATACCCACTGATGCGGGCGGTCCCGGGGCCCGTCGACTCTCCTCTGTTGGCCATACACTCGTGAGTGCCGGCCGAGTCATATAAATCTAGTCACGCCACGGCCGCCGGGCCGAGTCGGCGGGGTTTCGTTTCAGGAGGAATGGCGACGACGAGATGAGGAATACTTATGAACACGTTATCCCTTGTGATGGCATGGCAGACGCAGACCGGGAGACGTTGCGACGGCAGTTCATCAAGGCGGCGAGCGTCGCGGGCGTCGCCGGGCTGGCCGGTTGTACCGGCGGTTCCGGCGGCGGTGGCAGCGGCAACGACTCGGCCGGCGGGAACGGGTCGACCGACGGCGGTGACAGCGGCAACGACTCGACCGGCGGCGGTAGTTCCGGGAACGCGGTCAACGTCAAACACGTCGCGCCGGGGTACGACGGTCTGTTCAGCGACGATCTCGCGCCGCTGTTCAACGAGGCGGTCTCGGACGTCCAGGTCTCGATACAGACGACGACCGCGGAGTCCTCCTCGACCCGGGAGTACTTCGTCAACCAGTTCATCTCCCAGTCCTCGGACTTCGACAACGGGATGATGGACGTGATCTGGCCGGCGGAGTTCGCGGCGAACGAGTGGATCGAGCCGGTCGACGATCCGGAGGGGTACACCGACGCGATGCTCGAGACGCCGGTCGAAGCCGCGACGGTCGACGGAACGCTGGTCGGAATGCCGCTGTTTACCGACGCCAACGGCTTCTACTACCGGACGGACAAGCTCGAGGAGTACGGCCACGATCCGCCGAAAACCTACACCGAGGTCGTGGAGATCGCGAAGGACGTGCTCGAGAAGGACGACGAGATCGAGAACGGCTACATCTGGCAGGGCGGCCCGAACGAGGGGCTGACGATCATGTGGCTCAACTGGCTCTGGGGGATGGGCGGCGGTGTCGAACAGGACGGCAAGCTCGTCGTCAACAGCGAGAAAGGTGTCCAGGCGCTCACCCACGCCCGCGAGTTGATCTCGGAGCACGGGATCACGCCGGAGTCGGTGCCGTCGAGCAGTACCGACGAGAACCGCCAGACGTTCCAGCAGGGCAACACGCTGTTCATGCGCAACTGGCCGTACGCCGTCGCGGCGATGAGCGGCGAGGAATCCCCGGTCGACGGCAAGTTCGACGTGACGCGGATGCCGAAACAGGAGGGGAACCCGGACGCCAACAACTCCTGTCTCGGCGGGTGGAACATCTTCATCAACAGGTACTCCGCGAACGTCGAGGCCGCCCAGACGTTCGCGAACTACTTCGCGTCGAAGGAGCTCCAGCGACGGCTCGCGGTCGAGCACAGCCGCCTACCAGTTCGGGAGGACGTCTACAACGAGGAGGTGTTCGAGGAGGCACCGCTCGTCGAGACGTTCAGCGAGATCGCCAACGAGACGAGCGCTCGCCCCTCGACGCCGCAGTACACCACGTTCTCCTCGATCGTGTTCACCGAGGCGAACAAGGCGCTCATCGGCGACGTGGAGCCACAGAAGGCGCTCGACAACGCACAGAGCCAGATCGACAGCGAAGTCAACAACGCCTGAGTCGTCCTTCCGCCTCGGCCGGACCGTCGAAGGCGAAGCATCGATCGCTCGTCCCCCACAGATCACTCGTCGTGGTCGTTCCATCCGGATACGGGTCGGCGGAACGACCCCCGCCCCGGGCGCAGTCGTCTCCCGAACCCCCGAGCGGACACGGTCATGGCGTCGCCACGGGATCGTGCGGGAGTGAACCGAACGAAGCAGTTATTTGTACCCCAGGTTTCGTGCGGGCATGCAACGGAGCACAGTCACGACTGTCGATCGGTACGAGATCGACGAGAGCGGCGTGACGCTCTACTGTCGGCTCGACAACGGGTTCGTCGCCGCCGATTTCAAGTATCCCGAAGCGGCCGAGGGAGGAGGCGACGCCGCTGCCGTCCGGGACCGCCCCGTCTCGCTCGTCTTCCTCAACCCGTCGACGTTCCGCTTCGAGTTCGCGGCGAACCCCGAGGCCGGCCCGACCGAGTCGCTCAACGACCTCGACGAGTCGGCCATCGCCGCCGATGTCGATCTCGACGTCACGGAGACCGACGGGACGCTCGTCGTCGAGTCGGCCGCCCTGCGGGTGTCGATCGGTCTCCGGGAGTGGTCGTTCTCGGTCGAGCGACGGGACGGGACCCCCCTTCTGGAGGAGCAGCGCGCCGACGTCGACGTGCATGGTGAGAGTCGCGTCGATCCGCTCGGGTTCACCGAATCGGTCAGGAACGACGGACCGCGCCGGATCGAACGGACCGGGACCGCGTTTTCGCTCGGTCCCGACGAACATCTCTACGGCTTCGGCGAGAAGTTCACCGACTTCGACAAGCGGGGCCAGCAGCTCACGGCGTGGACCGTCGAACCGCTCGGGACCGAGACCGAGAACGCCTACAAGAACGTCCCGTTTCACCTCTCCTCGCGCGGCTTCGGCCTCCTCGTCGACACCACCGCCCGCGTCGAGTACGACCTCGGTGCGACCTCGACCGCCAGCGCCACCGTCGACGTGGCCGACGACACGCTTTCGTTCGTGTTCTTCGACGGGCCGTCGTTCGCCGACGTGATCGAAGAGTACACCGCCTTCACCGGCCGTTCCGCCCGTCCGCCCAAGTGGAGTTTCGGCGTCTGGATGTCGCGGCTGGGGTACGAATCGCGAGAGCACCTCGAATCGGTCGCCACGCGCCTCCGGGAGGAGGAGATCCCCTGTGACGTCATCCACCTCGATCCGTTCTGGATGCGGGAGTTCCGCTCGACGGATCTCGAGTGGGACACCGAGCAGTTCCCTGATCCCGCAGGGATGATCGACTGGCTCGACGACCGCGACTTCCATCTCTCGCTCTGGGAACACCCCTACGTGCCGGTCGGCTCGGCGGCGTTCGAGACCGGCGTCGAAGAGGGGTATTTCCTCCGGGACAGCACCGGGAAACCCTACGTGATGGACGACCTCTGTCAAGGTGACTACGCGGGCGCGATCGTCGACTTCACCGATCCGGACGCCGCAGCGTGGTGGCAGGCGAAACATCGCCGCCTCCTGGAGATGGGCGTCGACGTGTTCAAGACCGACTACGGGGAGGGGGTCCCCGCGGACGCCGTCTTCGCGAACGGCCTGACCGGGCGGACGATGCACAACCGCTACCCGTTTCTCTACAACCGGACGGTCTACGAGGCCATCGAGGAGACGAACGGCGAGGACGAGGCGCTCGTGTGGGGACGCTCGGCGTGGACCGGGAGTCAGCGGTTCCCGATGTACTGGGGCGGCGACGCCCAGACCTCGTTTCACGGGATGGCGTCGGCGCTGCGCGGCGGCCTCGGAATGTCGATGTCGGGGTTCCCGTTCTGGAGCCACGACGTCGGCGGCTTTCGCGGAACGCCGGACGAGGCGGTGTACGTCCGGTGGGCACAGTTCGGGCTGCTTTCGAGTCACACCCGGTGTCACGGCACCACGCCGCGCGAGCCGTGGGCGTTCGGCGAGGAAGCGGTGCGGATCTTCAAGAAGTACGCCCGTCTCCGCTACCGCCTGCTGCCGTACCTCTACACCCTCGCCGAACGGGCCACCCGAACCGGACTCCCGGTGGTTCGGCCGCTCGTGCTGGAGTACCAGGACGACCCCCGAACCTACGACGTCGACCTCCAGTACCTCCTGGGGGAGTCGCTCCTGATCGCACCCGTCTTCGAGCGCTCCGGCGAAGTGTCGGTCTACCTCCCGGCGGGCGACGACTGGGTCGACTTCTGGACCGGCGAGCACTACGCCGGGGGCCAGACCCTCCATCGCGAGACCGACCTGGAGGAGATGCCGGTCTTCGTGCGCGCGAACAGCATCGTGCCGATGGGCGAGGCGACGGAGACGGTCGAGGCGGGAACCCCGGCGGACGTCACCCTCCGCATCACGCCCGACGGCCTGGGGAGCGTCGCGACCGAGACCACGTTCTACGACGAGGACGCCGACGAACTCGTCGGCCTCGAAGCCACGCTCGACGGGACGTCGCTCGAACTGACGGTCGATACCGGAAGTCGCTCCGATCTCTTCACCGCCGAAGCGAGGAACGTCGAGTCACCGCCGGAGACGGTCGTCGTGAACGGAGAACAGAGCGAGCGGGTCGCCGCGTCGCCGGAGCCCGGTTCCTGGGCCTACGACGAGGGAACGCTGCTCGTCAACCTCGCGTAGCGGACGAGTCGGCCACGATCGAGGGCCGGTGTCGACGGCGGGTCGTCGGTGCGACGCCGGTCGGCGAACGACGACTCAGCGGCCCGGAACCGGCGCTTCGACGCGCTCGGCGACGCCGTCGAAGGTGCGTTCGAGGCGGTTCCGCTCCGTGTCGGTGAGCGGTGGGAGCGGCGACAGCGGGTCGCCGACGTCGAGGCCGCCGTACCCGATCAGGTGCTTGATCGCCGTCGCGGTCGGAACGTCCTCCATCGCACCGATCAGCGGGGCGACGACCTCCCGCATCAGGTCCGAGACCTCCCCGCGTTCGTTCTCGTCGTGTGCCTGGTACAGTCGGCGCATGGCACCCGGAAAGAAGTTCCCCGGCCCGGCGATCAGGCCGTCGGCCCCGAGATCGAGGGAGGCCGCCGCCAGCTGCGTCGAGCCCTGGAAGACCAGGAACTCCGCGGGGGTCTCGGCGATGATCCGGTGGTGGTAGGTGAGGTCGTCCGACGTGTCCTTCAGACCGACGATCCGTGGGTGGTCGGCGAGTCGCTGTACCGTCTCCACGGCGAGTCGGTTCCCGGTCAGCGCGGGGATGTTGTAGAGGAGGATCGGGAGCTCGGCGCGATCGGCGATCTGCGCGAAGAACTGTTCGAGGCCCGCCTGTGTCGTTCGCAGGTAGTACGGCGTGACCACGACCGCCGCGTCGGCACCGCAGTCCGCGGCCGCATCGATGTGCTCGACGACGTTCTCGTGGTTCGTGTCACAACAGCCGGCGAGAACGGTCGTCCGGTCGGCGGCGGCGTCGGCGACCGTC
This sequence comes from Halococcus agarilyticus, assembly GCF_000334895.1. Taxonomy (NCBI): domain Archaea; kingdom Methanobacteriati; phylum Methanobacteriota; class Halobacteria; order Halobacteriales; family Halococcaceae; genus Halococcus; species Halococcus agarilyticus. The sequence continues at coordinate 56,605 of NZ_BAFM01000001.1, read as the reverse complement.
TCGACCACGACCCGGTTCTGGTCGCGCGTCAGGCTCGGGAACTCCCCGATCGAACTCCCCGGAAACAGACCGTGAACGCCGGCGTCGACGAGCGAATCGGTGAACGTGCCGAGGGTTTCGACGTCAACCTCCCGGGAACGGTCGGTGATGGGCGTCGCCATAGGAACGATTGCTCCCGATAGTTGCATGGGTCGACAGTCGGTGGACGGAGATTTATACATTGGGGTGGTCCCGACCCCGGTCGAGCTGCTACCGGATCGAGCGGTTCGACCGCCAGCGTGGTCGACACTGCGGGAAGAACCGACGGTGTTCACACCGAGCACAAGATTTATTATCGCTATCAGCATCCACCCCGATATGAGCTTGCGAAAAGCCTCCCGGCTGGACGAGAACGATCTCGTCGACGGGGAGTGGATCGATGCCGACGACCGGACGGACGTGATCCATCCCTACGACGGCGCGGTCGTGGGGTCGGTGCCGATGGTCGACGCCGCGCAGGTCGAGGCGGCGATCGACGCGGCCGACCGGGCAGCAGCGGCCTCGACGCTCTCGGCGCACGAACGCTACGAACTGCTCATGGCGACGGCACGGCGACTCGAGGACGACGCCGAGGACGTGGCGCGGATCATGACGAGCGAGCAGGGCAAACCGCTGTCGGAGTCACGGGGCGAGGTCGACCGTGCAGTGCAGGTGCTTCGGCTCTCGGCCGAGGAGGCGAAGCGGCTGTTCGGCGAGTACGTCCCGATGGACGCCCAGAAGGGGTTCGATCGGAGTCACTGTTTCACCCAGCGCGAACCGCTCGGGGTCGTCGCGGCGATCACGCCGTTCAACTTCCCGCTCAACCTGATGGCCCACAAGGTCGGTCCGGCGCTCGCGGCCGGCAACGCGGTGGTCGGCAAGCCCGCGACCAACACCCCGCTCAGTTCGATCGCGCTGTTCGAGCGCCTCGATGCGGCCGCCGCCGAGGTCGGCGCGCCCGACGGGCTGGTCAACCTCGTGACCGGGAGCGGTTCGACGGTCGGCGACGCGATCCTCGCCCACGAGGCGGTCGAGGCGATCTCGTTCACCGGCTCGACGGCCGTCGGGAAGTACCTCGCCGAGAACAGCGGGATAACGGAGCTCACGCTCGAACTCGGGGGGAACGACCCGACCATCGTCTGGGAGGACACGGACCTCGAACGGGCCGCCGAACGGGTCGTGGGTGGAGCCTGTGCGAACGCCGGGCAGGTCTGCAACAGCGTCGAGCGGGTGCTCGTCCACGAGCCGATCGCGGAGGCGTTCACCGCGGCGCTCAGTGAGGCGGCCGCGTCGCTCTCGGTGGGCGATCCGTTCGAGGACGGGACCGACGTCGCCGCGATGGTCGACGACGAGCAGTTCGAGACGGTGGTCGACCTGTTCGAGGCCACCGTCGAGGCAGGGGCCACGGTCGAGTACGGCGGCTCGTACGGGGGCGATCTCGGCGAGCGCGTCTTCGAACCCACGGTGCTGTCGGACGTGACGCCGGAGATGCCGGCCGCGGCGGCGGAGACGTTCGGCCCGCTCGTGCCCGTGATCACGGTTTCCGACTTCGACGAGGCGATCGCCGAGGCGAACAACACCGAGTACGGTCTCGAGGCCGGCCTGTTCACCCAGGACATCGACCGGGCCAAGCGTGCGGCCGACGAGATCGACGCGGGCGGGGTGAACGTCAACACCGTCAGCGGCTTCCGCACCGATCACATGCCCTACGGCGGGTTCAAGGACAGCGGCGTCGGCAAGGAGGGGATCAAGTACGCCGTCGAACACTTCTCCCGCGAGAAGCTCGTCGGCTTCCATCAGGGATTCACCGCGTAACCACCCTTCACCTCGTTTCGGGGCGCGATCGGTCCGACGAGTGGAGCGATCCGCCCGACGTGCTCAGGACAGCGATACCCACTCGTCACGCTCGTCGGCCTCGTACACCGCCTCCATCGCCTGGATGTCGACGAGGCCGTGCTCGCCGTCGGGACGAATGCTCGCGTCGCTGCGTACCCGATCGGCGAAGTAGTCGAACTCCTCCAGCATCTGGTCGACCTCGCTGAACGCGATCGACGCACGTCCGTCGCCGCGGGAGAGGTGGAGCTGTCGCGTCTGGTCCTGGAAGAACGCCGGCTCGACCCGGACCTGCCCCTCGGTGCCGGTGACGGTGATGGCGCTCGACTGGCGCGCGTTGTGACTGGCATAGCAGGACGCGTCCACACCGGTCGGGAAGCGCAGCGCGAACGAAACCGTCTCGTCCACCTCGTCGAAGGCGTCGTGGGTGCTCCCCGTCCGGCCGGCGACCGCGACCGGGTCCGTCCCGAGGAGAAATCGGGCGGTGTTGAGCGGGTAGATGCCGATGTCGAACAGCGCGCCGCCGCCGGCGAGCGCCGCATCGAGTCGCCACTGGTCCGGGTCGGGATCGATCCGATCGAGCAATCGCTGGGACATGTCGCCCCGGACCTCCATCGGCTCGCCCACGTACCCCGCCTCGACGAGCGCTCGGGCACGGCGAACTGCGGGCTCGGTCTGCATCCGGTAGGCGATCATGAGGTCGACGCCCGCCTCCTCACAGGTGGTGACGAGGTCGCGTGCCCGCTCGCTGTCGCGCTCCATCGGCTTCTCGCAGAGGACGTCCTTCCCGAACGACGCCGCGGTTTCGACGGCCTCGCGGTGGAGGGCGTTCGGGGTACAGACGTACACCGCGTCGTACTCCTCGCGTGCCGAGCCGGTGTGGAACTCGTCGGCGGAGATCCCTCGTGTCGCGCCGTCCGTATCTGCGGCGACGCGCGCCGCTTTTTCGGCCGTTCGACTCACCAATACTGTGGGCTCGCAGCGGGCGCTCGCTTCGAGCGCCGGCAGCGCGCGCCCCTTCGTGAACCAGCCCAGTCCGACGACGGCGAATCGAACGGTCGAAGCTTCGTCGGCGGCGATCGTCTCCCAGTCGCGAGCGCAGGCTCCCTCGAAGAGCGCATCGACGTCCATGCCTCGGTTGGTGCGTGCTATTGCATTACGCTGTCGGAAGACGACTCGTGGAACGGCTCGTGCATATCCGGATCGATCGAACGCAGATGCACCGGCAACTGAACGAGCGTCGTGGTAGCGTTCCACGCCACGGCCGCGATCTTTCGGGAGTTGTCGTTACCCGTGTAGCCAGCGATCGTACCGAAGGACAGAGTCGTAACGCAGATCGCGTTCGAACGTGCCGGCCACTCGATTAGAGATTCCGGTACTGTTTTTGAATCCTGAAATGGGTTGTTCGTGGTCTCAGTCCAATCTACTTTGAACTCGTCACGGAATGAGGAAGACGATAGTCCGTGACCGACTCGTTCATCAGACACCGATAGACGCTCTAAATCCCCCGAAATGATGGGACCCTTTGATCGAGTAACAGCGCTCCGTCCTTGATATGATGGACGATGATTCGACTGTTCTCACACTATTGTTTGGATGTGTTCGAGTTTCTTCGATGATGATATCTGAGACAAGGAAGAGATGGTTGTCTACATTATCGTGGAACCAGTGGGCATGACTCGACGAACGGTTCGACGAGCGACACTCGATGGAAGAGGGCTGCGGTGTCCGTTCTCGTTGGCGACGGCGGCGGACGCGTGAACGCGCACGCGGTTCGTCTCGGTGGTGATGCCGACGGACAGGATTGCTCGGTCGAAGGCAGGGACTGTCGAAACCGAGGGCTCACGCCTACACACGACCCACCGCGACACACGCTGTAAGCGCCAGTACGTGACCGAGGGTCGTCCGCCCGTCGTCGTGAGTGCCCAGGCACGGCACGAGCGCCGGAGGGTCCGAAGGGCTCGTGACAGCGTGACCGGCGGCTCAGTCGTCGGTGGCTGTCGGTTCGACGCGCAGCGACGGGGCAGGCGCAGTAGCGACGCTCACGTCGAAGGGATCGACCGTCGCTCCGCCGATCGTCCACTCCGCGTCCGCTGGAGCGTCGACACGGACCGGGTTCGGGCCGAAGTTCAACACCCAGGCGTGCCCGTCGCGCTCGGCCAGCCTGACGCCGGTCGGCAGCGGGTCGGTGTGGGCGACGCTGGCCCGTTCCAGCAGCGCGGTCGTGACCGCGTCCGCGAGGTCCTCGCGGGGCCAGACACCACAGTACGTCACCGATCCCGCACCGACGGCCCGTTCGACGATGGCGGGCTCACCGTCGGCGACACCGGATGCGTGGCGGCCGCGAACGGTCGCCTGGTCGGCCGTCAGCCACTCGCCGAGAGTGCGGTAGACGTACTCCGTGCCTCGGTACGTGACGCGAGTGTCGAGCGTTTCGGGCAGGCTCTCGTGGCGTTCGACGGTCGCGCCCACGAGGTCGGACAGCGGTCCCGGCGGGAGCTCCGCGTGGAGCTTGCTGTGTCGATCCTTGACGCCGGAGCGAATCGTCGCCAGCAGATGGCCGCCGTCGCGAACGTACGAGGTCAGCCGCGTCGCGAGTGCGTCGTCCGTGAGGTACAGCGTCGGCGCGACGACGGCGTCGTAGCTCGACAGCGACGTGTCCGGGCGGACGACGTCGACGTCCACACCGCGGGCACGCAACGCGCCGTAGTACGTGCCCACGTGTGACCAGTAATCGAACTCCGGGGCCCGAGGCTGGGCGTCGAGCGCCCACCCGTTCTCGTAGTCGAACAGCAGGGCGACCGATCGCTCCGGCGACGCCAGCTCCAGCCCGGCCAGCTCCTCGCCGACCCGACGGGCCTCCCCGTACCCCCGGTCGGCGCTGCCGTCGCGCCGACGGAGCCCGGCGTGGTACTGCTCCTGGCCCTCGCGGCACCGCCGCCACCGGAAGTAGAGCACGGCGTCCCCACCGTGAGCGACCGCCTGGTGGGTCCACAGTCGGACTGCGCCGTCGGCCGGCTGGGGGCCGTGCGGTGGCCAGTTGACGTCGCCCGGCTGCTGTTCCATCACCCAGAACGGGTTGCCGTAGAGGTCGTGGTTCAGCGCGACCTGATCGGGGTCGCCCGCCCGGAGCTCCGCCGGCGTCGGCTCCCCCTGTCGGCGATCCTGCACGAACCCCGTCGGGTAGGAGTCCCAGGCAGCGAAATCGAGGGCCGAACCCACCTCGTGAGCGTCGAGCGACGGGAAGTGACCCATGAAGTTGTGCGTCACGAACCACTCGTCGTTCGCCGCCCGGAGGAGGTCCGTCTGGAGGCGATTGTACTCGGCGACGCTCGCGCTGGCGAACCGGGCGTAGTCGAGCAGCCGTGACGGGTGGTGGTCGGTGACCGTATGTCGTGGCGGATCGACTTCCCGAAAGTCGGCGTGCTGCTGACTCCAGAAGGTCGTCCCCCAGGCCTCGTTGAGCCGTTCGATCGTCCCGTAGCGCTCGCGGAGCCAGCCGCGGAACGCGTCCGCACAGTCGTCACAGTAACATCTGACGGTCCCGTGACAGCCGTACTCGTTGTCGGTCTGCCAGCCGACGACGTGGGGATCGTCGGCGTAGTGTGCGGCCAGCCGCCCGACGATTCGCTCGGTTTCCTCGCGGTAGGCAGGCGCGTTGAAGCAGTAGTGGCGGCGGCTGCCGAACGCCCGGGTCGTCCCGTCGGCTTCCTCCTGGAGGATGCCGGGATGCTCGTCGACGAGCCACTTCGGTGGCGTCGCCGTCGGTGTGCAGAGAACCACGTCGAGTCCCGCCGCGCCGAGCACCGACACCGCGGTGTCGAGCCACTCGAAATCGAATGCGTCGCGCTCGGGTTCGAGACGGCCCCACGAGAACTCCGCGAGTCGGACCACCTCCAGGCCGGCCGCGGCCATCTGCCGAGCATCGGTCTCCCAGCGATCCCGTGGCCAGTGCTCGGGGAAGTAACAGACACCGGTTCGGGGGACCGTGGCCCCACCGGTCGGGCCGTCGCTCATCCCTGCTCCCCCTGCTCGAAGGCGAACGCCGTGCGGCCCGGTTCGACGGTGAGCCACGTGGCCGACCCGCCGGAGATCGCCGGATCGTCCGGGACGGGGGCGTCGCTCTCTGCCGATCGCCCGCTCGCGCGTCGCCAGTCCCCGGGCGTCGCCGCGAGCAGCTCGAACGGGCGCTCGGCATCGGCCGACACCGCGAGCGTCCCGGTGGTCCGATCGCCGTTCCACTCGACGCCGCTCACTCGGTCGGCGGCGTTGGCGAGGTGTCGAGCCCCGAGCAGATGGGGTCGGTCGTGTGCCGGCGCACAGTGCGCCAGCGCGACGCCGTGTGGCGGCAGTTCGCGCTCGATCGCGCCCCCGCTGACACCACCGGCGAACGCCGACCACGTGCGCGTCGTTCCGGCGTCGATCCACTCGGCGGGGTCGACGCTCACCGTCCGGGGCTCGTCGGACCAGTTGAACGCCGCGATCGCAGCGGTCCCGTCGACCTGACGCTCGCAGACGAGGCGATCGGGGAACTCGTCCTTGCCCACGCCGTCCACTCGGCCGCCCGTCACCGGTGGCAACGTTCGTTCCAGCAGACGTCGTCCCGCCGCGTCGATCTCGGCGATCGCGTCGCTGAACACGTTCGCGCCGCCGGTCAGCGCGACCACCGTCGCGAACGATCGACGTTCGGCCTCGGTCAGGTCGGTCGTCCCCCGAACGAGCTGGCAGTCGGGATCGGTGAGCCACAGCCGTCGATGGCAGAACTGTCGGTTCAGGACGTTGCGGACCGCGTTCTCGTGGGCGGGCTCGCTGGCCGGATCGTCCGCCTGCCGCCAGTACGGCGCGGTGTCGGGGCCGACCCGCATCGCGTCGACGAACCCGACGCTCGGGAAGGTCGGCGCGCCACAGCCGAGGACGAAGACCTCCTCGCCCACGGCCTCACGTATCGTCCGGAGCCCCTGTCGATACGCGCTCGCACGCGTGCTGTCGCCGTATCGCTCGCCCGGTAGCGCCGCAGCGTAGAGGAAATCGAGCTTCAGGTACTCGAAGCCCCACTCCTCGACGATCGTCTCGAACGTCGTCGCGAGCCACCGCTCGACGTCGGGGTGGGTCGTATCGAGCCCGTACATCGGCCCGTGGCGGTCGCCGGCGTCGACCGGCTCGCCGTCGTCGGTCACCAGCCACTCCGGATGCGAACTGGCGAGCTCCGAGTCCGCCTGCACGTAGAAGGGCGCGAGCCACAGCCCCGGCGTGTATCCCGTCTCGGTGATCTCCTCGCGGAGTCGCGCCATGTCGTCGAACCCCGGGGCGAGCGTGCGCCAGTCGCCGAAGGCGGTCTCGTAGCCGTCGTCTATCTGCACGACGTCGACCGGGAGGTCCCACTCCTGGAGAGCGTCGACGTTCTCGTGGATGTCGGGTTCGCTCACGTCGGTGAAGTAGTGATACCACGAGCACCAGCCGGTCGGCGCGGACCCGGCCGCCCGCGCGTCCATCCGCTCGCCAATGGTGGCCGCCAGCGCGTCGAGCGCGTCGGGAAGCGAGCGCGTCGCGTCGATCCGGAGCGGTGCGCTCGATCGTGTTTCGCCCGGAGTGAGTGCGACCCCGTCCGCGGGACAGACTGCCGACAGACGTGTCGCTTCCGCCGTGTCGAGGTCGAACCGCGACAGGTAGGCGGCGTGGTCGAGGAAGCCGAGCGTCACGGTGTCCGAGTCGCCCGCGAGCGCGATCAGGTAGTGGCTCGTCCGTTCGTCGGCGAGTGCGGCGAGATCACACATCTGTGGACGGTTGCCCGGCGGTTCGGTCGGGAACCGCTCGTCGAGCGAGAGCGTCGCCGTCGGCGTCCACGACTGGTAGCCGTGCTCGAAGACGCGGTCCGTCGGACCGAACGGCGTCGTCGCGTCCGCAAGCGGGTGGAAGCCGTGGAGTCGCACCGGCTCGTCGGCGTCGTTGGTGATCGAGACGGTCACGTCCACCGCCCCGTCCGCGGGGGCGAGCGTCACCGTCGTTTCGAGATCGCCGTCGTGAACAGCACGGACGCACCCGTCGCGCTCGGCGACGGTCGCGGGGCCGTCGGGGGCAGTGGCCCCGTCGACGTCGACTCCGAGGGGTCCCTCCGCGAGCGTCGTGCCACCGCCTTCGACGCGAAGTCGAGCGGCAGCGGGATCGTACCCGACGGTCGTCTCGCCGGCGGTTCGTTCGATGGTCACGTTGCGGACCCCCCGTGATCGGGCCGTTCACACGCCCACGCGTCCCGCCGTGCGGTATCCACGTCGATCGACCGGGTCGGACCGGCGACGGTGACAGTCTCCGCGGATCCGTCCGCACTCATCGTGGACCACGGCGTCGGTGGGTACGGGTGGTCGACTCCGATGCAACAGCGTCGTCGTACTCGGGTTGATAGAAATTCATCATCTGATGCGGGGTAGCCGTCGATTCGGTACTCGGACGGGGCGATTCGCGGGCGTCGCTGCGCCCGCGCGAGCAGGTGATTTATCTGCCGCAGTCGCGTGGATGTGACAGAATGAGTGCCGGAGTGCGACCGGGAACCGTGGCGACGACGGTCGGTCGCGTGATCTACACCGAACTCCCGACCGTCGTCGTTACGAGCCTCCTGTTCGCGGTCGCGTCGCTGCCGGTGGTCTCGCTGGGCGCGGCCCTCCTCGCGCTGGTCGAGACCTGGACGGTCGTCGTCACCCGCCGGGACAGCGGGGCCCCGCCGTCCGAGCGTGGGCGTGCCCGCCTGTTCGTGGCGGCGTTCCGCCGGCATCTCGTCGCGGGACTGCCCTACAGCCTCCTGCTGTCGGCGGTGGCGGGCCTGACCGTGCTCTACTACGTCGTGGGTCTGGCTCAGGAATCGGCCCTGTTTCTGCTGGCGACCCTGACCGGACTCTACGCGGTCGTCGTCGCGGCGGTGTGGTGTCTGCGTGCAGCGAGTTTCCGGGTTCGAGCGGACCCACCGCTCGGCGTCCGGCAAGCGGTCGGACGGGCCGGAGGGACGTTCGTCGACCACCCCTCCTTCTCGGTGCTCGTCGCCGCGGGCGTCGGTGCCGTACTGCTGGCCGCGACGACCGTCCGGGTGGCGATCGTCCTGGTACTTCCCGGGGTGCTCGCGGTCGTCGAGATCGTCGCGTTCGAGGAGCTCGCCGGAGACGGGGCGGCCGCGGTCCGGTCCACCTACCGGCGGGACCGCTGAGATCATCCCTTCATCCCGCTGAGCGTCATCCCGCGGATGAAGTACTTCTGCGCCGAGAGGAACACGGCGATGACCGGGAGCACGATGACCGCGGCGGCGGCCATCACCAGCCCCCACTCGGTGAAGTACTGGTTCCGGACGGCGAACAGCGCGACCGGCAGCGTGTACATCGACTCGTCGCTGGCGATGATCAGCGGCCACTCGAAGTTCTTCCACGTCGTAACGAACGTGTAGATCCCGAGCGTCGCCAGCGCGGGCTTCGCCAGCGGCAGGTACACCTTGTAGAACGTCTGGAACTCGTTGCAGCCGTCGATCTTGGCCGCGTCGCCGAGCGACGACGGGAGGTTCATGAAGTGCTGGCGCAGCAGGAAGATCCCGATCGGCTGGGCGATCAACGGCGCGATCAGCCCCTGATAGGTGTTCACCCAGCCCAGCTCCGCGAGGAGGACGTACACGGGGATGAGCGTCACCATCGCCGGCACCATGATCGTCGCGACGAACAGGAGGAACAGCTTCTCGCGGCCGACGAACTCGATCTTCGCCAGCGCGTAGCCCGCGAGACTGTCGAAGACGAGGTTGAACGCCGTGACGCTGCCGGCGAACACGATCGAGTTGAAGAACCAGCGGCCGACCGGTTCGGTCGCGAACAGCTCCTCGAAGTTCGCCAGGGTTGGCTCGGCCGGGATGAACGACACCGACGCGCCGGTCGGATTCCCCGAAAGCGCGGTCGAGAGCATCCACCAGAGCGGGAGCGACCAGAGCAGCGCACCGAAGGTGATGCCGCCGTACAGGATCGTGGTCTTCGCCCAGTACCGGGAGCCGGAGCGTTCGTAGCCGGGGTAGTCGTAGCTCGATTTCGACATCAGTATGCCACCTCGTCCTGCTGTTCGATCCGATAGCGGTAGTAGCTGAACACGAAGACGACGGCGAACAGCAGGAAGGCCATCGCCGTCGCGCGGCCGAAGCTGCTCTGATCGAACGCCGTCTCGTAGATGAGCACGACGACCGTGGTCGTCGCGCGGGCCGGGCCGCCCTCCGCGAACGCCAGCGCGATCCCGAACACCTGGAAGGTGCCGATGATCGCGAGCACCGTGACGAAGAAGTGGGTGTTGCGGAGGTTCGGCCACGTGACGTGACGGATCCGTTGGAGACCGCTCGCGCCGTCGATCCGGGCGGCCTCGTACAGCTCGTCGGGGATGTTCTGGAGCCCGGCGAGATAGAGGATCATGTTGAACCCGATCCCGCCCCACAGCCCGATGAGCATCAGCGCGCCGAGCGCGGTTTCGGGGCTGTTCGCCCAGTCGTGGGCCAGCCCGAGCGGCCGGAGGAACTCGTTGACGACGCCGTTCTTCGAGAGCACCCACCGCCAGATCACGCCGCTGGCGGCCGCCGACAGCATGACGGGAACGAAGAAGGCGGTGCGGAAGACCTTCTTGCCACGAATGCGGCTGTCGAGGGCGAGCGCGACCAGAAAGCCCCCGACGATCTGGGTCGGCACCACGACGATCGTGTACAGCGCCGTGTTCCGGACCGCGAACCACCACAGGTTGAACGACGGACTTCTGAGCGCCCCCCAGTTGTTCTCCCACGGCCACGGCTGGAGGATATCGGCGTAGTTCCCGAGCGGGAGCCTGACGCCGAACAGCGTCACCCAGGTGAGTTCGCCGGTGCCGAGAAACAGGTTCCACTCCTGAAAGGAGAGGACGAGCGCGTAGACGATCGGTCCCAGCAAGAACAGCGTGAACACGATCACGTTCGGGAGAACGAACAGGAGCCCGGCGAAGTTGTTCTCCTCGGTCGGACGGTCGGTGACGCGCCCCACCGCGTTCCGAACTGCCGACGCGGCACGCCCGATCGAGGAACTGATCGAGTCGTCGAGCGTGCTCACGACGAGCCACCCCCGACGCTCCCGACTCCCGACGACCGGTCACCGGTTCCGTCGCTCCCGCCGGCCGTCCCGATCACGCCGGTGGCGGTCTCCTCGGTTCGGGTCCGATTGAACAGCGCCTCGCCGGTTTCGCCGTCGAAGGCGTGAACGTGGTCGGCGGGGAGCGTTGCACGAACGGTATCGCCCTCCCTGACGAGCTGGCCGCCGCCGACGGTCGCGACGAGTTCGCCCATCTCGTGATCGAGGTGGAGGACGTTCTCGTTGCCCATCGGCTCGACGATGCTAGCGGTGAACTCGGCGCTCCGCGGTCCACTCTCGGCGTCGAGGCGGATGTCCTCCGGGCGGATCCCCAGCGTGACCGCTTCGCCGGTGAGCCCCGCCGCCAGCGCCTCGCGCTGGTCGTCGGTCAGCGGGTAGGTGAAGCCGGGGAAGACGAGCGCCTCGTCGTCGAACGTGCCCTCGATGGTGTTCATCGACGGGGAGCCGATGAACGTGGCGACGAACCGATTCGCCGGCTCGTAGTAGAGTTCGAGCGGCGTGCCGACCTGCTGGAGTCGTCCCCCGTCGAGCACGGCGATCCGGTCGCCCATCGTCATCGCCTCGGTCTGGTCGTGGGTGACGTAGACCGTCGTCGCCCCGAGTTCGTCGTGGAGCTCCTGGAGCTCCGTCCGCATCTGGGTGCGGAGTTTCGCGTCGAGATTCGAGAGCGGTTCGTCCATCAGGAAGACGGCCGGATCGCGGACGATCGCCCGGCCGAGCGCGACCCGCTGCTGTTGGCCGCCCGAGAGCGCCCGTGGCCGCCGGTCCAGCAGCTCCGTGATGTCGAGCAGGTCGGCGGCCTCCTCGACGCGTCGCTCGATCTCGCTGTCGTCGAGGTCGGTCGTCATCGCGAGCCCGAAACGCATGTTGCCACGAACGGTCTTCTGTGGATACAGCGCGTAGTTCTGGAACACCATCGCGATGTCACGGTCTTTCGGTTTGACGCCGGTGACCTCGCGTTCGCCGATCCTGATCTCACCCTCGGTGACCGTCTCCAGCCCGGCGATGGTGCGGAGGGTGGTCGACTTCCCACAGCCGGAGGGACCGACGAGAACGAGGAACTCCCCGTCCCGGATCTCGAGCGACAGATCGTCGACCGCGACCACCTCGTCGTGCTCGCCCGCGAACCGCTTGGTCACTCCGTCGAGCGTCGTCCGTCCCATCCTATAGCTCGCTGTTGATCTGCCGTTCGGCTGCTTTCATGGCGTCCTCGGGGCTCTTGTTGCCGGTCAGCACCGCCTCGGCTTCCGTCATGATCGTGTCGAGGATGGCCGTGGTCTGCGGTCCGAACACCAGCGCCTGACCGGATTCGGCGAGATCGCCAAGCCCGGACAGCAACGGCCGGTCGTCGTAGAAGTCGCGGTCCAGCAGCGACTGCCGCGAGGGCAGCGAAGTGCCGGTGCTGACCCAGTCCCACATCCCCTCCTCGTTGGTGAGGGATTTCACGAGTTCGGCGGCGGCTTCGGGCTCGTTCGAGTTCGCGGACGCGGCCCACGCCGTCGTGAACACGACGGTCGCCGTCTCGCCGCCCTCCGGAACCGGCATCCCGACCTCGGTCGCCTTGTAGACCTCGCTGTACTCCTGTTCCAGCGTGGAGACGACCCACGCACCGGACATCGTCGTGCTGATCGTCTCCTCGCCCAGTGCCGGCCCCGCCCAGGTCGCCTCGAGATCGCTGCCGTAGATGCCGGCGAGATCGTCCTCGACGAGCCCGTTGAGGAACTCCATCGCCTCGATGGCCTCCGGGGAGCCGATGAGCGACTCGGTCATGTCGTCGTTGAGAACGCGGCCGCCGTTCTGCCAGATGAGCTGTACGAGCGTGTTTCGCGGCTGACTCCCGACGGCCATCGGGTACTCGACGTCCGCCGAGCTCTTGAGGCTCTCCATGGCCGATTGCCACTCGTTCCACGTCTTCGGCATCGACGCGTCCACCGATTCGAGGTGGTTCGTGTTGCACATCAGTCCGACCGGCGTGAAGTCCTTGGGAATGCCGTAGACCGTGTCCTCGTAGGTGAAGGGGGCGAGCAGGTTGTCGAGGATGCCGTCGAAGTTGTAGTCCTCGTCGTTCTGGACGTACTCGTCGAGCCCCAGGAGCGCGCCGTTGCGCATGAACTGTGGGGCCTCGTCGGCGATGAGGTAGAACACGTCCGGCTCCTCGCCGCCGGCGAACTGCGTCTGGAGGGTCTGGGAGTACTCCTCGTTCGGGATGTTCTGGTATCTGACACCGATACCGTCCGTCGAGTTGTCGTAGTCGTTCAGGATCCCCGTGACGATCTCCTGCTCGATCCCTTCGCCCCAGCTGGCTGCGTCCAGCATCGTCGCTTCGGCCGCCGCGGTTCCGTTGCCGCTCGCGTTGCCGGTTCCGCCGCCCGTCCCGTTGTCGCCGCTGCCGCCGCCCGCGCTGGCGTTCCCACCGCCCCCGCTCGCGTTGCCGGCTCCGCCGCTTCCGTTCGTCCCGTCGCCGCTGCCGCCGCCGAGGCAGCCGGCCGTCGTGCCGAGCCCGGCCACGGCTCCCGCGAGCAGCAGCCGTCGTCGCGTGATGTCGTCGTGTTCGTTGCGGTCGTCGGTCGCGTTGGGTCGTGTCATTGGTCAGTTTCGGGGCCGCCGTGTTCGTCGCTCGATACTCCGCCCGTGCGTGCCGCCGGGGGTGGCGGCCAGTGTTCGCCGCCCCCGGAGTCGTCCTCGCCCGGTGGAACCGTACGGTACATCGATCACCACTCCGCGACGCTGCCGTCCTCGTGACGCCAGACCGGGTTGTGCCAGTCGACCTCACCGGCGTTGTCGCGAACGCGCTCCTCGTCGATGTCGATCCCCAGCCCCGGCTCCGTCGGCAGCTCGACGTAGCCGTCGTCGAACGCGAACTCCGAGCGGTTCTCGAGGTAGTGGAGAACGTCCCTCGTCTCGTTGTAGTGGATGTCGAGGCTCTGTTCTTGGATGAGGGCGTTCGGCGAACAGGCGTCGACCTGGAGGCACGACGCGAGTGCGATCGGCCCCAGCGGACAGTGCGGAGCCATCGAGACGTCGTAGGCTGCCGCCATCGCCGCGATCTTCTTCACCTCGGTGATCCCGCCGGCGTGTGAGAGGTCGGGCTGGACGATGTCCACGACGCCCTGCTCGAACAGCTCCTTGAAGTCCCACCGCGAGAACAGCCGCTCGCCGGTCGCGATCGGCACGCTCGTCCGCGACGCGACCTGCGCCAGCGCGTCGTTGTGCTCGGGCAGCACCGGCTCCTCGACGAACATCGGTTCGTGTGGCTCCAGCGCGCTCACGAGGCGCTTGGCCATCGACTTCGATGCGCGCCCGTGGAAGTCGACGCCGATATCGACCTCCGGCCCGACGGCCTCGCGGACGCGGGCGATCCGTTCGACGGCGGCCGCGACCGCGGCGGGGGAGTCGACGTGCTGGAGCTCCGAGGTGGCGTTCATCTTCAGCGCGGAGAACCCCTCCTCGACCTTCTTGGTGGCGGCCTGGGCGACGCCTTCGGGTCGGTCGCCGCCGATCCACTGATAGACGCGGACTCGATCGCGGGCCCGTCCGCCGAGCAGCTCGTAGACGGGCGCGCCGAAGTGTTTGCCCTTGATGTCCCAGAGCGCCTGATCGATTCCGGCGATGGCGGACATCAGGACCGGACCGCCGCGGTAGAACCCGCCACGGTACATCGTCTGCCAGTGGTCCTCGATGCGCAGCGGGTCCTCCCCGAGGAGGTAGCCGTCGAGCAGTTCCTGAACGGCCGTCCGGACGGTCCGCGACCGCCCCTCGACGACGGGTTCGCCCCAACCGACGAGCCCGTCGCTGGTCTCCAGCCGGAGGAACAGCCATCGCGGCGGTACCGAGTACAGTTCGTAATCGACGATGCGCATTCTACCGACGAACCCCGCTACACAGTATCATGATCAACCGTCGGTAACGAGGGAAAGGTGATACTTAAATATTTTCATGGAGGTGCTGATGTCGCCTATTTCAGGACGTCTCGGCCGGTTTCTCAATTTAGAATGCGTTGGTTGATGTTCCGTCCGTTCGTTATTTGAGAACGCCCTGGAGTTCCGGTGTGGGCGAAAACGGTCGTGATACGCCCGAAGCAGGTCGGGGACGCGGTTTCCGGTCACGGCGTCCCGTCTCCGGAGTCGGCGGATCGGCCGGAGTTCGTTCGGCAATAGTGGACACCGTTAATCACGTGGCGGCCAAACGACGCGACATGACCGACTACCCGGTTCGTGCGACGCGGACGTCCGTCCGAGTCATCGAGGCGTTGCTGGAGGTACGGGAGGCGGGCGTCACCGAACTGGCCGAGCGGCTCGACCTCTCGAAGAGCGCCGTGCACAACCACCTGGTGACGCTGGAGCGGGTCGGTTTCGCCGTCAACGACGGGGGTCGATACCGACTCGGACTCCGATTTCTCGACGTGGGGATGGGGGTGCGCGACGGGATGGATCTCTGTCGGATCGGGGCCCCCCGAGGTCGACGCGCTCGCCGATCAGACCGGCGAGATGGCAGCTTTGGTCGTTCCGGAGTTCGGCCACGCCGTCTACGCCGTGACCGCCTCCAGCGGGAGGGAGCTGCCGATTCGCCTCGGGAGCCGCGTGCCGCTCCACGCCACCGCACCCGGCAAGGCCGTTCTCGCGGCCGCTCCCTCGACGGTCATCGAGGAGTACATCGAGACCCACGGGCTCGCGGCGCTCACGCGACGAACCACGACCAGCGCGGCCGACCTCCGCGACGAGCTGGGTGTCATCAGCGACCGAGGGCTCGCGTTCGATCGTGACGAGGCCTTCGAGGGGGTGCGCTCGGTCGCCGCGCCGATCCGATGTCAGGACGAGGTCGTCGGCGCACTCGCGGTCGCCGGCCCCGGCGAACGCTTCTCCGGCAAGCGACTGGAGGAAGACCTCCCCGGCCTCGTGCTCACTCACGCGAACGACATCGAGCTCTCACTCTCACAGTAACTATCGTGCACAGACAATATACAGGTACGGTTCAAGCCGTATCGTCCACTATTTGAGAACACTCTGGGTTGTAGAGGAGGTTCCCAGAGAAACACTCTGGTTCGAGACCACGGAGAGAGCCGTGGCCGTCAGACATGAGACCGAGGTGATCAACTGCGCCGATCGCTGCCTGTCCTGATCGATCCAAGAGGCGAGTGAACTGACTAGCTACGGTCCGATATATAGTGAGGACTCAAACGCCGATTTTGCTGTGCGCTCTTGCTTAGTCCGCATCGGGTCAATGAGAAACACTTCACTTCGGTCGGCGGAGTTGGCGAACAGCGAGTGGTAGGTTTCGTCGGGAAAGGATCCGAACGGCGACTGGCCGCGCCGACGAGATGGGCCTCACGCACACCCGGACCACGACGCCGTGGCTCCTAAACGATGCGACCGCTGATCGACGTCACCGTATCGCGCCAGCGCGCCGCCGCGCCGCCGACTGCGACACCCGCGAGCAGCCAGAACGCGGTGTTGCCGACGGTCCAGTGATATGACATCATCCACGACGAGTAAGCGTGGTAGGCGAACATTGCACAGATCACCGCCACCCAGAGGGCGCGTTCGTCGCCGCTCGTGTCGAACGCGAGCCGGACCGCGATCCAGAGCACCGCCAGGGCGGCGAGGAGGTACAGCCCGAACCCGACGAACCCGGTCGCGGCGAGGTTCGAGAGGTAGGTGTTGTGAACGCCGATATCAGGGCCTAAGCCGTAGCTTCGCGAGACGAGATACAGGTTCTTCCCCCCGAGACCGAAGAGCGGGTTTGCGAGCGCGATCCGCACTGCCACCACGTACTGTTCGATCCGTACCCCGATCGCGCCCCGCCCCACGACCAGTGTGCCGCCGTTGACGCTGTCGGACCGGACCAGGGCCCGGAACCCCTGGAGGAGAACGAGCGCGAACGCGACGACGGCGGTGGACGCCGGCACCAGCGCGAGCGTCGAGTACTTTCGTTTCGCCCGAACGAGCCCTACACCCAGTAAGTATGTGCCGAACACCGCACTGAGCAGCAGCAGCGTCGCCCAGCCGGCATCGGTGTTGGCAACTCGGATCGAGAGCATCGAGGCGGCGATCCCGACGCTGGCGAGCCCGACGTGTCCCCACGAGTGACGCAACGCGATCGCGAGCACGAGGGGGATGAACAGGAACAGGACCATCGCCAGCTCCCGGCCGTGGCCGACGAACCCACCGGCGTAGAAGCCGGTGGCGATCTCGGTCGCGCCGAGCGTGAACGTCGGCTGGAAGAATCGATCGGGCGGCTCGCCGAGAAACGGGAAGCCGAGCCGACCACTGTTCGTGATCTGGGCGAGCGAGATCACGAGGTGTCCGGCAGTGGCGATCACGAACGGGTAGATCGCACACCACGCGTTCGTCCGGCGCACCACGAGGGCCGCCACCGCGAACACCACGAAGTACCGGAGCTGTTCGATCGCGTACAGTCCGGCGGCCAGCCCCGAAGGACCGCTGCCGAAGAGCGCGGCGAGAAACGTCCAGCCGACGAAGCCGGCGAACGCGACCACCGCGATCACGCGGGCGGTCGGCCGGAGCGGCCCTCGGTCGGCGAGCCAGTCGTAGACGAGCACGAAAAAGAGCGGGATCGCGACCACGTCGACCGCCACGAGATCGAGGGTCGCGATCCCCGGGCCATCGACCAGCACCACCGCGATGTCGAACAGCCCGAGGACGAACACCGACGCCGCGAACCCCTCGAAGGCCACGCCGGCCGCGAGAACGGTCGCGACGTAGAGCACGCCGGCGGCCACGACGAGCGCGGGCGTCGGGAGGTCGCTCGCGAGGCCGACCGCCGGGACCACGACGGCGAGGAGGCCGGTCAGCAGCGCGGCGGTCCACGCGTACGTCACCGCGTCGCTGTCGCCGGCGAGGACGGCCCCCTCGGGCGTGTCGAAACGCCAGGTGGTGATCCCACTCACGTCCGATCTCTGACAATCTACGACACAGGACGACATACATCTGTCGGTCCCCATGATACGGCCACACGACCGGCGCATGGGTTTTCCGAGATTGAAGTGGATGCCTTCGACCGATCAAACCAGTTTGTGGTCGCTCTCGAGGAACCGAAGCCGTGGTAATTGCCGAGTGGGACGAGTGTCAACTGGGTGATTCAGGAGGATCGGACGAGCGGTTCGTACCACTCTCGATTCGCCCGATACCACGCGATGAACTGCCGAACACCGCTCCGGATGTCTTCGGTGGGTTCGTAGCCGAGCACGTCGCCCGCCTTCGTCACGTCGGCGTGAGTGTGTTCGGCGTCGCCGGCCTGACGCTCGCCGTGCTCGATGGAGAGGTCGGGTGCAATCTCGTCCCGGATCACCTCGGCGAGCGTCGCGATCGAAACGGTGTCGGTGCTGCCGATGTTCAGAACCTCGCCGTCGGCGGCGTCGGTATCGAGCAGTTTCGCGTTCGCGCGGACGACGTCGTCGATGTAGGTGAAATCCCGCGTCTGGGAGCCGTCGCCGTAGACGACGGGTGGTTCGCCGTTCGCACACCGGGAGACGAAGTTGCTGATCGCCATGTTCGGGCGCATCCGTGGACCGTAAACGGTGAAGTAACGGAGCGCCACGGTCGAGAGGTCGTAGAGGTCACCGTACACCCGGACGTAGTTCTCGGCGGCGAGCTTCGAGACGCCGTAGGGACTGATCGGGGTCGTGGGGTGGTCCTCGTCGTAGGGGAGATCGCGTGGTTTGCCGTAGACCGACGACGAACTCGCGAAGACGATCCGCTCGACGGGGGAGGCACGCGCCGCATCGAGGACGTTCAGCGTCCCCTCGACGTTGATGTCGTCGACCCGTCGGGGGTTCTCGACGCTGGTTCGCACGCCGGCCTGGGCGGCCTGATGGTAGACGTACGCCGCCTCGTCCACCAGGTCGGCGACGAGGTCGGCATCACGAACGTCCCCCTCAACCAGTTCGTAGCTCCCCGAACCGCCGTGGGCGGCCTCGCGGGCGCACTCGATGTTTCGGCGCTTGATGTCGACGTCGTAGTACGGATCGAGGTCATCGAGCACGACCACGTCGTGACCGTCGCGGACGAACTGTTCGGCGAGATGCCCGCCGATGAACCCCGCACCGCCGGTGACGAGTATCATTCCCTCGAAGGGGAGACGACCGTCGGCTAAAGCGTACCGATTGCTGGATTGCTGGTCGGTGATCGGATATGTCGAGCCGATCGAACCGCGATTCCGTACTCCGGAAGACATGACGGTAGCGTGGCTCGTTCGTCGGCACCGGCGGATCAAACGGCTTTTGTCCTCCCGGGTACCGCCCTACGGCAGATGCGCATTCTGCGGGTGACCCAGAAACTCTATCCGGAAACGATGGGGGGTGGAGCCTACCACGCGCACGCCCTCAGCCGCGACCAGGCCGCGATGGGTCACGACGTGACGGTGCTGACCGTCACCGACGATGACGATCGACCACGGCACGAGGAACGCGACGGCTACACCGTGCTCCGCCGTTCGGTGACCGCCGAACTGCTCGGCAACGACCTCTCGGCCGGTGTCGCACGCTTCCTCCGCGGGGCGGCCGATTACGACGTGATTCACGCCCACTCACACCTCTACTTCTCGACCAATCTCGCGGCGCTGAAACGCGGGTTCGACGCCACCCCACTCGCGATCACGAACCACGGACTCTACTCGCAGTCGGCCCCCGAGTGGCTGTTTCGGTGGTATCTCCGGACGCTCGGTCGTGGCACGTTCGACAGCGCCGACGTCGTGTTCTGTTACACCGCTGCCGACGGACGACGACTGCGGGAGTTCGGCGTCGAAACCGACATCGAGATCGTGCCGAACGGGATCGATACCGACCGTTTTCGCCCCGACGGACCGGCGAGCGATCTGATCGAGACGGGCGATCCGACGATCCTGTTCGTGGGCCGGCTGGTTGGCGGGAAACGGCCGAACGACGCGCTGGCGGCGATCGAACGGGTTCGTGCATCCCACCCGGACGCACGGTTGGTGTTCGCCGGAGACGGTCCGCTCGGGGCGGATCTCGAACGGCACGCTGCCGACAACGATCTCGGTTCGGCCGTCGAGTTTCTCGGGGCGATTCCCTACGAGGAGATGCCACAGCTGTACCGTGCTGCGGACCTGTTCGTTCTGCCGAGCCGTGCCGAGGGGTTGCCGCGGACGGTGCTCGAAGCCCTCTCGACGGGCGTTCCGGTCGTGACGAGCGACCTCCCCCAGCTGCGGTCGATCGTCGAAGGGGTGGGGCGCACTGTTCCCGTCGGTGACGTCGCTGGCTTCGCAGCGGCGCTCGACGATCTCGCGTCGGCCCCGGAGCACCGGACGAAACTCGGCGAACGCGGACGGGAACTGGTGACTGCCGACTACGACTGGAGCGACACGGTCGCACGGACGACGGCTCGACTAAAAACGCTCCACGAGAACGCAGATCGGTGACTGGAGACGGCTCCTTTCGCTCATCGGTCATCGATATGTCGAGCGTCGTCAGAGAGGTTGGGACGGAGAGTGTGACGGGCTCTGCGTTCCGAGTGGGTCAGTCGTCGCCGGCGACCGGGTCGCCGGCCGCCGGTTTCGACGCCATCGTGTCCGTGGTGGCGGTCGCGGACGAATCGATCGTCGTTCGA
The DNA here is from genome assembly GCF_000334895.1 of Halococcus agarilyticus. Taxonomy (NCBI): domain Archaea; kingdom Methanobacteriati; phylum Methanobacteriota; class Halobacteria; order Halobacteriales; family Halococcaceae; genus Halococcus; species Halococcus agarilyticus. Next base: position 36,051 of record NZ_BAFM01000001.1, on the reverse strand, counting down.
TAGGCACGGTAGGCGTCGACCTGTTCGCCGTCGTGTGTCACCGTTTCGGTCCCGCGTGCGCCGTCGAAGACTGCCCAGTCGGTTTCCTTGTCCTCGTTGAACCAACACCACATGTCGATCCCGCGGTCGTCGAAGTAAGTGAGGGCGTTCCGTATCCACTCGTCCTTTCGCTGTGGGTCGTGTCCCGACTTCGTCATCGAACTGCTGGCGAACTCCGCGACGCAGACCGGCTTGTCGGCGAGGTCGCGGAGTCTGTCGAGCATCCCGCCGTAGACGCTGTCCGGCGACTCCCATCCAGACCAGCTCTGGCTCTGGCCCCAGTTGTAGCCATCGAGACCGAGCCAGTCGACGTACGAATCGCCGGGATACAGCTGCTCTGCGGAGTGAGAGCCGACATCCTCGGCGTTCACACACCACATCCAGTCGACGGCGTCCCCGGTCAGTCCCTGCCGCTCGAACCGATCGTGGACGTGTCGCCACATCCGGCCGTAGCTCTCTGCCGAGGAGCTCCCCACCGTCGGCGACCACGGATACCAGTCGCCGTTCATCTCGTGGGCGAGCCGGACGTACGCACGCCGGTCGGTGGAAGCCGTGAGGAACTCCTGTAGTCGGCCGGCCCATCGATCGATGTACTGATCGTACTCTCCATCGCCGATCCGGACCTCGATATCGTCCGGAGTGGTGTCCGCGAGGCTTTCGATGTACGCGTCGTACTCGTTGCGCTCGACGAGGGCTGCGGTGTCGACCGACGAAGTTCGTGTATCTGGCGTGTACGGTTCCCATGTAATCAGCGGCACCCGACCTGCGTTCCAAATCCGGGGGAGGATTCGATCGAACAGCCAGTTCATGTGACCCTCGTCCGGGTTCCACGGAACGAACAGGTTCTGAACAGGGTAAGGAGCGTTTTGCCACTCCTCCATTCGACCAACGGCACTAAAATCCGCGTCGCTGAGGCCGCTGTAGACGCCAATGGTTGGAGAGTCGCTCTTGTTTGTCTCTTCACCGTTCCGATAGACGGTCGCACCGCTGTCCACACTGACGTCGGTGAGTTCGCCCGCGATGTGATAGCTGTCGGAACCGCTGCCGACACCACCGGAAACGCGACCCGCGTCGACATCGATTTCGTCGGCATCGCCGATGTACTTCCGCGGAGCGACACCACCGGTTGCGGTAAACTCGTAGGTGCTCCACGACCCGCTTCCCTCGACGGTGAGGACATCCGGCAGGTACTCCTCCACATTCAGAGCTTCGCCGTCGAGGTACACCGTGGCGTCGCCGCTCAGGCTGAGGCTCGTGATCTCGCCGGTGATGGTGTACCCATCGGAGCCGTCGATCACCCCGCCGGTCGCGCGCGTCCCGCTGGCGCTGATCTCGTCCGCCCCGCCGATGTTGTTCCGCGGGCTGATGCTCCCGCTCACCGAGAACCCGTAGGCGGTCCACGCGCCGTCGTTCTCCGCGATCGTGAGCGAGTGCTCCTCGGCTCCACCTCCACCAACGTCGAGTCGCTCGCCGTTTCGATAGACGTCGGCAGTCCCCTCGACGCTGACGTCGGTGAGCTCGCCCGCGATGTGATAGCTGTCGGAACCGCTGCCGACACCACCGGAAACGCGACCCGCGTCGACATCGATTTCGTCGGCATCGCCGATGTACTTCCGCGGAGCGACACCACCGGTTGCGGTAAACTCGTAAGTGCTCCACGACCCGCTTCCCTCGATCGTCAGTACGTCGGGCAGGTACTGCTCGACGCTCACTTCCGCGCCATCCATGTACAGGGAGACGTCGCCACTCAAGCTGAGGCTCGTGATCTCGCCGGTGATGGTGTACCCATCGGAGCCGTCGATCACCCCGCCGGTCGCACGCTGCCCATCGGCGCTGATCTCGTCCGCCCCGCCGATGTTGTTCCGCGGGCTGATGCTCCCGCTCACCGAGAAGCCGTAAGTGGTCCACGCGCCGTCGTTCTCCGCGATCGTCAGTTCTCTCGGGAGTGGCTCATTGACAGCCGCCGCTGCGTTGATCCGACCGGCTCCTTGTTTCTCGCTCGTCAACCCGACATCGACAGCCGTGTTCTTCAGCTGAGTGCGCGCTTTCTCGTTCGAGAAGCTTTGCTGCGACAGCACTAGAGCCGCAACGCCCGAAACGACCGGTGTTGCCATCGAAGTCCCTGAAAGCGAACTGCTGTAACCATCATCGACCCATGTCGAGAGAAGGTTGGTTCCTGGCGCAGCGAGTTCGATTTCGGGACCTGTATTCGAATACGAGGCAAGGGTGCCATCGGGGTCGAGCGCCGAGATCGCCATGCACTCGCTGTAAGCCGCAGGATAGGTGACTGAACCGCCGTAATCGTTGCCTGCAGCGGCGACGAGCAACACGCCATTTCCGTACGCGTAGCTGACGGCCTTTTGTAGCGTCCCGGTGTATCCACCGCCGCCGATCGAGAGATTGATGATGTCCGCACCGTTGTCCGCGGCCCACTGGATGCCGTCGGCGATAGCGGAGGTGTATCCCGTACCGGATTCGTCGAGCGCACGAACGCTGAGCAGCGACGCGTTGCTGATGCCGGCGACACCCACGCTGTTGTCGGTCCCGGCGGCCGCAATGCCCGCGACGTGTGTACCGTGGTCTTCGGTGCTGAGATCGTCAGGATAGGGATCGTCGTCGTCATCGACGAAGTCCCGACCGACGTCGCTTGCCATGTTCCCCTCGAGATCTGGATGATCGTACTTGATACCTTCATCCACAACTGCGATCGTGACGTCACCGTCGCCAAGGGTGGTGTCCCACGCGTTCGGTGCGTTCACCATCTCGGGGGCGTACTGGTCGTCGAAGCGAGGATCGTTCGGAACCAGCAGGGTCTCGTAGATCGCGTTCGGCTCCGCGTACTCGATGCCAGGCCGGTTGGCGACGCTCTCGGCGACTCGGGCCTTCGCGGCCGTAGATGTCTGCTCGGGAAGTTCGGCTCGCACGTAGCCCAACGTGCTGTTTCGGCCGACGACTCGGGCCTCGGCCGGGAGTGCGCGTTCGGCCGTTCGGACGGCGTTCGTCGAAGGAGCAACCCCGATGAGCAGTTCGTTCGGTTCTCCGCCCGATTGAGGACGGGCAGCTCCGGGTTCCACTGCACTACCGAGCAATCCGAAGCTCCCAGCAGCCTTCAAAAAACGACGACGGTCGAAAGGCGTATTCCCAGCCATAGGTAGGACAGAGAAGGAACTAAAGTAAATCTTTGTATCAGTAGGTCATCGGATAAGTGGGCCGTTCGCGGCTACTGGAGGTAACCGAGGTCTTCAAGTCGTGCTTCCGTGTCGTCGCTCATCGAGACCGCCCCGCTCGCGGCGGCGTGTTCGAACGACGCCAGCCACTCGTCGATCGCATCGCCGAGTGCCGTCGCCCGTTCGGGATCGTCGGCAGCACGATCGTTCCGTTCGTCGGGATCGTCTTCGAGCCGGTAGAGTTCGCGCGAGCCGTCCGAACCCCGGATCAGTTTCCAGCCGTCGGCGCGGATCGCGCGCAGCGACCGATCGAAGCGGCGCACCTCGGGGGAGAGGCTGCCGACGCGCCGTTCGAGCGCGTCCATCGACGGCTGCGGGGCCACGTACTCCGCGATGGCGCGTTCGCGCGGCTCCACCTCGGCGCTGGGATGCACGGAGCGTCCCTGGAACGTCTCACGGGCCGTAGGGGCGGTCACGTCGGCGGCGTCAAGCAGCGTCGGCGGGAGATCGACGAGCTGGACGGGATCGTCGACGACACCGCCGCCGGCGAACGCGCCGCCGTGGATCACCAGCGGCACGTCGAGCAGCGTCTCGTACAGGCAGTACTGGTGGTCCATCAGCCCGTGGTCGCCGATGTTCTCCCCGTGATCGCTGGTGAGGACGAACACCGTGTCCTCCCACTCGCCCGCTGCCCGGAGCGTGTCCCTGAGCTCGCCGATGCGTTCGTCGAGATAGGCGAGTTCTGCACGATAGAGGCCACGGAGGGCGGCGAACTCGCGCTCGGTGTGTTCGACATCGCCCGCGATGTAGCCCCACGCGTCCTGGGAGATCGCCATCGCCTCCTCGTAGGAGACGCCGTCGGGGAGGTATCGTTCGGCGTGGGCTTCGGGAGGACGGTACTCGAGATGGGGTTCGAGGTAGTTGGCGAACAGGAAAAACGGTCGGGAGGACTCCCGAGCGGCGAGCCAGTCGGCCACCTCCCGATTGGCCCGTCGCGCACCGTCGTCCTCGCGCTTGCGGAAGAACTGGCCGTAGACCGCGTTGGCGACGTTGACGAGCGGGTTGCCCTCGACGAGCCGCGCGGCGAGCGCGCGGACGGTCTCGATACCCTCGGTAGTGCGGGCTACCTCGCCGAGGTCCGTCTCCGACTGGACGTACTGCCACGTCTTGTGGAACGTTTCGAACCCGCGGCCGAAACCGAACTCCTCGCTGATCCACGTGTTGTTCGAGACCGCGACCGTCTCGTAGCCCCCGTCCCGAAAGCACTCCGCGAGCGTCGGCAGATCGTCGTCGAGATACTTGTGGTCGGCGTGCGCGCCGTGTTTCGAGGGATACGTGCCGGTGAACAGCGAGGCGTGAGAGGGGAGCGTCCACGGGGCAGCGGCCCACGCGTTCGAGAACGTCGTCCCCGCTTCGGCGATCGATCGGATCGTCGGCGTCGTCTCCGTGCCTTCGATCGCGGCGTCGGGGCTGTCGCCGGCCAGGCCGTCGTCCCCGGTTCCCAGCGTGACGTCTGCGGCGCGCGCCGTGTCCATGACGACGAGGACGACGTTCGGCCGGCTCATTCCTGGTAGCCGAGCGCCTGTAGTCGCTCTTCGACGCCAGGCTGGGACGCGAGGTCCGGGATCTGGATGCCCGCCGACGTCCGTTCGATCCGTTCGAGGCGGGCGTCGAGGTGGTCCTCGAATTCGTCGACCACCTCCGGGTGGGCATCGGCGACGTTCTCGGTCTCGTCCGGATCGGCGTCGAGGTCGTACAGCAGCGTTCGATCCGCCTTGCCGTCGTAGAGGAACTTCCAGCGCTCGGTCCGGAACCCGAACCGGAGCGCGGTTTCGCCGCGGATCTCCTTTTCGGTCACGACGACGTCGAACGACGGCGCGCTCCCCTCCCGGAGCAGCGGGAGCAGCGACTCCCCGACCAGGCGCTGCTCCATCTCCTCGGTGAGTTCCGCGCCCGCGAGATCGAGCGCCGTCGGCAGGATATCCACACAGCGCACGAGGTCGTCGACGCGCTGAGGCTGGTCGATGTCGGTCCCATCCGGGAACGACATGAGGAGCGGAACGCGGGTGAGCTCGTCGTAGGGAAGGTTGCTGTGGCCGTAGTCGTCGTGTTCGTAGAACTCGTCGCCGTGATCGCCGACGACCACGACGAGCGTGTCGTCGAGCTGGCCCCGCCAGTCGAGGCGGGCGAGGAACTTCCCGAGCTCGTCGTCGAAGTACTCGACCTCCTTTCGGTAGTTCGTTCGCAGCTCCTCGTGTTCGGCCGGCGTGACGTCCTCGGCGGCGTTGACGGCCGCCTTTCGCCACAGCTTCTCCGCCCGGAACTTGTTCCGGTAGGTGAACTCGCCACCGGGGAGGTACGGGCCGTGGACGTCCATGTACTGCGTCCAGAGGAACCACGGCTCCGGGGCCACTTCGGTCCACTTCGCGAGACGGTCGTTCACCCGTGGCGAGGGCATGTACGGCGTCCGTCGCAACAGTCGGACGAACTTGTTGGCGTACCGGAGCAGGTCGTCCGGGGCACGTTCGAGCAGGCCGTCGGTCTCGAACGGCAGGATGTTCTCCTCGAAGGTGTCGAACCCCTTGTCGAAGTTCCGGAGTCGGGAGACGTTCGGGTTCGAGTGGATCGCGCCGGTCGCGTACCCGTTGTCGTGGAACTGCTCGGCGAAGGTGGGCTGTTCGTCCTCGATGTACCAGTGGCCGCCGTATTCGAGGGGGTACCGGCCGGTGAGCATCGCGGTCATCGCCGGGGCCGTGCTGATCCCCTGGGAGTAGCAGCGATCGAAGACGACGCTCTCGTCGGCGAGGCGGTCGAGCGTCGGCGTGTCGTACGACTCGTCGCCGAAGACCGCGTCGTACCGGAGCGAGTCGACCACCAACAGGAGGACGTTCGGTGAGGACGACATGTGTTTCTCGTCAGTCGACGTCGGACGGGTTAGTGTTTTCCGAATCGAGCGGCGTCGGATCGGTCGTGCTGGAACGGCGATCGTCGAGCCGGGCGAAAAGAGTGCCGAATCCGATCGCGGCGAAGACGAGGATCACGGGGACGAACTGGATGCGCCGCCGGAAGGCCGCACCGGCGTTCAACTCGATGATCGCGTACGCGGCGATCCCGCTCGCGGCGTACGCCAGCATGGTGAAGCGTTTCGCGACGTCGCCCCGGGCCCAGAAGAACCCCGGTACGGCCACCAGAACGGCCACGGCCATCGCCCACCCGGAAACCCCGGCAAGGAGATCGGCGACGCCGTTCACCTGCCACGGCATCGGCGAAAACAGGTAGTAAAACACCTTGATCGGGAGGTAGAGCAGGACATCGAACCACGACTCGTAGTGGAGGTCAGTGAGGTAGGTGGTCGCACCCTTGTTTCGTCCCTGCGCGTACCTATCGAGGATCCGTGGAGAGATCGCCGTCCCGACGCCGGTGAGCTTGCCGATGTTGAGCGCGAGATAGGCGAACAGCGGGACCAGGAGAAGCCCCACGAGCCCGATGGATCGTGGCGAGCGCCGGTATCTGAGCGCGATCGCGGCGGCGAACGTGACGGCGATGATGGCGACGTTCTCCCGCCGCGCGAGGTAGATCACCACGGCGATGAGCGCGAGCGCGGCGACGTCGCGCAGCCATGGCCAGGCTTGCACCCAGTTCCGTGGTCGCTCTCGATCCGTCCACTGGAGCGCGATCCAGAGCATCGTCAACATGGTGAGCGCGACGATCACCTCGCGCTGGATGACGACCGATCGGTAGAGGATCGACGGCCAGAAGACGACGATCCCGGCGGCGAGAACGGCGTTCCGATGCGTCGTCACCTCGGCCGCGAGCTCGTACGCGACGTAGCCGATCAGCGTCCCGAAGCCGGCGATGGCGAGTTCGCCGGCGACTTCCCATGACCCAAGGAGCACGTAGAACGGCGCGAGCACGTACGCGACGAACCGTCTCGTGCGCGACGGGATCGTGGGTCCGTCGAGGAACTCCCCCTGCGTCCACAGGTCCGCGAGCGCCGCCGCGTTCGCGGAGTGTTCGACCGAGATCGGCGGCTGGGAGAGGACGTGGAGCTGTGCGTTGACGAGGATGATGGCGGCACGAACCAGGAAGGCCGCGATCAGTAGCGCCGTGAGGTACTTGCCCGCCCGATACTGACGGTATCCGAGAGCGGATAGCCCGGCGACGAGGACGAACACCCCGAACCAGGCGAACAGGAACTGCGTCACGAGACCGACTCCGACGAGGGTTCCGACGAGTACGAGAACCAATCGCAGATTCGGCCGCCAGGTGGATGTCTGTGTCCCGAGTTCCATTGTCGATCCAGTTCGATCTCGGCCAGCCCCCACACCGAGAGCCTGTCTTCGCTCCTCAGGGACGCACAAAAACTCTTGCGAACGGGCGTTCCCGTTCGGGTCGCTGTAGTCGTGGGGTCGGTGTGGGGATCAGTCCCGTCTCACGACGATCGTTCCGGAGACCGTAGCGGGCGAGACGGTTCGTCCGCGACGATCCGTTCGTACAGCGGGAGGAGTCGGTTCTCGACGATGTGGGTGTAGTCGTACTCGCGAACCGATGCACGGGCGTTCGCTCCCAGTGCCTCCCGTTTCGCCGGCGAGTCGACCAGTTCACGAATCGCGTCCGCATACGCCGCTTTCGAATCGGGACGGAGAAGCCCGTTACCGTCCTGTTCGACGAACCGTCGATTCCCGGGCGTATCGGTCGCGAGAGCGGGCAGCCCCGACGCGAGGAACTCGACGGTCTTCAGCGGCGGCTGGATCCGATACGGCCGGCGATCCGGGATGTACGCGAACCCGACGTCGAACGCACGGACGTGTTCGGGAACGTCCGCGAACGGGATCTCGCCGGTGAAGATCACCGCGTCGGAACACCCGAGCCTGGCGGCGGTTCGTTCGAGATCGGCCCGGGCGTTCCCGCCACCGACGACGACGAGTTTGCTTTGCGGATGGGTCTCATGGGCCGCGGCGAACGCCTCGATCATCCGATCGAGGGCGCGCGACTCGTTGAGAACGCCGGTGTACCCGAACACGACGTCCGTCGATGACAGCCCGAGGGATCGGCGTATCTCGCTGCCGTCGCCGGGACGAAACCGCTCGAAATCGGCACCCAGCGGAACGATTTCCGCGGCGTCGTCGTCCAGCAGAACGCTTTCGGCCATGACTCGGTCCAGCGTGTTCACGTTGTCGGCGAGCGTCGCCTGGACGTTGAGCGCGACCCGCGAGATCCAGTTCAGGAGTTTGCTGCTCGTGCCGATACCCCGGATGTCGACGACGACGTTCTCCGGCGCGTCGAGCCACGGCACCGGATGGAGGACGAGGCCGAGGTTCGGAAATCCGAGCATGTGGAGCACGTCGATCGGATCGGTCCGGCACAGCTCGTCGATCTTCCGCAACCCCCGGTAGCCGAACCGGGTCGGCTCGATCGATTTCCGGGTCGATTTGTCGGTGGGGATTCTGTGTACGGTCACGCCGTCCACTACCTCGTGTGCTGGCTGAGTGGGAGCGGTCCGTGCCGCGATGACGGTGACGTCGACGCCGAGACTCGACAGTATGCGGGGGAACTCGTTCGTCGCGGTCGCGTTGTTCTGCGGATACTCCTTGTGATAGAGATAGCAGACGTGCACTGTCCGAGGCCACCGCTCCACCGTATTTATCGGTTCTCCTTCCTCCACAGCCGTCGCAAATGCTCGCCGCCACGGACTCAGCCGCCAGCGTTGGAAGAGCAGTCGTTCCGACGTAGCGAGCGGAGCGCGTCCGTCTCGTAGCGCCAGTTGGCGCTCGTCCGCACATCCCAGTCCGCGTATGAGGCGATCGCCTGCCAGCCGGCGGGTGAGATGGCGACCTTGGTGTACGGGACGAGACGCTCTGACGAACGGCTGTGTCGAACCGCGTCGCCCTCGGCGAAGTAGTTCGGCGAGCACGTGTGGACGTGCGGTGATCCACGGCTATCGGTCTGGACACGCACACGCTTCCAGTTCGGGGCGTGATGCGAGTGGCCGAAAAACCCCCCGACGTAGCCGGGTGCCGAGTGGAGATGTTCGAGTGCCGTGGTCGCCCCTCGTGTGGAGTCGTACTTCGTGCCGTCGCCACCGGTCAGCGGAACGTGGGAGACCGAAAACAGCGGACCGTCGGTCTCCGCGACGATATCACGCAGCCAGCAAAGACACTCCTGCGGGATCCGGTGATCGGTGGTATTCTGTTTTCGGTTCGTTTCGGTGTACGCGGAGTTCAGCACGGCGAAGGTGACTCCCTTCCGTTTCACCGTGTAGAACGTGTCTTCGAGTCCGTCCCAGCCGTAGATCGAGTACGTCCGTTCGATGTCCGCGTTCGGCCACATGTACTCGTGGTTGCCGAGGACGTGGTGAACGGGTGCGTCGAGAACGTCGTCCAAAAACGCCCTCGCCTCGCGAATGCCGCGTCTGATTGCCCCCGGCGGGCGTTCGGCCCGACCACAGCATCCGTCGACGAGGTCGCCCTGTTGGACGACGAAGTCCGCTCCCCATTCGTTGAGCTCGGTTGCAGCCCTGCGGAGGTTTTCCTTGGCCACCTCCTTCGAGACGATGTGTTGCGGGCGGGGCTCGTCACGCCAGTGGATGTCCGAGACGATCCCCACTTTGAGCGGGTCCGCGTTCCGGATCGCCGGCGAGAACCGAACGGGCGAGTCGTCCCGTCGAAACTCGGCGGACTCGTCGTCCTGTATGGAGGAAGCAGCGGTGGTGGACCCTGCAGTGCCGACGATCGCAGCCCCGGCAGTGGCCTGAAGAACGGTGCGTCTCCGCATCGTCTTGCGGCTGTCACTATCTGACATAGCCACCACCGGTCAACAATCGCTCTACGTCAATAAAACTGGTTACAGGATACACATGAGGTCCGGCTGCGCGGTCCGAATCCCGCGCTGACCGAACAACTGTGCACAATAAACAACAGTAGATACATGACGCTTGCGTGTGACTGACCGCCCCGTCCACATCGCTTCGATAACCGTCCGGCCCGGTCACTCGACGTATCTCTGTCCTGACACCGGTTACGAACGACCGTTTCGGTGTTCTGTCGGGTCACGTCCGAGTACCGGTGGCGAACCGCGAGCCAGGCGAAGATCCAGAATAGTGAAGTAAGTTCCACGTATCCCGAACATCCAGTGTCAATCAATCTCGGAGGGCGATTTTCGTCGCCCGAAATACAGCGCCACCACTTCAGCGTCACTCTCCTGACCGTCGTCGGGCTGGTACTCTATCTCAACGGTCTCGGCATCCCAGCACTCGTCCGCTGGGACGGGGCGATCTACGCGAGCGCCGCCCGGTTCGCGCTTCAGGATGGCCACTGGATCATCCCTCATGTCTACTGGCGCGGTCAGCCACACCTCTGGCAGCCGTTTCTCGACAAACCGCCGCTCGTCTACTGGCTCCAAGCGCTGTCGATCGGGGTGTTCGGCGTCACGAGCTTCGCGGCGAAGCTTCCGTCGGCGCTCGCGACGGTCGCGCTCGCAGTTCTCGTCTACCTGATCGGGACCGACCGCTACGACGAGTTCGCCGGTCTCGCCGCGGGATTCCTCCTCCTCGGTCTCCCACCCGCCTTTTTCATCTCACATGGTGGGCGGACCGCTGCGACGGACATGCCGCTCGCACTCTTCGGAACCGCGTTCGTGTGGTGTGTGTGGAAGGGGAGAGAGAACGGCCGCTATCTGCTATGGGCGGGCGTTTTCGGCGCGCTGGCCGTCCTCGCAAAGGGGGTTGCCGCCAGCGTGTTCCTCGTCATCGCTATCCCGATCGTACTCGTCGGCTGGCGTGACTATCCACCTCGGAAGTTGGCGGGCGGCGTGCTCGTTGGCCTCGTCGTCACCTTGCCGTGGTTCGTCGCCGCGGCGGTTCTCCGGGGCGACGCGCTCTATTCACAGATGATCGCAGACCAGGTCATCCGACGGGCGACCGGCGCGAAGTCCACGAGCGGTGGCCCGGCAACACTCATCCCTCGGTCGAACTACCCGTTCTTCAGACGCTTCCCGATCTACTACCGCCTGACGAGGTATCTCGTCCTCGGCGCGGCCGGGGCGCTCGCGCTCTCGCTCCCGGCGCGACGCGGCGGCTGGAAGGCGGATGCGGTCCTCCTGTGGTGGCTGTTTGCGGTGCCCTTTGTCTACAGTTTCGCAGGGGGGAACCACAAGTGGTATTTGCTCCCCTCGATCGTCCCGGCCGCCCTGATCGTCGGGCGGGTTGGATCCGCGACGGTGGGTGTGTTCAACGATACGGTGCGTCCGCGCCTCAGTGGACGGTCGCCGATCAACTATCAGGTGTTCGTGGTGCTCACGCTTGTCGGCCTCACGGCACTCGTGGCGATCCCTGGGCACTATCCCCCCAGCGGCGGTGATCCGATCGGCTCGTACAACACCGAACAGCGCGCCATCGGGAACGCATTCGCGAATCTCGCCGAACCCGGCGAGACCGTCTACGTCGACGATGAGATCCGCGCGAACCTCATCGTGTTTTCCTATCAGGTTGATCGGCAGCTTGAGGGAGTGGACACGGAGGGACTCAACGGAGACGAAGACGTGCGGCTGGCGCTGGTTGCCAACGATCGTCTCCCCGATCTCCGCCGGGACTACCAGATAGTCGGGAAGGTTCCGACGGCGGACGCGACGGCGATCCGCTTCACGTGATTTGCTTGAGAAAGGCGAGGTAACTCGTCACGAAGGACAGTACCGAGACGACGCACGCCCCACAGAACGCGCCGCGCGAGAGGCGGATCGGGAGGACGGTAGCGGGGACGAGCAGGAGGGCTACGACTCCGGAGTATACCCCGAGATAGGCCGCTCGATCTTCGAGTGTCACGTACTGTTTCATGTGGGAACGGCGGCGAGCGGTGACTTAACACTACCCATGCCGTTTGGCTGAGAACGACCCGTGCTCACCCGCTTACCACTGACGCAGGTCGCCAAGTCGCCAGTCGTCGCCGGAAGCGATCGAGCGGAACAGCCACCGTTGGACCACATCGGTGTCGCGTGCTCGTTTGAACGTCCAACGAGGACATGGTGATTGCATGGGGCAAGCCGGGCCCTAGTCGTGTCGAGCGCGTCCGCGGCCGGAGCGTCGATCGCGCTCGCGGCCGGCGGTGGCGAGATGGTCCGATCACTCGACGTATCCCATGTCCCGGAGCCGGTCACGAACGACCGTCTCGGTGTTCTGCCGGGTCGCGTCCGCGAGGTACTCGCGGGTCGGGACGGTCGGAACCGACTCCAGTTCGCCGGGGACCGAAACGCCGGGGAGTTCGGCCCCGTCCATCGATTCCGGCGGTTCGACTCCGAGAAGACGGAGGGCCGTGGGGGCGACATCGACGACGCTCGGCGTGATCTCACCGGAGTCGCCGACCGTCGGTCCCGCCGCGATCAGCGCCCCGTGACGAGTGTGACTGAACTCGTCGGTCGTCTCGAAGACGTTCTCCTTGATGACGTCCGAAACCTTCCACCGCATGTCGGTCGGTTGGAGAACGACGTCCGGGGCGGAGGCGTCGTTCTCGACGGTCGATCCGTGGACCGCGTGCCGGTCGTACACGTCGTCGAAGACGGCGTTGCCGGCGTGATCGCGGAGTGCGGAGAGTTCGCGAACGAGCGAGCGCCGTAGCTCGTCGAACTCGTCCTGCGGAACGACGCCGTTTGGGTCCCGGCCGACGACGTTACATCGGAGTCCAAGCGCGGACACCGACCGGCAGTACGCACGCGATCGGGACACGTCGACGGCGTCGGCAGCGTCCACAAGAACGCCCGTCGGGAGGGCCCGGCGGATCGGCTCGTCGAGGCCGACGGTCGAAAGCAGCCGTTCGGCTCGCTGTGGCGTGATGCCCACCGCACGCAGTCCGTCGAGCATCTCCCCGAGGCCACGTCGGAGTGTGCCGTTCGCCGCGTCGGTCTCGCCGTCGGTCTTCCGTTCGCGTTTCGTCTCCTCGTTCCACGCGAAGCGATCGGATTCGGGCGACGTCGCGGCGTACCCCCGATCACGGAGCCACGTGTTGGCGTTGAAGACGCGGTCGTACTGGCGGATGCCGTGATCCGAGACCACGAGCACCGAGCAGTCCTCCCCGGCCAGGTCAAGCAGCGATCCGATGGCGTCGTCGACCCGGCCGTACACCTGACGGATGGCGCGCTGATCGTCGCCCATCGTGTGGAAGGCCGAATCGGTGCGCTGGAACTGGACCATCATGAACGACCAGTCGTGGAGGCCGTCGAGGCGCTCGGCCGCGGCCACCCGCGAGTCGGTGAGCCGTCCGTACTCCTCGATCCGTTCGCGTTTGGAGCCGACGTCGCGTGCGTAGATCCGATAGTCGTCGCCGAGGGCAGCCATCGGCTGGCGCTCGCCGTCGATCAAACAGTCCGCACCCTCCGGGGCGATGTAGCCGGGAACCAGGCTGCCACGGAACGAGTGGGCCGGATGAGTCACCGGGACGTTGACGACGATCGATTCGAGACCACACGCCGAAAGGAGCTCCCAGACGAACGGCGTCCGGATCTCGCGTGCGCTCACCAGCCGTGGCTCGTCGTTTCCGTGGTGATAGAAGTCGTAGACGCCGTGGTTCCACGGCGTCGTTCCGGTGACGACCGAGGGCCACGCCGAGGGCGTCCACGGTGGGTGGGTCGTCTCCAGATCGGCGGCGAGTCCGGAGTCGACGAGCTCAGCCAGGTTCGGCATGACGCCGGCCGAGAGCAGGGGATCGAGCTGTTCGAAACACGCCGCATCGAGACCGATCACCAGGAGCTGCGGGTTGCTCACGTTCGCCCCATCTTCCGAGATTCGTGTCGCCAGTCGGCTGTCTGCGGAAACGCATCGACAGCGAGGTGACTGCCAGAGACGGCACGATCCGAAACGGTTCGGGGGTCCCTTCCGGCCTGGTGTTCGGTCGAGCACCGAGCCGCACGGAAGACGGGGTGAATCGTCGGGATACGTCTACGTGCCGATTGACGGATGCTCATTGGCCCAACGAAACGAACCTGCCACCATACTTGTAACGGTTCCCTCGGCAGACCCTCCGTCAGTTTTTCGAACGTAGCCATCGTCGGATCAAGGGGCGAGTTCCGAGGGTCACAAGCGCGTTTCCACCCAGACACAGACCGTCATCTTCGGCCGAATTAGCTCGTTGTGGGCGGTTTCATTTCACTGAACTCTCTGACCGTTGCGATAGACAGTTGCGTTCCCATCCACGTTGATGGTGGTGAGTTTACCCGAGATCAGGTAGCTGTCGTCTCCGCTCACGACACCACCTGTCGCGCGCCCCGCGTCGGCATCGACCTCGTCAGCTCCCCCCAATCCGGTTCGCGGAGCGACGCCGCCACTGGCGGCGAACTCGTAGGTGCTCCACGACCCGCTTCCCTCGACGGTGAGGACGTCCGGCAGGTACTCCTCCACATTCAGAGCTTCGCCGTCGAGGTACACCGTGGCGTCGCCGCTCAGGCTGAGGCTCGTGATCTCGCCGGTGATGGTGTACCCATCGGAGCCGTCGATCACCCCGCCGGTCGCGCGCTGCCCATCGGCGCTGATCTCGTCCGCCCCGCCGATGTTGTTCCGCGGGCTGATGCTCCCGCTCACCGAGAACCCGTAGGTGGTCCACGAATCTCCGGTTTCAACGATTCTGAGCGTGCGTTCACCACCCACGTCGAGCAGTTCGCCGTTTCGATAGACGTCGGCAGTCCCCTCGACGCTGACGTCGGTGAGTTCGCCCGCGATGTAGTAGCTGTCGGAGCCGTTCCCGACGCCACCGGTCGCACGGCCGGTATCAGCGTGGACCTCGTCGGCACTCCCCAGTCCGGCTCGCGGAGCGACGCCGCCACTGGCGGCGAACTCGTAGGTCGTCCACGAGCCGTGGTTCCTGACCGTCAGTACGTCCGGCAGGTATTTCTCGACGTCCACTTGCGTACCGTTCAGGTACAGCGTCGCGTCGCTACTGAGACTGAGGCTCGTGATCCCGCCGGTGATAGTGTAACTGTCGTACCCACTCACCACCCCGCCGGTCGCGCGCGTCCCGTCGGCGCTGATCTCGTCGACCCCACTGACGTTCTTCCGGGGAGTTACTTTCCCACTGACCGAGAAACCGTACGTCGTCCATGAACCGTCGTTTTCCTCGATCGTGAGGGTGGAACTTTCCTCCAGATTCTCCGCACCCGTCTCACCCATCACGTTGTAGCCCCGTTGCGAGTAGTGGTAAACGTGGGACAGCACACCGAGTTCCTGTGTACTGACCCGGTGAGGAGCTATCCAGCCCTTGTCGGGGAAGTTCTTCTGGACCGTCGAGACCATCTGAACATCCTGTTCTGTCGTCGGGAAGTCGGCCTGTGCCGATCGAATCTTCCGGAACCCGCTCGTGTCCCCGGTGCTCGGCTTTCCGGTCTGGAATATCCAGATCGGGAAGTGGTCCTGGATGTTGTTGCGGAAGTATCCCAACATCTCTGAGAAAGCGCGCTTGTAATCCTCGATCGAGATCGTCCCGCTGTCGATCGCGTTCGCGTCGGATTCACCTTGGGACCAGAGCATCCCGCGCAGCCTCGGCTGGAATCCCTCGTTGCGGAGTGCATCCATCGCCCGCTCGGTCATGTTCACTGTATCTCCCCGGCGAGCACCACCGGCGTCCCAGTGGTTTTGACTATCCGGACTACCGTCACGGACGGCCGCGACCTGCGCTGATCTGCCGACAGCCGTCGGGATATAGGCGGCTTTCTGTCCCGTCCTGTCGAAGTACTTCTCGGCGAACGCCGGCCACGCACTCCCGGTAGCGGCTCCATACTGCCCGACCCCGACGGGATCATCGAGTTCGACGATATTTCCGGTGTCGTTTTCGAACTCGTAAGCAGTCCCCGATGGGGGGGCTGGCGACTTGCTGGCGTCACCGAGACCCTTGGCGTTCGATTGCCCACCGATCACGAAGACGTCGATTCGATCATCCAAAGCAGTTGCACTACCGTTCGGTTGCGAACGCCCGGTAGTTCGTGCCGTCCCGTCGGCTGCCGCAGCTCCACTCCCGATCAGGAAAGTGCCAGAAGCACCGACGGCCTTCAGAACCCGACGTCGTGTTGCCATGTCGACGATGTCACGGTACGAATAGTTAATAGTAACGGAGACGACGGTTCCGAAAATCGCGCTGGAGGCGTCGAAACGTGCCGAATACACCACACCGATCTGTAGCTGGCACCGATAGAAAGAGTGTGGCGGCGGGAATACCGACAACGAACACGGAACGTGGGTAGACCTGCAGTAGTCGACCGGATGGTACGCGGGACGGATCGACTACACGGGTCGTTCAGGTGTGCTTTCGGCTCTCTGCGCGCGATCAACGAAACGCGGCTCGATCCGCGATCCAGGCGACACAGAGAAAGTTTTTCATAGCAGAGCGGTGAGGAACGCCTATGAATTCGGCGACGGCGCTCGCGCGGTACGCCCTCGGGGAAGCCTGGGACCATCGCACCGACCGGGGGTGGTGGCTCCGTCGCGCCCGCGAGTGGAAAAACACGCCCTTTTATGCCGCATCCAGCACCCGCCGTGAGAGCTGCAGCGTGATGGACGCCGACTGGGACACGCTCGTCGTTCTCGACGCCTGTCGTGTCGACCTCTTCGAAGAGACTGTCGGAGCGGATCGGTTCGACGCGTATCGCCGAGTGCGGAGTCCGGCGAGCGCGACGAGCGAGTGGATGCGCTACTCGTTTCCCGACGAGTACGGCGATACGGTCTACGTGGCGGGAAGCCCGATGCTGGCCCGCCACGCCGCCGGCTCGTTCCATCGTGTGGAGGAAGTGTGGCGCGACGGATTCGATCCGGAGTTGGGCACGGTTCCGGCCGACCACGTCACCGACGCGGCGCTCGACGCCCATTCCGTGCACCCGAACAAGCGCCAGATCGTCCACTACATCCAGCCACACTACCCGTTCGTTCACGACCCCGACCTCCAGTTCTGGTCGTGGTCCGGGACACCGGAGCTCGATAGCGCCCATGCCGACGACCGTGCGCGCCACGTCTGGGAGGCGCTCGAAAAGGGCCTCGTCGACCGTGACACCGTGTGGGCGGCGTATCGACGAAACCTCGAATACGTCATGGAGCACGTCACGGAACTCCTCGACGGGATCGACGGACGGACCGTGATCACCGCCGATCACGGTAACCTCGTCGGCGAGCGGTTGACCCCCATCGTCGGCCCACGTGCGTACGGCCATCCGCCGTGCCGTCGACACCCCGCCCTCACGACTGTCCCGTGGGCGACCGTCGACAGCGCGCCGCGGCGCGAGATCACCGAGGGTGCGGTGGAGTCGCACTCGACCGCGAGCGAGTCCGAGGTGGACGAACGGTTGCGCGCGCTCGGCTACGTGTAGTGCTCGCCCGTTCGGGCGACGTCGCTTCGCCGAACGCGTAGCTTTATGCCGATTCGAGGGCTGGAGTGAGAGCATGTCGAGCCGCTCGCTCGTGAAAGCGATCGGTGCACGGGTAGCGACGGCTACTGGCTATCCGCCCATCGTCCGGCGGGTCATCAACCGTGCGCCGATCGACGATACCATCCGTGCCGCGGACGATGCATGCGTCGAACGCGGCGCACGGCTCGCGGGTGACGTGACGCTCGGTCCAGGAGCGCACGTCGAGTCAGGGAGCCACCTGAGTGGCGACGTGTCGCTGGCCGAGAACGCCCACGTCGGTCCGGACTCGAAGGTCACGGGGTCGGTCTCCCTCGATCGATACGTCAACCTCACTGCGGACATCGAGTTCATCGGGGGCGAGATCAGCGTCGGCGGGTTCACCCCGGTGGGACGACGGACGTCGTTTCAGGCAATCGACCACTCGACGCACAGACCGAGCACCCAATGGAAGTTCTACGCGGAGGTTCTCGACGAACGGCTCGAGATGGTCTCGAAGGGGCCGATCCGCGTCGGCAGCGACGTCTGGATCGGGATGGACACCACCGTTCTCTCGGGTGTGGAGATCGGTCACGGGGCTGTCGTCGGAGCCGGAGCAGTCGTCACTGGAGACGTCGAGCCGTACGCGATCGTCGCCGGCGTTCCGGCCGAGCACAGAGGATGGCGCTTCGACGAACGGACACGGGAACAGTTGCTCGACATAGCGTGGTGGGAGTGGGACGAGGACCGAATGCGGCGAAACAAGCGGTTTTTCACCACCGATCTCCGGGAGATCGACGATATCCACGGTGTGATCGAGTGATCGGGGGGACACAGCGCGCAGCCAAACCTCGAACCGATCGGTTCGCCGATAACCGGTCGGGTCCGACCGCCTACGAAAGCATGTCGTCGATCGCGTGCCGGAACTCCGCCGCGACGGTTTCTGGCGCGAACTCCCGCTCGATGTGTCGTCTGTTTCGCTCACCGACCGCCCGGCGTCGCTCCGGCTCCTCGACGAACTCGTTCAGCGAGTGGTACAGCTCGTCGTCGTTCTCGACCACAGCCGTCCCGCGGACGGACCGGTCGAGCAACCCCGCCATTCCGCCGCCGGTGTTGACGACGATCGGCGTTCGCGCCGCCTGGGCTTCGAGCACGGCCATCGGTCCGGCGTCCCGAAAGGAGAGGTGGAGGGCGATGTCCGCGTCGACGAGCAGCTCCTCGATCGGTGTGTAAAACCCGGTGAAGACGACTCTGTCCCGCACCGGTTCGTCGAACCGCTCGCGGATCCGCTCTCGCCCCTCCTCGTAGGCGGTTCCGGCACCGGCGATCACGAAGTGCCAGTCCGAATGGGCCTCGAGAACCCGCTGGATGGCCGGCACGAAGTGGACGATGCCCTCGTACTTCCGCCGATAGTTGAAGCTCGTTATCGCCGAGATGAACTTCTCGTCGTCCAGCCCGATGGCCCGTTTGAACCGACCCTCCGGCGTGGCGTCGAACCGGTCGGTTTCGAGCGGGTTGTGGACGACCCGAACCCGTTCGAGATCGACTTCGAGTTCGTAGGCGACCTGAGCCCGGAGGAACGGTGAGACCGGAAGGATGCGATCGGCCAGCGACAGCACCCGGTTCCGCACGAACTCCTTGTGGAGATTGTGGGAGTGCCGCCGGAGGTGTGACTCGGTGTGGGCGCGGTCGCGGAACTCCTTCCACATCCCGCCGCGGAGACGGACGACGAACGGGACATCCCGCTGTTCACACAGAATCCCCACGAGCAACGGAAAGAGACCGACGGAGTCGACCAGAACGACGGGCTTCTCGCCGTCGACGGCCGGAGCCGAGACGATCGGGCCGAGGTACTCGACGAGCGTTCCGGCCTGGCCGAGCCCCGGCACCGCTCTGAGCGAACGGGGAACGGGATCGCGACCTGGTTCGACGACGTCGAACGCCCGCCGCAGCGCGGGCGCTATCTTCTCGAGGCGACCGGATCCGACCGGGTAGAGTTTCGTTCGTCCCATCGCTGCGTCGTGAGAGCATCGAACCCGCGGGTCGCATAAAAACACCGTTGGTACGGGAGCCGATCGACAGCTCTCGCCGGGCCGACCGTCATCGACACTGTCGGCCGAACCGACGGCTGCCGTCGGTTCGGTGTCGTCCGATGGGGACCTCGACGACGATCGTGCGAACACGTCCGATCGGCCGTGCCGTCACTCGGAACCGATCAACCGTTGTAGCGGGCCCACTCGTGGGAGGGGGAGCTGCCGGAGGATCGTTCGCAGCTCCGTCGTTCCGATCGCGCCGGTCCCGATCGACGCCGCAGCGTAGACGACGAGGCCGACCGGCGGAACGACGACAAGTGAGACGAGGTCCGAGCCGATGGTGATCGCGAGACCGAGGATCACGATACCCGTGAGCGCGCCGCTCGCGACGACGCGTCCCAGCCGCAGATCGGCGAGCGGATCGTACCCGATGACTCGTGCGCCGGCGAGATGGAACAGGAGCATCGAGCCGTAGCCGACGCTGGTCGCGACCGCCGCGCCGCTCATCCCGTACGTCGGGATCAACAGGAAGTTCAGGACGACGTTGATCACCGCGGCACTTCCGGTCGCAGCGATCAGCGTTCGGAGGCTGCCGTTCGCCTGGCCGATCGCCATCAGGGGACGGGCGAGCGCGAACCCGAACGTGCCGGGGAGCAACAGCAAAAGCGGCGTGACCGTTGGCGCGAAACTCGCGCCGTAGTAGATCGAGACGAACGCGTCAGCGAGCGCCCCCAGTCCGAGAACGAGCAGCATGACCGAGACCAGCGAGTACCGTGTCAGGCGGCTCGCACGCGCGGAGATCCGGTCGTACCTGTCCTCGGCCCAGAGCTCGGCGGTCGAGTGCAACAGGGTGGTTTTCAGCGCTCGCGGGACGAACCAGAGGAACGCCGACACCACCAGTGCGGCCTTGTAGTAGCCTGCCTGGCTGCTGCCCCGAAAGAACTGGATCAGCAGGACGTCCGCGTTGAGCAACGAGCTGGCGAGAAACGCGTGGACGACCGACAGCACGTTGAACCCGAGCAGTTCCTGTCTCTCGATGTCCAGGGAGAGCGGGTCGATCACGGATCGCAGCTCGACGTGACGTACGGCGAACACCAGACAGAGGGCTGCCGCCACGAACAGACTGATCGCGTACCCGAACAGCGCGCCGGCGACCCCGAGCCCGGCGAGAACCAGCAGGATGCCGAGTCCCTTGAACAGCAGTTGCTGGAGCGCCGCCACCGGCTCGGAGTAGTGTTCAAGCCCGAGCGCCATGAGAGTGCCGCGTCCGAGGACGAAGAACTGATACAGCGGGATCATGAGCACGACGATGTAAAACAGGGGCCGGAACGACTCGCCGAAGAACACGTCGATGACCCCCGAGAGGACCGCGACGAGGACGGCGACGATCCCAACGACGGCGAAGCCGATCGCCACCCGGGTGTAGAACCCGAACAGTCCGTCGCGCCACGCGGGGTCGTTCGGATGTTCGCCGACGAACTTCCGGATGCCGGGGAACAGGCCGGCGTTGACGAGAATCATCAGCGGACCGAACACCGAGAGCACGACCGCGTACTGGCCGTACTGTGAACTGCCGAGGACTCTGATCAGGATGGGCGTGAGCAGCAGCGACACGAACATCGAGACGAAGTTCCCGCCGAGGATAGAGACGAACCCCTTGACGAAGCTTCGTTTCATCTGTCCGTCGACGAGCGTTCGGCGTCATCAGCCCGTAGAACGCGGTTCGCAACGACGATCGCCGCGTTCACGTCCCACTCATCTCGTGTTGTCGGTGAAACTCGTTCATGCTCTGTCGAGAACGTCGGCGTACAGTCGATCGTACTCCGCGGCCATCCGCTGTGCGGTGAACGCGCTCGCCGCTACCGCTTCGGCGCGGTTCCCCATCTCGTCGCGTCGATCGGCGTCGGTGACGAGTCGTTCGACGCGGTCGACGAACGCGGTCGCGTCGCCGGGCGCGACCACGAACCCGGTCTCGCCATCGACGATCGCTTCGCCGACCCCACCGACGTCGTACGCGACGACCGGGACGCCGGCGTGGAGCGATTCGAGGACGGTGAGCGGAAACCCCTCGAACCGGGACGGAAGGACGAACACGTCGAAATCGAGGAGGAGTTCGAGCGCGCGTTCGCGGAACCCGAGCAGGTGGATCTCGATCCCGTGTTCGTCGGCGTATCGCTCGCAGTCGGCCGCAAGCGGGCCATCGCCGATGAGGACCGCGGTCGCGTCGTGACCCCGTTTCTGGAGTTCGCCCGCGATCCGAACGATCCCGATCGGGTTTTTCTGGTCGACGAGCCGCGCTATCGCACCGACCACGACGGTGCCCGGTTCGATCCCGGCTTCCTCGAAGAGGGTTCGACGATCCGCCGGAACCGATACCGGCGGCACGCCGTTGTGGATCACCGTACTGTGAGTGTGCTGAATGATACCGCGTTCACGACCTTCGGCGAGATCGTTCTCCGAGACACAGACGATGGCATCCGTACTCCGCGCGAGAAGTCGTTCGCTCCGTGTTACGATCGGTGCCGCCCAGTCGTAGCCCGTGTTGTAAAACCCCCAGCCGTGGACCGTGAACACGGTCGGCGTTCCCGCGAGCTTCGCGGCGGAGCGGCCCAACATCCCGGCTTTCGTGCTGTGACAGTGAACGAGGTCGAACGACTCGCGCCGGAGCAGGCGATACAGGTCGACGAACGCGCGCGCATCGGCGGGACCTGGCGGGCTCCGCAGCGACGGTTGCTCGAACACCGGGATGTCGCGTGCCCGCAGTTCGTCGATGAGTTTTCCGCCCGTACCGCACGCCACCGCGGTGTTCGCTGCGGCCTCGGCTGCGAGGAGATTGACGATGCGCGGCGCGCCCCCCCAGTCCGATCGGGTGATGACGTGCAGGACGTCCGGTTCGGTGGCGCTCATGGAGTGGGGAGCCGTCTGATCTGGGCGGGTGCGTGCATCGATATCGTGGTCAGGTGCTGTCGGGGACCGCTAGGGAGACGTACCCGTGTCTCGCGTATCGCCCATCTGACGATTCGTCGCCGAACGCCGCACCGTGACGCAGTAATCCGACGGGGGAGAACGGATCGCTCGATACATGGTCTATCGATTGTACGCAATCAGTCCCGGCGCATAGTTGTAGTGCTTTCTGTCTCCGCCGAGACGATGGACTCCCGAGTGGCCTGGTCGGAGCGCTGCCGAAACGAGACGCTGGTGAGGGCAACGACGGCGAGGAGCAGGATGATCGGAACGAACTGGATGCGACGCCGGAACGCCGCGCCGGAGTTCATCTCGATGATCGCGTACGCGGTGATCCCGCTGATGGCGTAGGCAGCCAGGGTCGCTCGCTTTTCGGGATGTGCTCGAAGCAAGACGAAACCCCGTCCGGAAAGCAAGGTAGCGACGAACAGCCCCCAACCGCTGACACCGGCGAGGAGGTCGGTGAGACTGTCGACCTGCCACGGTAGCGGTGAGAACAGGAAATAGACGATTTTCACGGGGGCATAGAGGGCGATGTCGAGCCACGAGCGATAGTGGAGATCCGTGAGATATGCACTCCCACCACGAGCCCGAAG
This sequence comes from Halococcus agarilyticus, assembly GCF_000334895.1. Lineage (NCBI taxonomy): Archaea > Methanobacteriati > Methanobacteriota > Halobacteria > Halobacteriales > Halococcaceae > Halococcus > Halococcus agarilyticus. The sequence continues at coordinate 12,906 of NZ_BAFM01000001.1, read as the reverse complement.
ATGAGCGAACCTGTCAAGACCTGCCGGTGTCAGCGCCGTGCTCCCGCCGACGAAGTCGGCGAAATTGAGCGTGAAATAGGCGAGAACGGGCAGCAGGAGCCCCCCGACCACGACGAAGCGCCACGGTACGTCCCGGTTCCTGAGCGCGAGGGCGACGACGAGGGAGATTCCGACCACAGCGAGGTTTTCCTTCCGTGTGATGTATATCACCCCGACAGCCACGAGGAGGAGTGCAATATCGGTCGCTGGAAGGCGTTTCGTCCAGTGTGCTGTTCGCCAGACGTCTTCCTCTGGAAAGTGCTCATACAGCCGGTTGGGTTGCGTAAGTCGAAGAGCAACCCACACTGTCGTTAGCATGGAAAGTGCAACGAGGACCTCTCGTTGAATGACAACGGATCGATAGACGATGGACGGCCAGAACACGACAGCACCCGCCGCGAGGACGGCGTTCCGGCGCGTCGTGACTTGCTTTGCGATGGCATACGTGACGTAGCCGATCGCGGTCCCGTAGAAGGCTGTCCCGAGTTCACCGGCGAGTTGCCATCGACCGAAGACCAGATAAAACGGGGCATGTGTATAGGCAACGAGCCGTTCCATAGTACCCGTCTCGAGGACACCACCGAGCTGTCCACTCAGCCACGCGTCAGCCAGCGCCATCGCTCGCTCGTGGTGACTGATGGAGATGTCCGGCTGAGTCAACACGCCCAACCGAAAGTTGAGAACGACGATACCGAGCCGGAACAGATATCCCGCCGCCAACAGCGCGAGGAGAGTGTTGCCTCGCCAGTACTGACGGAGACCGAACAGCGACACGCCGAGTGCAAGCGCGACGACACCGATCCACGGGGTGAGAAAGCGGGTAGCGGCGACGATGCCGAGAATCATCATGCCAAGCAGAACGAACAGCCATGCTCGCGCGTGGTACGAGTACGAACCGAACGTCGAGGTAGCGCTCACGTCAGCTGTCAGCCAGCCGTAGAATCGTGAATCCGGGAGCCAGCGGCGGATCGTCCGCCAGCCATGGCCGACGAACGAGCGGGCGAAACGGGTTGAAACGTCGTCGTAACCGACAACGGCCATCCGTACCGAGCGCGATCCGTCGACCCATCGCTGGATACGGCCTCTCGACTTCGTCCCCGTCCCAGACGTGTCAACCATATCAGGTCCGCGTTCGTGCGTTCGTGGTCGTCGTACGACTCGTCCTGAAATCCGTCACGATGGCGTTCACGATGACGTCACCGAGGTCGAGCTGGACTTCCTTGCCGATATAGAGCCGCTCGCCTTCGAACTGCACACGACCCTGCTGTTCGGTGACGTCGAGCCGGAGCCGGAGACTCGCGTTGGAGGTCGTGTTGGGTCCCGTCTCGACGGGTGTCGTTCGGGACGTACCCAGTACGGCCGTGATGTTCTCGTTGCCCGGAACCGGCCCCTCGTCGATGGCTTCAACGATATAGGGTGCATCGTCGAGTAACTGAAATCGGACAACTATAGAAGACCGATTTGCGTTCGATCCCCCGGTTTCGGTGGCGTTCCCGGACACGGTTCCGGTGGCGTCTTCGGACGCGGTTCCGGAAGTCTCGGCCCCACCGTCCGTCGACGAAACCGAGACGAAGACCGCACCCGCTGAGACGATCAGAGCGATGAGGAGCACTATGCCGACCGCGTCGATAACGTTCACGGTCCCGAACAGTCGCCCGTTTTCGTCGATGCCTTTCATGAGTCTCGGAGACAAGTCCGTGACGAAATCCGACGGGACACGGACAAAAGTGTAGCGATACCCGGCACAGTCGCTCGTTGCCCTCTCACTCGCGTTGCCGTTATCGGATAGGATCCTCCGTATCGAATCAGCGTTCAGCAGTCCACGACATCTGAGTCAACCGTTCGTCATCAACGCCTCCCGATGCTGCGCACGACTGACTTCACGCACCGACAGACAGCGCCTCGAACTGATGGAGCGATCAACGAACTAATGTTCCTCAGCTATCAATTTCTCGTAGACGGCCAGCGTCTCGCTCGCCGTTCGTTCCCATGAGAATTCTTGATATCGCCGTCGTCCGCGTTTTCGCAGGCAGTCACGAGTTGATTCGGAGGTCAACACACGCTCCAAGGCATCGGCGAGAGCAGACGTGTCCGTCGGGTCAATGTAGATACCAGCGTCGTCGACGACCTCGGGAATCGAGGTTCGATTGGAGACGATGACGGGCGTTCCGTGTCCCATCGCTTCGAGCGGAGGCAATCCGAACCCTTCGTACAGGGAAGGATAAACGAACGCCGTAGCGTGTGCGTACAGCCGAGCCAACGTATCGTCGTCAACTCGGCCGAGAAACTCAACGTCCTTTCGGTACGGGACGGATATCCGATCTCGTAGCTCGGCGAGGCTATCGCCGTACTCCGCGCCAGCGATAGCCAGCTTCACATTCGTTCCGTCACCCCGACTCCGAAGTTCGTTGTAGGCGTCGACGAGAGTGGCGAGGTTCTTATGTGGACGCAGCGAGCCGACGAAAAACAGATACGAACCATCGACCGGGGACGATCCGTCGATGTCAGTCCGTGCACCTCCAGGACCGTGTGGAACGACTGTGACGTTCTCACTCTCGACGTCGAACTCCGTGACGATGTCAGAGCGGGTGTGCTCCGAAACGGTAAGAACGTGGTCGGCGGTACGAGCGCTTCGCCGAATCATCGCGGTGATATAGCGGTGTTTGAGCGATCCCAGACCCCGAAAGTACGAGGGAAAGTGGACGTATTTCAGATCGTGGACGGTGACGAGAGACCGCCCCCGGACGAATAGTGGGAGATACGATGAAAGCGAATGAAACAAATCGTATTCGAAGGAATGTCTGAGGAAATACAACTGTCGCCGGGGACCGACACCCCTGATATCAGCCGGAGTCGTCGTGACGTTCTTTCGTTTCGACCAGTGATCGATGTCCCAGTTCCGGCTGTCTCTCGGCGGGACGATAATTTCGAAACGAAGTTCTCGAGCCATCGGCACTAGTGTATCGAGGAGTTCGTAAGCGTATCGGCCCGCCCCGGAAACCCCTCCTCCAAGAGGACTAGCGTCGATGAGAACTGACCGTGACATCTGGGGCACTATAAACGTCGTCGTCCGCAGCGGGTGATATATCATTTCATTCGTTCGCTGTCGGTCGGTGCTTCCTGTGCTAACACGCAGACAGCCCGACCACAACCCTCATTCCCTCCTCGCGTCACCCAGTAGTATGGACACGAGTTCACGGCTGGGCCGGGCGATCAACAATCCGGTGCTTTTTTTCCGGTACGCGAACCGACTCTACCACCGGCGGTTCGGTCGTCGTGAACACAATACCGACGGCGTCAGTGTCTTCGATGAAGATTGGGACAACCTCCTCGTTCTTGATGCCTGCCGATACGATATGTTCGCGCGGTGCTCGGAACTACCGGGCCGACTCGAACGCCGCCAGTCGAAAGGCTCCGCGACCACCGAGTTCCTGTCTGCGAACATGGATGATCGTGATCTCCGGGATACCGTCTACGTAACGGCCAATCCGCAACTCTACCGAAACCGTGAGTCAATACGCACGACGTTCCACGACGTGATCCACGTCTGGCAGGAGGAAGGGTGGGACGAGGAGTACGGAACGGTGCTTCCCGAGACGGTGACGGAGTACGCGACGCGTACGGCGCAGGAGTACCCCGACAAACGCCTCGTCGTCCACTACATGCAGCCACACTACCCGTTCATCGATTCGGGAACCGACTTCGACAAGGGACACCTCACCGGCGCGCGACGCGAAAGCCTCTGGAGTCAATTGTTGTACGGCGCGCTCGATGCCGACCAGGCCGACGTCTGGCGGATCTACGAGGCGAACCTGGAGCGCGCGCTACCACACGTCGAGGAGTTGATGGATGCTCTCGACGGAAAAACGGTCGTCACGGCCGACCACGGCAACATGGTGGGCGAGCGCGCGTTCCCGATCCCGATGCGTGAGTGGGGCCACCCACGAGGCGTGTATACCGACGAACTGATCACAGTACCCTGGTTGGTCCGGGAGGACGGTCCTCGGCGGAAGATTCGGCGAGAATCACCCGTCACACAGTCGAACGAGGTAGACAGCGAGGTAGTGGCTGACCGGCTTCGAGATCTGGGCTATACCGAATAGCGGTTACGCACGGGCCTTGGCTCTTGTTTCCGGCTGTCAGCTATCGGTATAATTGCGGTAGCTTCTGAGTAGTATCTGTCGATCATAATATGCGCAACCGACACTGAAAAGAGCCATCCGATTTCAGATCGAAGCGTGAACCACCTCGAAGACGAATACGAATTTCTGCTATAGATATGGAGATCGCATTCGTCCATCCGGAATACCCACGGAGCGAAGGAACGGGAGCAGCTCACAGTGCATCGCGGATCGTGCTCGAGTTGGCCAAGCGGGGACACGACGTCACCGTGTACTGCACGGAGCGCCCACCCAGTTCCGAGGAAGGGGACACCGAGCTCCCTCTCGAGTTCCTCGAGCTATCCGGTTACCCGTACCATTCGGGTGTACGACTGAATCAAGCGCTCCGCAGTCGAGCAAACGAGTTCGATGCGTACGACCTGATTCACAGCTATTACTCCCCAAGTACCCCCGCGTTGGCCGAAATCGGGTCACGGACATCGACCGCCACAGTCGTGACGCTGAACGCCTACCGCGGCATCTGCCCGAAAAACGATCTTCGGTACCTGGACCGGGAGCCATGTACGAGCAACGGCGTGATGAAATGTACCGCCTGCTCGCTCGCGACGAGCGGCGGTCACGACGAGTACAGCAGTGCGTACCGCACGGCAAGCAGACTGGGTTACCTCAAACTGGTTCGAGAAAGCGGCCGGAACGCCGATCGGATCGACGGCTATCACGCACTCTCTCCCCACGTCAAGGCAGCGTACGCTGACTTCGGGTTTCCTCGGAATCGTATTCGAGTGATACCCAACATGCTTGACGAGACGTTCTGTCGGGAACACGAGAGCGACTTCGGCGAACCGTACGAACTCCTGTACGTGGGTTCATTGGATAGGCACAAAGGCGTCGACAAGCTGCTCCCGATTCTCACACAGCTCCGTCGGCGATCGCCACGTGAGTTTCAGTTGACCATCGTCGGGGACGGCGGACTCCGTTCGGAACTCGAAAAGCAAGCGAGGGAACGAGACCTCCGTTCTGCCGTCTCGTTCACCGGTCAGCTCCCGAACGACGAACTGCCGGGCGTGTACGCTGCCCACGACCTGTTTCTCTATCCTGGCCGGTGGGACGAACCGTTCGGACGGGTCTTTCTCGAATCGCTTGCGGCGGGGACGCCGGTAGTTTCCAGCGACGTTGGCAGCGTCGGTGACATCATCGGCAGCGGGGGCCGGACGACGGATGGGACAGTACGCGATTTTTCGCGGTCGATAATCGAGCTCGTGGAGAACAACGAACTGCCCACCCTCTCCGACGACGCAAAACGGACGGCAGCGGAGTACCGGGCCGAGACAGTCGTCCCGGAGTTCGTCGAACTCTACGAACAGGTGCTGTAGCTGTCGTTCCGATCAACGGGATGGGTTCTGCACTCCTTTCGAGGATAACGTCTCGTTGTGGCCGACCGCGAGTTCATACAGTTCACCGAGAGCTCTACACAGTTTGCTGAGGTAAACGATGGCGAACAGTCCGATGAGATCCCGCTTCGAGAGTTGCTCCGTTCGGGTGGCCCGAAGGTAAAAACGAACCGGATGCGGCGGGAGATATTTCCGCGGGTCGAGCAGGCTTCGCGTCTCGAACCGTTCCGGAAACCGTGTCCGCAGGTGAGTTTTACCACGACCAGTACGGATGCTTTTTTCGATCAGCTCAGAGACAGTGGCACGAGCCGAATGATACATGACGATGCTGGGTTCGAAGTGCTGGTCGAACCCAGCATCGTGAACGCGGCGGCCGAACTCGCGGTCGGCCGAAAACCGGAGTCGATCGTCGAACGTTCCGACTTCCTCGAACACCGACCGCCGAACCACCAGACAGCCAGTTCCCGCGAAATCGCTCTCCTCGATGTACCGCTCCATCCGGAAGCCGAAGGTCTTGTCGTATTTCGCAACGAGAGTCTCCTCGTCGCTGTCGTCGTAGAGTTCGACGTTGCACCCCATGTAGCTCCGGTCGTTTTCGGTCATCGCCGCCACGACCGATTCGAGCCACGTCTCCTCGACGGTCATGTCGGCATCGATGAACGCGAGCAGCGAGCCGTTCGCGCTTCGTATTCCGGCGTTCCTGGCAGCAGCGGGACCCTGTATCTCGTCTTCGATTTCCAGGGAGAGTCGATCGGGATACTGTCCGCAGAACGCTCTGATCACCGACTGCGTCCCGTCGTCAGAGCCGTTGTCGACGGCGATGATCTCGTAGGATGTTTCGGGGTACGTCTGCGCGAGAACCGATTCGAGCGTCACTCGAACTCCCTCGGGGTCGTTGTACGCCGGGATGACCACCGAAACCAGTGGTCGAGCGGTGTCCGCTTCTTCCGCTGCGTTCATCACGCGGGACACAGATCACAACGACGTTTATTCGTTTCTCTTCGAGAACAGGAACGAAACACATGCTATATGCGAGATCGCTGATCGTATCGACCACAGAGATCACTCCTTCGTCGGCCAGGTTTCGTTACAGATAACCGAGGTCCGCTAGATGGTCTTCGATATCAGTCGAGGTCTCGTTGTCCTCTTCGGCTGGCGTGTGCGTCCGTGCATCCGACGCGGTCGTTTCGACCCACGGCACTTTCCTGACGGCGGGAAGCGGGCTCGCGTTCGGATGGCCGTACTGGCCCCATTCGCCGAACGCCTCGCCGTGGTCCGCCGTGATCACCACCCGTTCGGCATCGAGGTTTTCGAGCAGGAGTTCGACATCGTTCAGGACGAGCCGGAGGTTGTCGAGATACATCGCCCACGCTTTCTCCCTGGATAGCTCTCCACGACGGAGCGGCGGAAACGGGTCCGACTCGAAGGAGGAGGGGGCACTGTCAGTGGCGACCGCGTTCGCGAGGTACGGCGCGTGCGGCTGGTTGTAATGAACGATCAGTCGCTCCGAAGTCTCGTCGCGTCCGAGCTCGATCGCTCGATCAGTGATGTAGCGTGGCGGGACGTTCCCGAGGCGGTCGTCGTGGCCGGTCCCCCATACTCCTTTCAAGAGTTTGAAATCCGCTGCATCAACGACATCGAAGGCGGGGAACGAGAGCGGATTGAAGTCCAGAATCGGCCGTCCACCCTCCTCGAACGTCTGCTTGGCGAATCCGTTCCCGACCAGATAGATCGTGTCGGCGATTGCATCGCGCCACTCTCGCGTGAACGTCTGGGCCATCCATTCCTGAGAAGTACTTCCTCGCGACCAGATGCTATCGACATCGTCGATGAAATCGAACTCGTCGGCGACTGCTTCGAGTGCGTCGACGCGACAGGCATCCAGAATGAGTAACGCGTCCCAGTCGCGCTCGTAGACGTTCGTTCCCATCGGATACCGAGACGTGAGAGTGAACCACGGCCCCCGGTAGCACATCTTCGCGAGAATGCTAAGGGTATGCCGTAGGCCGTTCTTTTCGACGCTTTCAGCTACTCTTTTTACCGACTCAGGGAGCATTTGTCGAATCGTCCGTTTGGTCTCTTCAAATAGTTACTGAATCATCTTACGCTACACGGCTAAACCCGAGATGCTCGGTTACTCACCTGTCCATGAACATAGAGATATTCCTCCGAGCGATGTCGGGGGCTGAGCGAATCGACTTTTTGAGAAACGCTTTCGAACCTTCCTCTTGATAGTACCTCTTCGCCCGTCCAACAATCGTTAGGTCTTCGTAGTGGGTAGAGTACCAGTACCGATAGTCAGTACGGAAGTCATCGTATCCCCATTTACCGAGGAAATACTTTTCAGCAAACTCATATTTCTCGTCGGCACGTCTGTGGGATATGTACTCCGTATCTCCTCCGGGGTAATGTCGGAAGAGCACTTCGGGAGAGATACCAAACTTCCAGTCAGTATTCAGCCAATGTCCGAGGTAAAAATCGGCGTGAGCACGGCCTAGAGGATATTCGGGATCCCACGAGTAGTCCTGAAGACACTCCTTGCGGAATAGCACTGCATTCGGGATGAAATCGAATTCGACGAAGGGCGAGCCAGAAATGTACTCGATATTCTTTTCTTCGTACCGTGCGCCACGGACTAAGTCATTGCCTTCCTCATGGAAATCCTTGGCATCTTGCCACAGCTTTCCTTGGTCGGGTTCGATGAGTGATCCGGCGATCCCGCCGATATCAGGACGCTCCTCCAACTGATCAAGCAAGAGCATTGCGTTATGTGGGAGTTCGTGATCGCTATCCACAACGAACAGATAGTCCTCGTCAAATTCTTTCACGATACTGTCACGGCTATATCCTAGTCCAATATCGTACTCTAGATCGAGAACCACGAGCTCGAATGCAAAATCTTCGTTGTAGAGCTGCTCTTTTTCGGGCGTCATTTTCCCGTTGTCCGCTATATAGACCTTGTCGATAGGTTGCTGCTCGACTGACTCGAGTAGTCCGCTGAGTTTGTCCGTGCGGGTCAGAACCACGACGCCGAGCGCAATATCAGGCATGGAGCGGATCAGTATTGCAAACAGTATTTATTTTTTGATTTGGAGGGGTGGGATATCCTCTCAGAAGATCCGATTAAGAAGGAGTCGTTTTATTCGCAAGGGGGGCTTCAGACTATTCCATGAAGCAGTGGGTTAACCAACACGCCCCCAAAGCCGCGTTGCGCGTACTTCGGCCACCATACCGTAAATGGAAGCAGATACAAGAGAATGGTCAACGGATATGGGAGCGAGCGTTGTTCGCTGGGCACCAACGCGGACTTTTCGAATTGGACGACATCTACGAGGAGTCCTTCTATGCACGGCGCAGACAGGACCCTTGGCGATCCGATGCGCACAATGTGTCTGAAGTCATTAACAGCAAGTATAGTCCTGATAGCGTGATTGATTTCGGCTGCGCTATTGGTGCTCACCTCGAAGTGTTTTTCGAAGATGGAGCAACCGTGCATGGCGTTGACGGGAACAGAGCGGCATTTGACCATGCAGTAATTCCAGACGAGTATTTGGAACAGTACGATCTCCGGAATCGGTACACAGTCGATCACACCTACGATCTTGTACTCTGTTTCGAGCTGGCCGAACATCTCCCCGAAAAGTCCGCTGACGGGCTTGTGAAGACGCTTGTTGGGGCGGGAGACACCATCGTGATGACCGCTGCAACGCCTGGACAAGGTGGAACTCATCACGTCAACACACAGCCACGAAAATATTGGATTGATAAATTTCATTCACAAGGGATGACTTACGACGAGCAAGCAGTACGGTATCTCCGCGATCACATAAACGTTGAGAAAACAACGTGGATTCCGAAAAACCTTCTTGTTTTTAATCGATAGCTCGTGAGACTTCTACTCAGAAAGCCACTATCCTATGATATAGACACCTTTATTAAAGGTGGACTTGGTCCAAGTGCATGAACCTTCCCCGTGCCGTCATTGAGAACACACTTTACTACGGATTATTTTCCTCATGAAAGTTGTAGCACACTTGATCGCCGATTTACTAATGGTACAAATGTAGATACAGACAAGCAGAGGGGAGTAAATCTTCTTGATGCTGGGAAAGAGGCCCTCCGAGAGGCGATGGACGAAACATTCGCATCGTGTCCCAGAGGCGCAACGCACATCGTCCCGCTCAGTGGAGGTCTCGACTCGCGGACCATCCTTGGACTTCTCTTAGAACACGTCGGTCCATCGCAGATTCTGACCGTTACCTACGGCATTCCGGGGACGTGGGACTTCGACATTCCCCGTCGCGTCGCGGATGTCACTGGTGTTGAAAATATCCCGATTGATCTCAGTCCCTCGAAGACTCAGTGGTCACATGACGATCTTCTTAACTATGCTAGAGAGCTGGATCACCCGAACAGAGTTTTTGAGGGGTACATCAATTATGCCGCTCGAAAGCGCGCAAAACAGCGCGTTGAGGGCCAGACTGTTTTCTGGAGTGGGTTCTTCGGTGAGGCACTGGCCGGCGCGCACCGGAGCAACTTCTCGACAGATTGTGAGGACTGGGCTGAGGCCTGCGAGCAGTTCGCAGTGTGGAATCGGTCGTGTGATGCCGAGTTCGTCCCTTGTGGGTTCGACCCGACAGCAACACTTCCCCCCACCCAGTGGCTCAAAGCTGGTGCGCTTTCGTATGGCGATCAGTTGGACTTCGGGGTTCGACAGCCGTGTTTTATTAACCCCATCGCCGTACCGTTGGACGATCAAGCCCCATTTTACCACGAGGAGTGGGTGTCGTTCATCCTGAGTGTTCCCGAAACCCATCGTGACGACAGGCGACTGTTTAAGCAACTCATCCAAGATATGTTTCCTGATTTGTTCTCCCTTCCTACCCAGACGCGGGCCGGAAACCCCCTCGGTGCGGATTCTAAATGGTCCGTTCTCAATAACAAGGTTGCAGATCTTCGATATTGTTGGGATAAGATGACAAAAGATCATACACTCCACTCCAACGGCCAGTACCTCAATTTCGACATGGCTCTCCGGCATCAGACATCGTTCCGCGATGTCGTCAAATCGCTCATCGGTCGGCTTGCCGAACGGGGGGTGGTCGAGTGGTGGAATCCGTGGACCATCTGGAGCGATCATCAACGAGGTAGTGATTTCGGACAAGAATTGCGAACTCTGGCGTCGCTTGAGCTATTTATCGAAGCGAACTATAAATAATATTACATATGGTAAAGCCGAATATTTTGGATAGAATTCTGACACACACCCTGCGACCGGTGACTAAGTTACAGTGGAGTAGAAATTACAGTTCCTGGAGTTCCTTGACCATTTCGTCGAGGTCTCGTTCGACACTGTCGAACTGTTGCTCTCGCGGCTCTGTCAGTAGATCCGCCGAGCGGAGGTCGGACTGCGCGTCCTTCACCGTTTCCTGGGCATCGTACAGCTGCTCGATCGCGTGTGTGACGCGGGATTCGTCGCCGGATTCACTCATGGGTAGTCGTGACGGGGTGTAGGCAAAACGATTCGGGCAGCAGGTGCAACGAATGGCTACCGTATGTCAGGACGGTAGTGTGGATCCTTCAGGGTAGTTGGATCACGGAGACCGACGGCCGCCAGTCGGCGACCCTCGTATGCGTGATATGCAACGGATCAGGGTCCGTCGTGCGCGATTCGACGATCCACAACGACAGCGACATGCACGGTGCGGTGATCGACTTGGAGAAAAGCAGGTGGCGCGGTATCGAGCCCCCGGCAACAAGCCGACCGAGTTCGCCAACGTCGACTTCGAGGGTTCGCCACCGAATCCGACGGTCGACACGAACCGGCGGAAAAAGGTCCGGATAGAGAGCTGTTCAATCGACATACCGTACGCCTCTTAGACTGCGTGGCGTCCGACGAGCTGCTTTTCGCGGTCATGTGACTTGGCGCTCTCGCTCGTGCTCTGAGCGTTCAGTGGTAACCGAAGCGCAACGACGACGCTGAACGGTCCGCTGAAGCGTGGGGAAATCCAACTAATATCACTGCTCGTCGGCGAAATCAGACGCAGTCAACACATCCAGATCACGCACCTCTATCCGGTCGAGTATCCTACGAAAATCGCTCATTGGCAGTCGCGAAGTTCCGACTTGATGAGCCATCAACGTGACCACGGTGTCGTATCGCGCCGCGTAGTCGATAGCAGCGAGTGCCTCGCTCACGTTGTCGGTGTTCACGCGGGGGACCCACGCCGCCTCGGTGACGGTCCCTCCGCAGGGGGTGGCCCCGCCGCCGAAGCTCAGCTCGTGGTATTCGCCCGCCAATTCCATCGCGTCGCGGTCGAAGTCGCCGAACGGCCATATGAGACACCGTGCGCCGCGGTCGAAGCCGTGACCCAACAACCATCGTTTCGTATCTCGCATCAATTGCTCCGTCTCGCTGGCTGGAATACTTCCCAACCCACCACTCACGTCCTTTGCCTGGGGATGGCTCGCCATCGTCCACCCATCGCTCTGCATCTCCCGCATTTGGTTGAGCGTCAGACTGCCATTACTGCCGATCACTCGCGGGATGACCGCGCAAGTCCCCGGCATCCCCCGTGATCGCATCTCTGTGAAAGCGTTGGTGTAGTGAGTCCGGTTGGCATCGTCGAACGTCAGGACGGCTGCCCCTTTGTTTCGCTTCGGCGTCGTGCGGATGGCGTCAATGTTCATCCGGACGCGCTTGCCACCGGTGTAGCACTCGATCCCGAACCGGCGGACGGCACCGAGATCCGGCGATCCGCGGATGTCCGACGCCCCGAGCGCGACCCGGACCCAGCCGTGTTTCCGCGAGAGATATCGGGTAGTGATGAACTGGTCGCTCGCAGTTTCCGCGTACAACTCGACGCGGAGTGTCTCGTGAGCAGCCTCTCCCAGTCGAACGGCGAGCGAGAGATCGCGATGAGAGAACGCCCGACCCGCGGGGAAATCGACCGCCATGCCGATACGGTCGTCGTCCGAGTAACCGTCGAGACGCGCGGACGATGGGTCGTCGTCGTGGAACTGCCACTCAGTATCCAACGAGAAATCGCCGTTCGTTACGTACCAACCCCCTGCCTTGTTGAGATTGCTGAAATCGTCGAACGTGTCCCCGCGACGGTGTGATTGGGCGCGAGCGTCGTAACCGAGCTTGAGGCCCGTACCGTTGCCGGGCGAGTCCGGATGGATTTGCTCTCCGTTTCTATAGATGGTCGCGTCACCATCGACTGTGAGACCGCTTATCTCCCCCGAGACGTGGTAGCTATCCGATCCGTTCGCGACGCCACCAGTCGCACGCCGGGTATCGACGTCGATTTCGTCCGCACTTCCCAGCCCCGCTCGCGGAGCGATACCGTCAC